>DATATJ010000139.1:0-3613 GCA_036268855.1 Vicinamibacterales bacterium
GACCATCGCAAGCCTCCGTTCATCGACCCGCCTCGTTCCTTCCGTCGCGGCGGTCACGCGCGCAGCCGCCGCACGTAGCCGCCCGGCGAGCTGGCGACGATCAGCTTGCCGTTGATTTCCGCATCGGCTTCGAAACGACGATCTTCCGCAAGGAACGTCGCGAGCGCCGATAGCGGCTCATTGCCGCGATACAGCACCTTGGAACGGGCGACCGGCGTCTGCTCGCGCTCCATGAAACCGAGCACGGTATCGGCGCAGACCAGGTAGTGACCGACGCTGACCATCGAGGCGTAGGCACGCAGCTCGGCCAGGACGTGATCGTGCGAATGGTCGGAGTCGAGGACGACCATGACGGTCGCGCCGGCCGGGATCTCGGCCTTGACCCGATCGACGGTCTCGGGAGCGATCGATGATCCCTGGATCAGTGTGATGCGGGACGCTTGCGGATGCTTCTCGATGGTGTCGCGGTTGTGCGGCCTGATGTCGATGTCGACCCCGATGACCTTGCCCTTTCCGATCAAGGACAGCAGCGAGGCGGAGAAGATGACGGACCCGCCGCGTGCAACGCCGGTTTCGACCACGACGTCCGGCTTCGTCTGCCAGATCACTTCCTGCATCGCCAGGACGTCGGCGGGCATCTGAATGATCGGAACGCCCAACCAGCTCCACAAATACGAATATCTGTACTGGTCGGCGTGGGTGATCAGGTCGACGGATTTGGCGAACAGCTCCCGATCTTCCCCGAGCTGAAGGCTGCAATCCTTCCTTTGACGTTCGAAATCCTGCCGATCGTCCACGTTTGCCGAATCTCCGCGAAAAAAGCGTGTCGGCGGCGTTTGTATTCAAACTCGTATCCAAAGTCATCAGCAGGTACATGGCTACGGTGCAATCTACCCCTCGTTGGCACGCGCATTCATCCTTCAACCGCGCGCTCCGAATCGCGCCGCATGGGCCGGGCGATCGGCGCCTTTCAACCCGTCCGAGGGAACAACGACCGGACTGACGCAGCGAAACGCCTTGACCGTGCCGGCGGATTCCAATCTCCTGGAAATAGAGCTGATTCGTTCCGCGCGGGGGCCGGTCGCTTCTCCGTATCGCGGGCTGTTTTGATGGCGTGCCTGTCGAAGTCGTGCTGCGGCGACTGGCCGAGCCGCAATCCGCCAGTCGTGACGCAGGCGGCTCGTTCGGCAGCACCCGGCGACCACGACGGGGGTCGAATGAAGGCCGTCATCCTTGCGGGCGGTCTGGGGACGCGCATCTCGGAGGAATCGCAGCTTCGTCCGAAGCCGATGATCGAGATCGGCGGGCGGCCGATCCTCTGGCACATCATGAAGATCTACGCCCATCACGGCGTGACCGAGTTCGTCGTCTGCCTCGGCTATCGCGGTTACATGATCAAGGAGTACTTCGCCAACCAGGTCCTGCACAGCTCCGACGTCACCATCGACACCCGGAACAACAAGGTGACCTACCACGGCGGATGCACGGACCCGTGGATCGTCACGCTGGCCGATACCGGCGAGCACACCCTCACCGGGGGGCGGCTCAAACGCGTCCAGCGATACCTCGACGCCGACGCGCCGTTCTGCATGACGTATGGGGACGGCCTTTCCGACGTCGACATTTCCGCATTGATCGATTTCCACGCGCGACACGGCCGCCAAGCCACGCTGACGGCTGCCGTACCGACCGGCCGCTTCGGCGCGCTCGAGCTGAAAGGCCAGACGGTCAATCGATTTGTGGAAAAGCCGCCGGGCGACAACACCCTCGTCAATGGCGGTTTCTTCGTGCTGCAGCCGTCGGTGCTGAACCACATCGCCGGCGATATGACGTCGTGGGAATCCGGGCCGCTCGACGAGCTCGCGCATGACGGCGAGCTGATGGCCTACCGCCACACCGGATTCTGGCAGCCGATGGACACGCTGCGCGACAAGAACGCGCTCGAGGACCTGTGGCGCAGCGGGGCGGCGCCGTGGAAAGTCTGGTCGTGACGCGAATGCCCATCGACCCCGCGTTCTGGCGCGGCCGGCGAATCCTGCTCACCGGTCATACCGGGTTCAAGGGCGCCTGGATGGCGGCGATGCTGGCGCATCTGGGCGCGCGCGTGACCGGCTTTGCGCTCGCGCCGGACACCGATCCGAATCTGTTCACGCTCGCGCACATCGCCGAGATCGTCCCGGAAGGTTTTGGCGATCTGCGCGACCCGCAAGCGGTCGCTGCCGCCGTGCGCAAGGCCGACCCGGAGGTCGTGCTTCACCTGGCCGCGCAGGCGCTCGTGCGCCGCGCGGTGCGCGAGCCGGTCGCGACCTGCGCCACCAACGTGATGGGGACCGCGCATCTGCTCGACGCCCTCCGCACGGTCGAGCGACTTCGTGCCGTGCTCGTGGTCACCTCGGACAAGGTCTACGAAAATCCGCAACGCGGCGTGCCGTTCCGCGAAGGCGATCCACTCGGCGGGCACGATCCCTATGCGGCGTCGAAAGCCGCCGCGGAGATCGTCGCGGCGTCGTTCGCGCGGACCTATTTCGACGCGCGCGGCATCGCGGTCGCCACCGCGCGGGGCGGCAACGTGATCGGCGGCGGCGACTTCGCGGCGGACCGGATCGTGCCGGACATTTTTCGCGCGATGGCCGCAGGCCACGAGCTGGTGCTGCGCCATCCCGATGCGACGCGGCCGTGGCAGCACGTGCTCGATTGCGTCGCCGGCTATCTCGTCTACGCGCAGGCGCTGGCACAGGGACGCGACGTCCCGCGCGCCCTCAACTTCGGCCCGACGGGCGGGCCGCCGATCTCGGTCGCGGCACTCGCCACCGCCATGCAGCAGGCGCTTGGCGCCAGGCAAGGCTGGCGCGTCGGCGCGAGCAACGACGCGCCCGAGATGGCGACGCTTGCGCTCGACAGCACGCTCGCGCGCAACTCGCTCGGCTGGAGCGATCGCCTCATCGGCGACGGCGCCGTCCGGGCGACCGCCGACTGGTACCTTGCGCTCGCCCGGGGCGACGACATGGCCGCCTTCACACGACGATCGATCGAGGACTATCTGGGCTGATGCCGCCCGTGCAGGACGATATCCCTTCTTGCCGGTTCTGCGGCGCGCCGCTCGATCGCGTGCTCGTCGATCTCGGCGTCACCCCCCTCGCCAACCGCAATCTGAGGCCGGACGAGATGGCGAGCGAGAAGAAATATCCGTTGATCTGCCGCGTCTGCCCGCAGTGCCTGCTCGTCCAGGTCGACGATTCGGTGCCGCCCGGCGCGATCTTCTCCGAGTATCAGTATTTCTCCTCCTATTCGGACAGCTGGGTCGCTCATGCGCGGCGCTATTGCGACGCCATGGTGCAACGCTTCTCCCTCGGGCCGGAGAGCCTGGTTGTGGAGGTCGCGTCGAACGACGGCTATCTGCTGCAGCATTTCGTCGTCCGCGGCATCGCGGTCCTCGGCGTCGAGCCTGCCGCCAACGTCGCCGCCGCGGCCCGCACGCGCGGGATCGCCACCGAAACTGCGTTCTTCGGCGTCGAGACCGCGCGGCGGCTCGCTGCTGGCGGCCGCAAGGCCGACCTGATGGTCGCCAACAACGTGCTTGCCCATGCGCCGGAAACCCGCGATTTCGTGGCCG
>DATATJ010000140.1:0-2419 GCA_036268855.1 Vicinamibacterales bacterium
GCGCTTGGCTGAAGCCTTCGCGCTACATCGAATCGAAAACGGCGCTAGCTCCGTGTCCTCCGTGGTAGCGAGTTTTGTGATGCTGGGTCGATCAGCCCGCGCAAGGTGTTGAGATTCTGCTCGTCGAGCAAATCCACCTCAATCACGCCCTTCGGTTTGCCCTCCGCCTTAGGCGTCTCCAGCAGCATCGGCAATCCGCTGAATCGAGGATCGTTCACGATTCGCCGGAACGGCTCGAGACCCAGGTGTCCCTGCCCGATGTGCTCGTGGCGGTCCACCCGACTGCCGAGCGGCTTCTTCGAGTCGTTCAGGTGGAACGCCTGGAGCCGTTCGATCCCGATCGTGCGCTCGAATTGCTCGAAGGTCGTGGTGTAGCCTTCGACCGAGCACAAATCGTAGCCCGATGCCAGCAGATGGCAGGTGTCGAGGCACACGCCGAGGCGCACGTGTCCCGACGCCTCTGCGATGATCGACGCGATCTGCTCGAACGTGCAGCCGAGCGCCGTCCCTTGTCCCGCCGTGTGCTCGATTAACACCATCGTCTTGCCGCCTGTCCGTTCGCGGAGCAGCGCGCTCAGCGACTCCCCGACGCGCGCCAGTCCCCGTGTCTCACTGCCGGCCGTGTAGCAGCCTGGGTGGAGCACCACGCCGAGGAGGTCCAGCGCCTCGGCACGGTCGAGCTCGTCGCCCATCGCGTCCATCGATTGAGCATGGAGCGCGTCGTTGGTGGTGGCGAGATTGATCAAGTAACTGGCGTGGGACACGACCGGGCGGATCTGCGCCGCCTCGACTTGCGTGCGGAACGCGTGGATTTCCTCGGCCGGCAGGGCGCGGCCGCGCCATTGGCTCGCGTTCTTCGTGAAGATCTGCAGCGCGTCGCACCGGTGAACCACGGCGCGCTCGACCGCTCGCGGCAGGCCCCCGGCCACCGACATGTGCGCGCCGAACCGCGGCATCAGCGTCCGAGCTGCTCGCCGTCCACCTGACCGCCGGCGCCGATGTGCACCGTGGCGGTAAACGGATCGGGACGATGCACCGGTTGATCGAGCGTGAGGAGTCCGCCGACGAACCGCACGTCGCTCCAGCGCACCGTCGTCGCGCCGCTCGGGTCGGTGAACGCCCGTGCGGACGGGAAGCGGGAGAACCCGAGAAACACGCGGCCGAGGCGTGTCGCGGCGGCGTCCGTCACGCGCGGCGTCCAGTTGTTCGGGAAGCGCAACGTGACGCGCCAGAGGCCGTCCGACGCAGAGGCGGGATCCCTCAAACGCGCGTCCAGCAGGTCGATCTCGTGGATCTCGTAAGCGTTCGACAGATGCGCGATCACGCGCCATCGAAACGGCGACACGAACGTCGGCATCGCCGCGATCTCCACGAGGCACCGCCGGCCGGACGGCGGATCTGTCACGACGCCCGCTCGCGGCCAGCGATCCACAACGCCTGTGGACGCGCTTCCCGGATCGCATGGCGCCGGCAGCAGCGGTCCGAACAGCCGAGGGGCGGCCACCAGCGCCTCGTGATGTGCGATTCCGCGGACGCCGTAGTTGGCCGCCATCAGCACCAGCACAATCGCCGCGTTGCGCCGCCGCGCCTCCGCGGACCCGGTGCCGAAGAGCAGCCCGATCACGAGAGCCGTCAGCAGATAGATGTCCACGATCGGCAGCCAGTCCATCGCGAACCAATGCCAGTCGAACGGGCTCAGCACCCGCGTGCCGTACGAGGTCGGCAGGTCCATCAAGATGTGCAACAGGACGCCGATCATCGAGATCGCGACCAGCATGCCGAACGAGGCGGACGGTTCTGCCTTCGGGGGCACGCCTTTCTTCGCGTCGCGAAAACGCCGCCAGAGCCAGGCCAGACCCGCCGATGCGAGCCCGAGGCCAACCAGGCCGAGCGGCCCGTGGGTCGGACCGCGATGCCACTTCAAGTACGACACGCCGCCGCCGGCCAGCGTGACGATGTCGATGTCTGGAATGTTCGAGGCGATCAGCAACGCCGCCATCGTGCCGCGGCCCGCGCGCCCCAGCGGCGTGCGCCCGAGCGTGACGGCGACGAGGCTGTGGGTGAGGTTATCCAAGGGCTGTTCGCTGAAGCTGTGGAGTGGCTGGCCGGCCTGCCGCTAATATAGCAGCATGCGAAACGCGCTTGTCGCGCTGTCGGCGGTGCTCGTGTCTTGGACCGCGCCGCCGCCGGCCATGGCGTGGGGGTTTGCCGGGCACCAGTTCATCATGCGGCACGCGATCGAGCTGCTGCCGGTGGAGCTGAAGCCATTTTTCACGGCGCACCGCGACGAGCTCGTGCTCCGAGTGACCGATCCGGATCTCTGGCGCAACGTCGGCTGGGAAGACGATCCCAATCATTTCGTCGATTTCGGTGTCGCCGAGTTCGGGCCGTACCCGTTCACCGCGCTGCCGCGCGAGTA
>DATATJ010000141.1:0-17818 GCA_036268855.1 Vicinamibacterales bacterium
GTCCGTGGCAGATCGTCGAAAGCGGTCCCGAGAGTGCGATCTATCGCACCGAGGACGCCGGCACGACCTGGCAGCGGCTTGGCGGCGGATTGCCCACGGGCCGCATCGGCCGCATCGGCCTCGATCTCTACCAGAACAACCCGCTCGTCCTCTACGCCCTCATCGAAAACCAGAATCCCCGTCCGGGCGCAGCCGCTCGAGACGTGAGCGCCACCAGCCCGCTGGCCGCCGGCATCATCGGCAACGAGCTCTATCGCACAGACGATGGCGGCAAGGCGTGGCGGAAGGTCACCGACGTCAACATCGCCGGCGGCAAGGCGCCCTACTCGTTCAACCAGATCCGCATCGACCCGCACGACGATCGCACCGTCATCGTCACGAGCGACGCGATGTACATCTCTCGCGATGGCGGCAAGACCTGGATCAGCGACTTCATGCGCGGCGCGTTCGGCGACTTCCGCTCGATGTGGTGGGATCCGGCCGACCGCGATCGGATCATTCTCGGCAGCGACGGCGGCGTCAGCGTGTCGCTCGACGGCGGCCGGACCGCCGACTATTTCCCCAACATGGGCGTCGGCGAAGCGTACGCGCTCGGCGTGGACATGGAGGATCCGTACAACGTCTACGCGGGCTTTCAGGATCACGACTCGTGGAAGGGACCCAGCAACGGCGCCACGGGCCGCATCACGCTCGAAAACTGGGTGACGGTCGGGCCCGGCGACGGCATGTACAACGTCGTCGATCCGGCCGACAGCCGCTGGGCGTACAACACGCGCGAACTGAACCAGATGGGCCGCATGGATCAGCGCACTGGCGTCCGCACGAACATCGCGCCGAAGCGATCGGCCGATCAACCGCGGCTGCGATACAACTGGATCGCGCCGATCGCGATGTCCCCTCACAACCCGCGCACGCTGTATGCGGGCGCGCAGGTGCTCTTCCGGTCGATCGATCGCGGCGACACCTGGGCCGAGATCAGCCCAGACCTCACCACTGACGATCCGGCCAAACGGGCGTTGAACGTGCCGTATTGCACGATCACGACGATCGCCGAATCGCCGGTGCGCGAGGGCGTCATCTGGGTGGGAACCGACGATGGCAAGGTGCAGCTCACGCAGAGCGGCGGGACGGCGTGGAGCGATTTGACGCCGGCGCTCGTCGCGGCCGGCGCGCAGCCGGATCGCTGGGTCAGCCGTGTGTTCCCCTCGCCGTTCGATCCGGCTACCGCCTTCGTGTCGAAGAACGGCTTCCGCAACGACGACTTCGCGCCATATTTGTATCGCACGACCGACTACGGCACGAGCTGGACGGCGATCAACGGCAACCTGCCCAACGCGCCGATCAACGTCGTCGTGCAGGACCGGAAGAACCGGCAGCTGCTCTTCGTGGGCAACGATCTCGGCGTGTTCGTCACGATCGATGGCGGCGCCCGATGGTCGCGCCTCTCGGCGAATCTGCCGACCGTCGCCGTGCACGATCTGACGATCCACCCGCGGGAAAACGATCTGGTGATCGCCACCTACGGCCGCGCGCTCTGGACCGGCGACATCACGGCGCTGCAGGAGCTGACGCCGGAGACCGACGCCACGCGCGCGCATCTGTTCGATATCGAACCTCGAGCCCGGTACGGATTCGGATCGCAGGGCATGAACTATCACCTGTTCGGCGACAAGTACCTGCAGGTGCCGAACGAGCCGGAGGCGCTGGTGATCAACTACTACCTGCCCGCGGACGCGAGCGGCGCGGCGAAGATCATCGTGGCCGACCAGGCGGGACACGCCGTACGCGAGCAGACCGGTCCAGCCAAGCGCGGACTGAATCGCGCGCTGGTGATGCTGGGCGGCAGCGGTGGCGGACGCGGCCGCGGGACGGGGCCGGTCGTCGCCCCGATGGCCGTCGGCGAGTACATGGTCTTGCTCGACGTGGCGGGCGAGCATCTGACGAAGTCGGCGCGTGTCCGCGATCGAATCCAACAGAACTGACGCGGCCCGTTTCGCGCCGCGAACGCCAGGGGTTCTCAGTCCAGATCGAAGTCGCGCGTCGGCTTCGTAATCGGCTCCTGATTCGCCTGCTTCAGCGCCTCTTCGAACCGGCGCGACAGCGCATCGCCGCGCGTCTTCTCGTGGCTCACCGACTGCTGAAAGATCGATTCCCGGCGGGCGGCCTCTTCCGCGAGAATCCGCTGCGCGTCGCTCAGCTCCGGTTTGTTGCCGCGGTCCGGTTCGTGGTGCGACACCACGCGCCCCAGGTTGACGTCGATGACCAGCGTCGACTGGCAGCACGGGCACGTCACTTCGATCTCCGACTTCAAACGTGCCATCAGCGTTTGCCTCCGAGCGCGCCGGGCAGACCGGACGCCGTGAATGCTTTCGTCAGCCCCAGCGGCTGGCCGTCCGGCAGCGTTGCGCTCAGCCGGAGATCCGTCACCTGCATGTGCCCGGGATCGAAGCGCTGCCCGAAGCCGGCGACGAAGCTGTTGAGCGGCACCTGGAACCGCGTATGGGCTGGAATCGACTCGGCCGTGACGCGATAGCCGCGGTTCAACCAGATCTCCACGTGCGTCCAGTTCTGGGCGGATTGATTGCTCACCGTCAAGATGCCGCGCTCGAGCTGAAGGGGATCGGCCGGCGGCTTCGAGCACGCCATCGCCGCCACGATTGAGAGGCACGCCGCAGCGTGCAGCGCGTTCCGAAGCAGGCGGGCAGCCACGAACTATCATAACGTAGTGAGTCCCAGCGGGCCGGTCTCCCTGCGCATCGCCACCTACAATATCCATCGCTGCCGGGGCCTCGACGGCCGCACGCGGCCCGACCGCATCGTCCGCGTCCTGCGAGCCGTCGACGCCGACGTGATCGCGCTGCAGGAGGTCGTGGGCGCCGGGCCTCGCGGCGGCGGGCACGCGGAAGAGATTGGCGCGGCGCTTGGCATGGGCTGGGTGATGGCGGCGGCCCGGCAGCTGCGCGGCCATCACTTCGGCAATGCCGTCCTCAGCCGCTTTCCGATTGTCGAGCATCTCGAACACGATCTGTCGTGGAAGACCTGCGAGCCGCGCCGCCTGCAGCGGGTGAACGTCACGGCTGGAGGCTGTACCCTGATCGTCTACAACGTGCACCTCGGTACCGCGATTCTCGAGCGGCGCCATCAGGCGCAGAAGCTGGCGTCGATCGTGTCGGATCGGCACGTGACCGGGCCGAAGATCGTCCTCGGCGACTTCAACGAGTGGATGAAAGGGCTGGCGACCACGCTGCTCAGCGAGCGACTGAACAGCGTGGACCTGCGGGACTATCTGAAGCGGCGGCGCACGTACCCGGGATTCTTCCCGTTCCTGCACCTGGATCACATCTACTACGCGGGACGCGTCCAGATTCTCGGCGTCGAGCTGCCGCGCACGCGGCTTGCGCTCGTCGCCTCCGATCACCTGCCGCTCGTGGCGAACGTCAGGATCGGCTGATCTCCGTCAGGCCGGCTCGACGTCTTCGGACAGCTCGAGCGCCAGCGGCACGACGTCCACGATGCTCGGTACGCGCAGCGTCGCTCGCTTCGCCTTGACGGCGCGCGCTTCCTCGTAAATCCGCTTCGGCACCGCCTGCAGATCCCACGCGAGGCCGAGCGCGGCCATCGCCCGAATCGTGTACCACGTGAGATCGAATTCCCACCAGTAGAAGCCGTTGCGCGCGGCGCGCTGATAGCGGTGGTGGTTGTTGTGCCACCCTTCGCCCGCCGCGAAGAACGCCGTGATCGGATTGTTGCGCGACTCGTCGAAGGTCTCGAAGCGGCGCGATCCGAACATGTGGTTCACGGTGTTGATGGCAAACGTCGCATGTGCGAGCGTCATCGTCGGGACGCAGAAGCCCCAGACGAGCCAGGGGAAGCCGCCCGCCAGATACAGCGCGATGGCGAGCGCGAGCGGCGGCAGCACGTTCAGGCGATCGAGCCAGTAGATCTCCGGAAACTTCGAGAAGTCGCGGACGACCGGATTCGACGCCTCCAGCCGATCGTTCTTCGCGTCGTTGAGAAACCACCCGATGTGGGCGTAATAGACGCCGCTCACCGCCGGACTGTGCGGATCGCCGTCGCGGTCGGCAAACCGGTGATGGTTCACGTGATGGCCCGCCCACCAGAGCGGCCCCTTCTGCATCGCCGAGACGGCGATGAAGGTCCAGACGAAGCGGGCGATCCGGTTCATCTTGAACGACCTGTGCGCGAAATAGCGGTGGAAGCAGAGGGTCAGGCCAATCGCGCGAATGAAATGTGACGCGGCCCACAAGGCGAGGAGCGTCCAGGCGAACGGCACGGCGAACACGAGGAGCACGGATGCCTGGACGAGCCAGAACACCACCATCGGAATAATCGTCAGCAACAAATTCAGATCTCTCGGAGGGCTCGGGCGACAGGAATCCGCGCCGCGCGAATCGCGGGGAGGAGTCCGCCGGCTGCGCCCATCAGGCCGGCGAACAGAAGACCGCTGGCCAGGAGCGCCGGCGTAATACGAAACTTGAATGCCACTTCGGAAAAGCTGGCCATATTGGTGGTCCCGGTGGACAAGCCGTGCACCGGCAATGCCAGTATGCAGCCAATCACGCCTCCCACGAGCGCGAGCGCAATCGACTCCGTCATAAACGCGGTGACGATGCGCAATTGTGAGAAGCCGAGGGCGCGCAGCGTGCCGATTTCCCGCGTCCGGTACGCCACCGCCGCGTACATCGTGTTCATGGCGCCGAACATCGCGCCGATCGACAGAATCAAGGTGACGAATGTGCCGAAGATCCGGATCACCGTCGTCATGACCTTCGACTGGTCGGCATAGTACGCCTGCTCCCGCTGCGGCTGGAGATCCAGCCGCGGGTCGGCGTCCATCGCCGCCGCAAAAGCGTCGAATGCCGACGGCGCGGTGAGCTTCACGGTGACCGATTGATAGCCGTTGCGCTGAAACGCCGGCAGCATGAGGTCTACGTCGCCCCACACTTCCGACTCGAACGACGCATCATCGGCCGTGAAGACGCCGACGACCGTCCACTCCGCGCTGCCGAACTTCACCGTGCTGCCGAGCGTGAGACCCTTGAAGCGGCCGACCGCCAGCCGGCCGACGTCGATCTCGCGCGAACCCGGCTGGAAGCGGCGGCCCTCGACGAACTTCAGGGTGTCGCGCACCTGGAACGCGTGCGGCCCGACGCCGCGCAGCGGCACGTTGGCGGGCTGGTTGTCCGAGAGCCGCGGCAGCGAGATGATGACGACGAGCTCGGGCGAGGCGAGTGGCAGGCCGTCGGTCCCGCGAGCGATTTGCGGGAAGGTCTCGATGATCGGCAACTGCGACTTGAGGACGGCGCTGACCGTTTCGGACGTGGCGCCCTTGCGCAGGACGATGGCGTTCTGCGGCGATCCGCTCGCGACGAGCGTCGCGCGGAAGCCCTGCGCGATGGCCAGCGTCATCACGAACACGGCGACGACCATGGCGATGCCCATCGCCGTCATCGCCGCGGTGCCCTTGCGCACCACCATCGAGCGCAGGTTGTAGCTGGCGATGAGCCCCATCAGGCGACCCGCCGGAGGGCGTCCACGATCTTCAATCGCGACGCCATCGTGGCCGGGATCAGCCCCGCGACCACGCCGATGAACGCGCTCAGCGCGAGGCCGACGGCCACGTTCGTGTTGCTGACGCCGAAGGCCGGGATGAATCCGCCGGCGCCGAGGTTGTCGCCCGTGACCAGAACCCGCGCGAGCACCACGCCGAGGACGCCGCCGGCGATCGACATCACCACCCCTTCGCCCGCGATGAGCCCGAAGATGGTGGACGGCGGAAACCCGAGCGTCCGCATCACGGCGATCTCGGTGGTCCGTTCCCGCACCGACATCGCCATGGTGTTCCCCGCGACGAACAGCGTCGTGATCACGACCGCCAGCGCGATGCTGCCGAGCAGCAGGTTCAGGTTGCCGAACATCGAGGCGAACGAGCTCTGGAACTGACGCTCCGTGTCCGTCTTCGTCTCGTTGGGCGTGTTCGCGAATTTCTGGTCGATGGCGAGCGCCACCTGCGTCGCCTGATCCGGGTTGGCGATCTCGGACACGAACCAGCCGGCCTGGCTCTTCACGATCGACCGCTCGTCGAGGTACTTCCAGTTGAAGAACATCGTCTGGTTGTCCACGGCGTTGGTGGAGGAGGTGTAGACGCCGCGGATCGTGAAGGTGAAGTCCTGCTTGCCGTAGAGCGGGATGCCGACGCGCAGCACGACGCGATCGCCGGTCTTCCAGCCGTACTTCTTCGCCAGCCCGCTGCCGACGATGGCGCCGGTGCGATCCTCGAGAAAGGCGCGCCGCTCGTCGGGAGGCAGGACGATCTCGGGATACATCCGCAGGTAGCTCTCGGGCTCGACCGCGATCTGCGCGAAGAAGTTGCTGGGATCCTTGTAGATCCCGCCGAACCAGCTCGCCCACGTGATGTCGCGGATGCCCGGGACGCTCTTGATGCCCTCGGCGTGGCTCGTCGGCATCGAGAAGATCAGCGACGTCGATCGAATCGTGACGATGCGGGTGGACGAGCTCGCTTCCGCCGCGCCGTTGAAGCCGTCGAGCACCGCGCGCAGCGAGGCAAAGAGAAAGACCGCGATCGCGACGCTGAGGACCGTGAGCGCCGTCCGGCGCTTGTTGCGGCGAGCGCTCTTGAGGACGAGGCCCACGAACCTCACGCGCGCGCTCCGTCCTGCTCGACGAGCGTGCCCTTTTCGAGATGCAGGGTATGCGTCGCCCGCTCGGCCGCGTGCGGGTCGTGCGTCACCATGACGATCGTCTTCTTGAATTCCTGGTTCAGCCGCTGCAGCAGGGTGAGCACTTCGCCGCCCGACTTCGCGTCGAGATCGCCGGTCGGCTCGTCGGCGAGCAGCAGGGTCGGATCGGTCACGATCGCGCGCGCGATGGCGACGCGCTGTTCCTGGCCGCCAGAGAGCTGGCGGGGATAGTGCTTCTCGCGATCGCCCAGGCCGACGATGTTCAGCGCGGTCATCACGTGATCGCGCCGCTGCTTTTTCGACAGGTGCGTGAGCAGCAGCGGCAGCTCGACGTTCTCGAACGCCGTGAGCACCGGAATCAGGTTGTACAGCTGGAAGATGAACCCGATGTGCCGCGCGCGCCAGCTCGCCAGCGCGCGCTCCGAGAGGCTGCTGATCTCGGTGTCGCCGATGCGGATCGACCCGCGTGACGGCCGATCGATGCCGGCCAGCAGGTTGAGCAGCGTCGACTTCCCGGAGCCGGACGGCCCCATCAGCCCGAGGAAGTCGCCCTCGCCCACGCTGATCGAGACGCGTTCGAGGACCGGGATCTCGATGGCGTCGCGCCGGTAGGTCTTCGTGACGTCGCGCAGCTCGATCAGCGCCATCTCATGAGCCCTTTACGTTGACGCGCGCGCCATCGGCGAGGCCCGCTGGCGGGTTGAGGATCAACTGCTCGCCCACGGCGACGCCGCTCTTGACTTCCACCTGATCGAGCCGCTCGGCACCGAGGACGACCGTCCGGGGCGACGCTGCCCCGTCGGCGACGACCCACACACGGGACTGGCCGCCGGCCTCGGACACCGCGCGTTTCGGAATCACCACGATGGGAGCCGTGCTGCGCGCCGCCGCATCCGCCGCGCCCGACGCGGCCCGCGGCTCCTGGAAGGTGACGCTCGCGGTCATCTCCGGCTTCACACGGACGTCGGCGTCGAGAATCGTCACGCGCACTTCGACGATCGACTTCGCGCGATCGGCCGAAGGGAAAATCTGCCGCAGCCGCCCGCGGTACGCGTGGTCCTGGTACGCCTGCAGCGTCACCGCCGCCGGCATGCCCGGCGTCAGCTTGGCCACCGTATTCTCGCTGACCTCGGTCTGCACTTCGAGCTCGCTCAAGTCGGCGATCGTGGCAATGGCGCCGCCTTCCTGCGACGCCTGCCCCTGCACGCCGAAGGGCGAGACGGTCTCGCCGGCTTCCGCGCGCTTCTTGATGACGACGCCGTCGAACGGCGCGCGCACGTTGGTGTTCTCGAGCGCCTCCTCGGCGACCTTCACGCGCGCACGCGCTGACGCGATCGCCGCGGTGGCCGCCGTGACCTTCGCCGCCGACACGAGCGCGGTGGACTCGGCCGCCGTCAACGTCTGGGTGGTCGTGATGCCGTCTTTCGCCAGCTGGCGCTGCCGCTCGACGTTGCGCACGTCCTCGTCGCGCGCCGCAGCGGCCTGTCCCAGCTGCGCCTCGGCTTCGGCGACGGCGCGGCGCGACGCTTCGAGCTGCGCGCTCACGTCGGCGTGCTCGATCTCCGCGATCACCTGGCCCCTGCGGACCCGCGTGCCCTCCTCGAACCCGAGCTTCGCGAGCCGGCCGCCCACTTTCACGCCCACGTCGCTGCTGTGACGGGCCACGACGTAGCCGGTCGCGACGAGCACCGGCAAATCAGACGACCCGCCGGCCGACGGCGACGCCAGCTGCAGGACCCGTGCGGTCTCCACCTCCGGAGCGCGGCGTTCGGCCACGTACGCGCGCGCCGACGGATACACCGCGACCACCGCGAGCCCGAGCAGGAGGAGCACTGCCCAGAGCAGCCATCGGCGGCGCGGCGCCTCATCGCGATCGATGCGCAGCCGGGACAGATCGCCGGCGGGCAAGTCTGAATGGATTGTCACGGGTGTACAGCAAAAACGCAGGGGATGACCCTGCGCCGTATTTTAACCCTACGCCGTAGCCTCCGGATGAGCGGGCTGTCGGACGCGGCTACCTAGCTCTCTTCTTCGTACTCTTCTTCTTCGGGCGGGCCCAGCCGCGTCGACGGACGCAGCGCTTCGCGGTAGTCGAAGAGCGGCAGATCGCGCACGTGCAGCGACAGCGTGCACGCCGGGGACTTCTCGTCCACGATCACCGTGACCGGGCTGCCTTCGACGCCTTCACGGAACGCCACGCGGCAGCCGCACGCCAAGCGTGCATGAGTAAATCCCTTCAACATGTCCCGGCAATCATATCACGGCGGGTCGCGGCGCCCCAGGTTACAGGAGCGCCTTGATCTGGTTCTCGAACGACTCCTTCGACGACATCCCCGTGTGCTTTGCGCAGATCTTGCCATCGCGCGAAATGACGATCGTGACCGGGATCCCCCAGATCGGTCCGTATGCGTCCTGCACGTCGTCGTGGTCGAGTCCCTGCAGGACCGGATAGTTCATCTTCATGTCGGCGACATACGGCTTGAGCTTGTCGACCGTGTCATCGACAGAGACACCGACCACCTGGAGTCCGCTGCGGCCGTACTTGTTCTGGAACTCGATGAACCACGGAATCTCGACTTTGCACGGGCCGCACCACGTGGCCCAGAAGTCGAGCAGCACGACTTTGCCCTTGAGCGATGCGAGCGTCACGGCCTTGCCGTTGACGTCTTTCAGGGTGAAGTTCATGTTGGCCGGCTTCGCGTTGGCCGGACAGGCCGTCGTGGCCGGCGCGAACGCGTCCACGTGACCGGGCGTCCAGGGCAGATCCGCGCTCAGCGTCAACACGGCCAGCGCCAGCGCGCCCACCGCCGCAAGAGCCCATCGCAGCTTCATCTCTTCTCCCTCTTTCCTATTTTATGTCTCGCGCCAGCGACGCCTGAACGAACGACGCCATTCGCGCCACGTCGTCGCGCGGCTCGCGCGTGATCAGCACGAAGGTGCGGCCGCCCGACGACCAGACCGCGCACTCGTGTCCCATGACGCTGGTGAGCGATTGACGGCGCACCGCGTTCGGCAGCATGAAGAGCGACACCGGGTGGCCGTGATACCGGTACATGATGTGCGCGACGCGGCCTTCGCCATAGAGGCACGGACGCGAGCCGACCAGCTCGAGCCCTCCGCTCTCGGGGTTCTCCGGCAGCCGCGCGTCCCAGCCGAACGTGCCCGTCATCGAGCTCTCGACGACGGAGAGCGGCTGACGCGTGCCGAGCACGCTGTTCACCGCGAAGCATTTCATGTGATCGGCGGTGAGCTCCGCGGCCATCACCGTGGTCGAGCGTTCGGTCAGCTGATAGACGAACGCGCCGCCGACCAGCACCACGAGGCTTGCCGCCAGGGCGAACGGCGCGAGGCGTCTGCGCCAGGCGCTCGCGAAGGGCGCCACCGCCCCCGCGGCAGACGACGCAATCCGGGCGGATGGCGCGGCACGTCCCTCGAGACCAGCGCACCTGGCCCGCAGCGCAGCCGATGCGCACTCCCGCCGGAGCGCCGGCTTACGGGCCTGAATGAGCCCGCGGATCGCCTGTTCCGCCGCGACGCGCTGATAGCACGGCGGGCAGCGTTGTAAATGACGGTCGACGGCTTCGCGCTCGCGGTCGGCGAGCTCTTCGTCGACATAGGGCGTGACGAGCGCGTTGATGGTATCGCAACTATTCATGATCACGTTCAATCAGTGGTCGGGAGCTCGCGTGTCATTCCTCGGTCTGCCCGACCGGCACCGGCGACGGCTGCCGGCCGATCGACCCCGGGCGCCCGGCCTCGGCTGACTGGAGCCGCTCGTACAGCCCCTGCCTTCCCCGGGAGATGCGCGACATCACGGTTCCCACCGGAATCGAGAGCATCGCGGCAATTTCGGCGTAAGAAAACTCTTCCACGTCCCGTAACCAGACCGCTTCGCGAAAGGCTTCGGGCAGCGCATCGATCGCCGCCTGCAGATCCGGCCCGAGCGTCTCCCGCAGCAGCAGCGACTCAGGCGTTTCACCCGGCGCCGCGGGACCGGTGCCAGCGGCCAGCCCGGCGGCGCGTTCCACCGCGTCGCTGTCCACCACGACCGCATCGCGTGCCTGGTCGCGAACCCGGTTGCGCGCGGAGTTGTGGAGAATCGTGAACAACCATGCCCTCAGATTCGTGCCCGGCTCGAAGCGGTCGGCGGCGCGGAACGCCTTCAAATACGTGTCCTGCACGAGATCCTCGGCGTCGGCCGCGTTGCGCGTGAGGCGCCGGGCCGTCCGGTAGAGGCTATCGAGCTGGGCGAGCGCATCGGCCTCAAACGCCGTGTCGCGCGCCGGCACCGGGCCGCGCACAGCTGTCGACGGTGGCGGACCTCGACGAATGCGCATGTCTCCGCGCGCGCCAGGGATGAGAACCCTCGCGCCTCCTCGTTTATTCCAAGCCGATGGATCGCCGTCGGATGTCGCCGGCAGATGGCGATCCGCCACGTTCAGAGGACACCGGCACGTCTCTCATTCTGCCATCATTCGGCCGCGGCGCCGTACCGTTCGTTTTCCACGCGATCAGGGCCGGATCACCGTTTGCAGGGCCGTCGGCGTACCAGTAAGATCGCACCCAATTCGCCGTCTTCCACTTTCTCGGGGCCGAGGGATCACCTATGCGTATGCGCGCGCGCCCGCTGCGTTGCCTTTCACTCGCCACATGGATTGTGGTGGCGTTCGCGGGGCAGCCTCATGTCGCCTCGGCGCAAACGTCGATGGTCCCGTACTTCGGGAAAAACAACATCCACTACGACACGTTCCAGTGGCGCATCTACACCACTGAGCACTTCGAGATCTATTACTACCCCGAGATGGAAAAGCATCTCGAACGGATCGCCGGCTACGCCGAGAGCGCCTACCAGCAGATCAGCGCGGACCTGAAACACGACCTGTCGTTCAAGGTGCCTTTGATCCTCTTCAAGACGCACAGCGAGTTCGAGCAGGAGAACGTGGATCCCGGCGCGGCGCAGGAAGGCGTCGGCGCGTTCGCCGAGCCGATGGAGCATCGGATGGTGCTGCCGATCGACGACCCGAGCGATCAGCTATACGGCCTGATCGTGCACGAGCTCACGCACCAGTTCGAATTCGACATCATCCCCCAACAGTTGATCCGGCGCAGCGTCCCGCTGTGGGTGAACGAAGGCCTGTCGGACTACGAGCGCGGCCTGTGGAGCTCGACCGACTTGATGGAGGTGCGTGACGCGGCGGTCGCCGACATCGTGCCGAAGATGTCCGAGATGGAAGGGTACGGCAGCTCGGGCAACGCGCTCCTCGTCTACAACCTCGGGCACGCGGTGTTCGAGTTCATCGAAGCGAAGTACGGCAAGGAAGGCGTGCGGCAGTTTCTCTTCGCGCTGCGCAAGAGCGTCATCGGCGGCGGCGAGGACGCGTACGAAGAGGCCTTTCAGCTGAAGAAGGAAGAGTTCGACCAGGCGTTCGACCGGTATTTGAAGGATCGGTTCAAGCCGTTCCGCGACAAGGAGCGGCCGGCCGACTACGGACGCGACCTCGCCCCCAACCGGGAGAAGACCGACTTCGCCGAGGCGCTGTCGATCGCGCCGTCGCCGTCGGGCGACTTGATCGCGACCGTCACCGTCAACCGCAAGGACCGCGAGATCGACATCGTCCTGGTGTCGTCGAAGGACGGCTCGATCGTCCGCAACCTCACCAGCGGCTTCGACAAGGACCGCGGCTTCGATCACGTCGTGCTGCGCGGCGAGCGGACCAACATCATGCCGTACATGTCCTGGTCGCCCAAGGGCGATCGGCTCGCGTACTTCGTGCGAACGGCGAAGGAGCGGACGCTCATCCTGCAGAACGTCCTGACGGGCAACATCGAGGAGCGGATCGCGATGAAGACGGTGGACGAGCCCGAGTCCCCCTGTTTTTCGCCCGACGGCAAGACCATCGCGTTTGCGGGCCTGCAGGGCGCGGTCGGCGATATCTTCACCGTCGATCTGGCCACCAAGGAGATCACCAACCTCACCAACGACGCGTTTGCCGACTACGGGCCGGTCTACTCACCCGACGGCACTTTCATCGTCTACAACGCGCGCGTGAGCGCCAACCAGAAGCTCTTCCGCCTCGATCTCGCGACGAAGAAAAAGACGCAGCTCACCTTCGGGACACAGGACGAAACGTCGGCGCAGTTCGTCGACGACCACACGCTGGTGTTCGCCTCGACGGCGACCGACCCGACCGTGCCGCTCGAGCCGGACGTCGCCAAGAACGGCAACATCTTCAACATCTGGACGCTCGACATGCCCACGGGCGAGCTCCGGCAATACACCGACGCGATCAACGGGAACTGGTCGCCGATCGTGCTGCCCGACACGAAGGCGAGCCGGATCGCGTTCGTGTCGTACTTCAAGGGCGAGTTCAGCGTTCGCACGCTCGAGCGCAAGGAGCCGCTGCACACGGCGTCCACGTCGGACTTCGGCGAGCCGGGGCCGATCATCGACTTCCAGGCGCCGCTGCAGCACACGCTGGTGCCCGCGAACGAGAAGAAAAAAGGCACGTTCGAGAAGATGTTCCTCGAGGGGCGGCCGCCGATCAACGTCGGCGTCACCAGCAACGGCGACATCTTCGGCGGATCGCAGGTGAGCTTCGGCGACGTGCTGGGTGATCAGCAGTTCAACGTCTTCGCGGCCTCGATTCTCCAGTACCGTACGCTCTCGGTGTCGTACGTGAATCTGTCGCGCCGCTTCCAGTACGCGCTGCAGGGTTACTCGCAGACACAGTTCTTCTACGGACAGGCTGGCGGCGTGTTCTACGATCCGGCGTTCGCGCCCATCATCAGCCGCGACCAGGCCACCGCGACGAGCTCGACCAAGGGCGGTACCGCCTTCGGCATCTACCCGTTCGATCGCTACCGGCGGGTCGAGCTCTCGGCCGGCATTGCCAACATCAACGAGTCGTACAACGATCCGTCGGTGGCGGCCGTGGCGCAGCAGTATCAGCAGCAGCAGTTCGGCCAGCAGGTGTTTCGCAACGGCACGCTGATCCCGTTCGGCGCCGCGTTCGTCCAGGAGACGACGGTGTTCCGCGAGTTCGGCCCGCTGGCCGGCAACACGATGCGCCTCGCGTACAACATCGCCCCACCGGTGGGCAGCCTGCTCTCGCGCCAGACCTTCGACCTCGACATCCGCCACTACCTGCGTCTTGGCGGCAGCGGCCTGCTCGCGACGCGAATCCGCGGCTTCAAGAGCATCGGCGACTTCCCGGACTTCATCTACTTCGGCGGCAACTCGGAGATGCGCGGGTACGACTATCTGCAGTTTGCCGGGCAGAACGATCTCTTCATGGACGCCGAGCTGCGGTTCCCGCTGATCGAAGCGGCGCTCACGCCGATCGGCGTCATCGGCGGCGTGCGCGGCGTGTTCTTCGCGAACTTCGGCGCCGGCTGGTTCAAGAATCAGGCGAGCAGCGATCCGTGCGTCGCCAACAGCTCGTTCAAGTTCACGTCGAGCACGACTGAATCGTGCACGCCGATCATCGGCGCCCAGACCACGCCCGACGGCACCCAGTATCTGTTCGACGCCAACGGCAACCCGCTGCCGATTTACGGACCGACCCGGACGATTTCCGGCTTCCGCCTGCAGGACTCGCGGGCGTCGTATGGCATCGGGCTCGAGACCTTCGCGCTCGGCTTCCCGATCCACTTCGACTGGTCGTGGCGCACGCTCTTCAACAAAGGGTACGAAGACGTCGTCTTCGCCACGAGCGGCGGCAGTGCCGAGTTCCGCAAGCCGCGGTTCGCGCTCTGGATTGGGTACGATTTCTGAGGACACCCGTCGGGGGCTCGAGGCTGGGGGCTAGAGGCTAGTCCCTAGCCTCAGCCTCCAATCCCTAGCCTCCAGTCCCTAGCCTCGAGCCTCGAGCCTCCAGCCTCCCGGCGAGGTACCATCAGCCGATGGACCTCACCCCGAAGCGCTCCGCCGACTCCGCCACCGAGATGGTGCAGGTCGTGCTCCCCAACGACGCCAACCCGCTCGGATTCATTCTCGGCGGGACGGTGATGCACCTCATCGACATCGCGGGCGCCATCGCCTGCCATCGCCACACGCGCAGTCTGCTCGTGACCGCCGCGGTGGACGACCTCCAGTTCCTGCACTCGATCAAGGTCGGAGACCTGATCATCCTGAAATCGCACGTCACGTGCGTGTTCACGACCTCGCTGGAGGTGCAGGTCGATGTCTTCTCAGAGGAGACGCTCACGGGCAACCGTCAGCTCACGAGCCGCGCGTTCCTGACCTTCGTCGCGATCGCGCGCGATGGCAGGCGCGTCCCGGTGCCGCCGCTGATCGTGGAGACCGACGAGGAACGCCGCGTGTGCGAAGCGGCGCACGCGAGGCGGGCAGCGCGGCTGCAGCGAAAGAACGCGAGCCAAGTCTAGCGGGATCTAGCGCGGCATGTTGCAGACGCTCGGCTGAAGCCTTCGCGCTACGTCCCTCGGGCGGGTACACCGAGCTGCCGTAGCGCACAGCTACGGTAACTCGAAGGCCTTATTGCGGTTTCGACATCAGCGTAGACGTAGCGCGACGCCTTCGCGCTCCATCGAATCGAAAACCGCACTAGCCGAGCGACCGAATCAGGAAACGGCCTTCAACCGTAGCGTGCTGTTCTCGAGATCGATGCCGACCCGGTACTTGCTCAGGAACTTGTGCCCCACGATGCCGCCGAGCTGAAAGCCGAGCAGTGCGCTCGGCGCGTTCAGGTTCAGCACGACGACGGGGAAGTTCTTGTAATGAATGGCGTCAAATGCGAGGTCGATGCCGGGCAGCAGGAACGCATCCTTGTCCCACCCGGACGTCCCGTACACCTTCAGCGCGATGCGGTTGGCCGGTTGCTGCTTACCGAGGGCGCTCGCGGTCGCCTGGCTGATCGAGATCACCTCGCCGCCGGTGTCCACCACGAAATTCGCTTCGTGCAGGCCGTCCACCGTGCCGCGGACCGTCGCGAGTCGATACAGCCGCAGCGGCAGCACGTAGTCGGCCGGTTCCGGCGCCAGGTGGCGGCCGAAGGTGAGCCGGTGCGTCTTGTAGTCGATGGTCATCGAGAAGCCGAGCGCCAGCGGCGACAGGCTCTCGGTTTCCTTCGTCGGGATGTCACGCAGCGGCGGATTCTTGATCAGGCACGGGACGTTGCGCAGCTTCAGCGATCCCACTTCGAGCGAGTCGATGCGCGCCAGCTGCAGGCCGCGCAGCCCGACGTCGCCGACCCCGGCGCTGAGCGTATAGGTGACCGGCGTGACGCCCAGCTTCTGCGCCGTCGTGCGGGTGATGACGGTGTTCTCCGACCCTGTGTCCACGACGAAGTCCTGCGACGCGCCATCGTTCACCTTGGCGCGCACTACGACCTTCTCGTTCACCAGCTTGAATTCCACCGTGTAGAGCATCTGGTCGGCGCCTGGGTCCATCTCGAACGGCACTTTCTGCCCGAACGATCGCAGGAAGCGGATTTCGGCGCGCGACCAGTCGGCCTTCTCGCTGTGATCCTTGTTCGGCAGCAGGTTGACGTAGTTCGTGTAGGCGCCGGCGGCCTCTTCGTACTTGTGCATCCGCTCGAAGATCGTGCCGACCGTATGGTGGATCTCGAGGTCGCGCGGCGACAGGCGCAGCGCCTCCTGCGCTTCGTTCATCGCCTCGTCCATCCGGCTGCGCGCGACGGCCGAGCGGGCGAGCCCGTGATGCCCGCGTGCGAGCTGCGGTTCGATCGACAGCGCCGCACGATACCTGCCTTCGGCTTCCTCGAACAGACCGGAGGACCACAGCGCATCGCCGTAGAGCGCCAGCGCGTCCGGGCTCCGCGGGTGCGCCTTGATGAGCGTTTCGGCTTCGCTGCGGGCCAGGTCGAACTCCGCGGTGTGCAGCGCCATTTGAATGACGCCGGTGCGCGCCGCCTCCTTCTGGTCGGGCGCCGCTTCCTTCAGCGCGTTTTCGTACGCGTCCAGTGCCTCGCCGTAGCGGCCTTCTCCGTACAGGAGGTGCGCGAGCTGCAGCTGAATCTCGGACGCCTGCGACGAGGGCGTCGCGTCCGCATGGATCACGAAGGATGCGGCTGCGACCAGAGCTGCCGCCGCCACGACGCGGACGCCGCGCTGCAATGTACCCACGGAACCCTCCACGAAACAGACCGAAATGTTACGAGGCGTCCTACAAGAACTGGGCCGTGCGTGATCTGTGGGAAGGATACTGTACCGGGACCGTGGTTTTCACAAAGCGAAATCGAAGGCAGAATTCCGAAAATCAGCGCGAGTAATGCTCGATCGGGACGCCGTCGTACATCTGATCGACGCGCAGAATCTGCGTTTCGCGGCTATAGCTGCCCAACTCGTAGTCTTCGCTCATGATCAGCGCCTTGATCGGCTTGGTCGGGCAGACCTCCGCGCACAGGCCGCAGAAGCTGCAGCGCGACAGGTTGAAGTCGAAGTAGTCCAGCACCTTGATCTTCTGCCCCGGCTCGCGGTGGCCGCCGAGCGCGATCAGGTCGTCAGGACACGCCTTCGCGCACTGATCGCAGACGATGCACGTCTGCGCGCCGGTGGCGGGCTCGGTCTGCAGCCGCAGCACGCCGCGGAACCGCGGCGCAGTGGGCCGCCGCTCGGCCGGGTACTGGAAGGTGAACGCGGGCTGCGGCGTGTACTTCAGCGTGACCCACAGCCCCTTGAACAGGTCGATGAGGAAGATCGTGTTGAAGAACCGTTTGATCGTGTTCATGGCTCCCGGCTCAGGCGCGCTCGCCGATGATCGTGGGCTCGGTGTCGCCCGACATGATGACGCGCTCCTTCCGGAGCACCGTCCCTTCCTTCCGAATCTTGTCCTGCAGCCGCATCAGGCCGTACAGCAGCGCCTCGGGCCGCGGCGGGCAGCCCGACACGTAGACGTCGACCGGCACGACCTTGTCCACGCCCTGCAGCACGCTGTAGGTCGGGAACGGGCCGCCCGCGTTCGAGCAGCTCCCCATCGAGATGACCCACTTGGGCTCCGGCATCTGGTCGTACAGCCGCCGAATCACCGGCGCCATCTTCCACGAAACCCGCCCCGCAATCACCATCAGATCCGACTGCCGCGGGTTTCGTGGAAGATGGCGCCGGTGATTCGGCGG
>DATATJ010000142.1:0-1810 GCA_036268855.1 Vicinamibacterales bacterium
CCATCGAGGCAGCGGGATCGCGCACATGTACCCGAGCACCGTCGTCAACGCCACGCGCACGAGCGCGCACTTCAGCGGCGTTCGTGTATCGCGCAGCGCGTAATACGTGGACGCGTACAGCCGCCCGAGGGTCGATGCGAGCAGGCCGACGGCGGACCCACCGAGAATCGTCCAGACGTAGAGCGCATCGCCGTGCCCGAACCGCCCGGTTTGGAACACCGCCGCGGCTGCGACATCGCCGAGCGTCAACAACGCCACGGCGGACGGCACGACGAAGAACGCGATCTGCCGCAGCCCGGCGTCGAGCCGGCGCCGGAGTGCGTCGAGGCCGGCCTCGTCGAAGACCACGCCCGACATCGCCGGCAGTTCGGCCGCGGAGATCGACATCCCGAAGAGGCTCACGGGCAGATTCGACAGCAGATACGCGTTGGCCATGCCGGCCACGGCGCCGGTCGGCAGCAAACTCGCCAGCAGCTGGTCGATATAGCTGCTCGTCTGCACGACGCCGCGACTGACGAACACGGGGAAGAAATTGCGGACAACCGTGCGGACTTCGGCAGAAGCAACATCGAGCGCGAAGCGCACGTCCGGCGCCATCTTCAATACGAATGGCACCTGCGCCCCGAACATCATCGCGCTACCGACGACCGAGCCCCACGCCAGCCGGCGCGCCAGGACGGGCAGCGGCGTTCCTCCGCCGAAGATGATGAGCGTCGTGATCATCGCCGCGTTCCACAGCACCGGCGCGGTGTACGAGAGGAGAAACCGATGGTGGCTGTTCAGCACGCCGAGGCACCACGCCGACATCACCAGCAGGCCCGCGCCTGGAAACAGAATGCGCACGAGCTCGATCGTCAGCTCCCGCTTCGCGCCGAGAAATCCTGGCGCGATCGCGTCGATGAACAGCGGCGTGGCGGCGACGCCGACGAGCACGATGACGGAGACGACGAGCGCCAGCAGCGAGGCCACGGCGCCGGCGACGCGATCGGCCTCGCGCCGCTCGCCGCGCGCCAGCAGCGACGCGTACACGGGAATGAACGATCCGGATAGCGCCTGATCGCCAAAGAGATTCTGCAGGAAATTTGGAATTTTGAAGGCGGCGGCCCAGGCGTCCGCCTCCATCTCGAGGCCGAAGTAGTGCGCGATGACGCGCTGACGCACGAGGCCCGCGACGCGGCTGCACAGCACGCCGACGGCGACAAAGAAGGCGGACCGTCCGGTGGAGGGCGTTCGCTTCCGCGGCGCCTCCGGGACGGCGTCAGTCGTCTTCGTCGGCAATCGGCTCACCCAGCGTGCCGCTCGCGCGCTGCATCAGGTACGACTTGATGAACTCGTCGATGTCGCCGTCCAGGACGCGCTTCACGTCGCCGGTCTGTTCGCGCGTGCGCAGGTCCTTCACCATCTGGTACGGCTGCAGCACGTAGCTGCGAATCTGGCTCCCGAACGCGATCTGCTGCTTCGCGCCGCTGATCTGTTCGAGCTTCGCCTGATTCTCCTTCATCTTCAGATCGTACAGGCGCGCCTTCAGCACCTGCATCGCCGAGTCCTTGTTGCGGTGCTGCGAGCGCTCGTTCTGGCACGACACGACCATACCGGTCGGCAGGTGCGTGATGCGGACGGCGGAGTCGGTGACGTTGACGTGCTGGCCGCCCGCGCCGCTCGAGCGGTACGTGTCGATCCGCAGATCCTTGTCCTCGATCTGGATGTCGACGTCCTCGGGCAGCTCCGGCCAGACGTACACCGACGCAAACGACGTGTGGCGCCGCGCGGCCTGATCGAACGGCGAGATGCGCACGAGGCGGTGGACGCC
>DATATJ010000143.1:0-2892 GCA_036268855.1 Vicinamibacterales bacterium
TGCCGGCGGCACGGCGCTACACGCAGGCCGACGATCTCATTGACGACCCGCGGCTCGACATCGTAGTCGTCGCCAGCCAGGACGACGATCACTACCGCCAGATCCTGCGGGCGCTGGAGGCGCGTCGGCACGTTTTTGCCGAGAAGCCGCTCTGTCTCCAGCACGAGCAACTGATCAACATAGAACGGGCGTGGCGCGGATCCGGCCGACGGCTCTCGACGAACACGATTCTGCGTCGTTCGGCTCGGTTTCGATGGCTGCGCGAGGCGATTCTGGCTGGACGGTTGGGGCGCGTCTGTCTGATCGAAGCCGACTACGTGTACGGCCGCTGGGAGAAGATCGTCGAGGGATGGCGCGGAGGGATTCCTGATTACTCGGTGATGCTCGGCGGCGGCATCCACATGGTGGACATGGTACTCTGGCTCGCCGGCGAACGGCCCGTCGACGTGTCCGCGGCACGTGGTGATGTGGGCAGCCGGGCCTCAGGGTTCATGGGCCACGATTTGGTCACAGCGGTGGTGCGATTCGAGAGCGGGCTCGTCGCCCGGGTCGGCGCCAACTTTGCGTCCGTTCACCCGCACTATCACGGTCTTGGCGTGCATGGAACGGCCGCGACCTTCGAGAACACTCCTACCGGTGATGCGTGGCTCTGGACGAGCCGCGATCCGCACCAGCCGCCCGAGCCAGTGACGGCCGCGTACCCGGGCGTGAGCAAGGGCGACTTGATACCCGCCTTTGTTGACGGCGTCCTTGGTCGAGGCGAGCCGGACGTGACCGAGCCAGAAGCCTTTGCGGCGGTATCCGTGTGCCTCGCGATCGATCGCGCAGCCGTGACGCGCCAAACGGAGCAGGTCCAGTATGTCTGAGCGAACCGTGACGGGCCCTCCCGCGGCGAACGTGCGCGAGGTGCCGTTTGGCCGCCCCATGATTGGCGAGGAGGAGCGCGCGGCTGTGCTCGACGTGCTCGCCTCGCCGCAGCTCGTGCACGGCCCACGCGCACACGCGTTCGAAGCGGCCTTTGCCGCCATGCTGGGTCCCGAGGCGCACGCGACGACCGTTTCATCCTGCACCGCGGGCCTGCACCTGCTCTACATCCATCTCGGTGTCGGTCCCGGCGACGAAGTCATCGTCCCTGCTGAAACCCATGTCGCCACGGCACACGCGGTCGAGATCACCGGCGCCCGCCCGGTCTTCGTCGACTGCGAGCCGGAGACCGGCAACATCGACGTCGCGGCCATCGAGCGGGCGCTGACGCCGCGGACGCGCGCGATCAGCGTCGTGCACTATCCGGGTCTGCCGGTCGATGTGGCGGCCGTGAACGCCTTCGCCAAACCGCGGGGTCTGTTCGTGGTGGAGGACTGCGCGCTCGCCGTCGGCGGCAGCCTCGACGGCACGGCGTGCGGGCTGCTCGGCGACGCCGGTGTGTTTTCCTTCTACCCGGTCAAGCACTTGACGACGGCCGAAGGCGGCATGGTGGTGAGTCGGCATGCCGACGTGGTGGCGTCCATTGCCAACATCAAGGCTTTCGGATACGACCGCACGCCCGCGGCGCGAAAGATTCCGGGTGTCTATGACATCGCCCGGCTGGGGCTCAACTATCGGATGAACGAGCTGGCGGCGGCCATCGGGCTCGAGCAGGTGAAGAAGGTCGACCGCTTTCAGCGGCAGCGCCGCGCGAACGCGGCGTTCCTGCGGCAGGCCCTCGAGACCCAGCCGGGCATCACGCTGCTGGCCGACGGTGACGCCCGCAGGGTCCACGCCCACTACTGCCTCGTGGCCGTGCTCGATGACCATCTGGCGCCACGCCGGCCGGCGATCATCGAGGCGATGCGTGCCGCGGGCATTGGCACGAGCGTGTATTATCCGGTTCCGATTCCGTTGTCGGCGTACTACCGCGCGAAATACGGCGCGTCGCCTTCCGCGTTCCCGCACGCGGCGCGGATCAGCGATCAGTCCATCGCCTTGCCGGTTGGTCCGCATCTGGACGAATCGGATATGCCGCTCGTGGCCGGTGCGCTCGCGCACGCGATCGAGGCCGTTCGGTGACGGTCGCCGATCGCCGGATCACGATCATCGGGGGCGCCGGATTCATCGGCCACAACCTGGCGCTGCACTTGAAGGCGCTGGGCGCCGATGTCTCGATCATCGACGGGCTGGAGGTGAACAACCTCACGTCCGTGCTGGGCAATACCGACAACCTGCCTCATCCTCAGCTCTCGTACGGTGTCATCACCGAGCGCCTGCGTCTGCTCCAGGACGCCAGGATCCCGCTTCTCGTGCAGGACGCCCGCGACTACCACGCGTTGTCGCACCTGCTCACGCGGACGAACCCGCAGGTCATCATCCACCTGGCGGCGGTGTCGCACGCGAACCGATCCAACAAGGATCCGTACTCGACGTTCGATCACAGCCTGCGGACGCTCGAAAACGCGCTCGACTTCGCGAAGACCCAGGTCGAGCACTTCGTCTTTCTCTCGTCGAGCATGGTCTACGGGCACTTCAAGGACGGCGCCGTGGACGAGTCCACCGCGTGCGAGCCCCTCGGGATTTACGGCGCGCTGAAGTTTTCCGGCGAGAAGATGGTCATCGCCTATCACCAGGTGTTTGGTCTCGAGTACACGATCCTCCGGCCCTCGGCGCTCTACGGCGAGCGGTGCATCAGCCGGCGGGTGGGGCAGATCTTCATCGAGAACGCCCTGTTCGGCCAGGAGATCGTCGTGAACGGCGACGGCTCGGACGGACTGGATTTCACCTACATCCAGGATCTGGTCGACGGCTTGACCAGAGTGATTGAGGAGAAGGGCGCGCGGAATCAGATCTTCAACCTGACCTATGGGTCGGCGCGGACGATTGGCGACATGCTCGACATCCTGCGCCAGCATTTTCCGGACG
>DATATJ010000144.1:0-6080 GCA_036268855.1 Vicinamibacterales bacterium
CCCGATGGCGCGGTTGGTGCCCGAGCCGATGCCGCTCGAGACGATGAGCGGAATCATGCCCGCGACGACCGCGAAGGTGGTCATCAGGATCGGGCGGAGCCGGTCGCGGCTGGCGCGGACGATCGCATCGTGCGTACTGAGGCCGGTCTCCTTCAGCTGATTCGCATGGTCGATCTGAAGAATCGAGTTCTTCTTGACCACCCCGAAGAGCACGAGCAGCCCGAGCGCCGAGAAGATGTTCAGCGACTGCTGGAAGATGATGATCGAGAGCAGCGCGAACGGCAGTGTCAGCGGCAGCGAGAGCAGAATCGTGATCGGGTGCAGCCACGACTCGAACTGCGCCGCCAGAATCAGATACATGAAGACCAGCGACAGCATGAACGCGAGGACGAAGTTCTGCGCCGCGCGCCCCAGCTCCTTCGAGCGGCCGGTGAAGGCGCCGCGATAGTCGGTGCCCGGGTTGAGCTTCGCGTACTCGGCAACGATGGCCGACTGCACTTCGGCCTGGGACGCGGTCGGCAGCAGGTTGGCCAGCAGCGTCACCTGGCGCTGGCGCGCGAGCCGGTTGATGTCGGACGGCGACGTGCCGGGGGCGAATCGCGCCACGTTGTCGAGCGAGACGCTGCCGAGCCGCGACGATGGGACCGCCAATGCGCCAATCGCCTGCTCGGTGGATCGGTTCTCGCTGCGCGCGCGCAGGTGGACCTCGTACTGCTCGCCGCCCTCGTTGTAGGTTGTCACCTGATCGCCGCCGACCAGCAGCCGCAGCGCCTCGGCCGCGTCGCCGACCTGCACGCCGAGGTCGGACGCCTTGAGCCGATCGACGTCCACCGACAACTCCGGCTTGCCGACGTTCATCGACGTGTCGACGTCCACGACGCCGGGCAGCGCCTTGACGCGCTCGACGAGGTGCTCGCCGATCACTTCGAGCTTCTTCAGATCCGGACCGTTCACGAGGAACTGGACGTCGGCGTTCTGGGCGCCGCCGCCGCCAATGGTCGCCACCGGCTGGACCGACGTCCGGAGCCGGGTGGCCAGCGGCGGCAGGATGTCCTTGCGCACTTCCCCCATCACCGCGAACTGATCGCGCGTCCGCGCTTCGACCGCCTTCAGGCGGACGTAGATGTTCGCGAGATTGCGCGTCTTTGCCGGGTCGCTCGCGATCGTTACCAGCGTGTACTCGACTTCGGGCACCCGCGATCGGACCGCGCTGGCGATCCGGTCCGTGATGACCTCGGTGGACTCGAGACTCGTGCCCTCAGGCGCGCGCAGGTTGATCTCGAACTCGGACTGATCGTCCTGCGGCAGGAAGTTCTTGTTGGCAATCGAGAACAGCGGCACGCTCGAGAACAGGACCAGCACGGCGACGCCCGCCACGATTGCGCGGTGCCGCATCGACCACTCGAGCAGGCGCGTGTAGAAGACGTCCACCGCACGAAAGACCCTGGAGTCCTTCGACGAGTGGCCGCCGCCAACCGCTTCCTTGATCTTCAGCCAGCGGGCCGAGAGCATCGGCGTCAGCGTGAAGCTGACGAGCAGCGACACCATGATGGCGAACGCCATCGTGAGGCCGAAGCTCTTCATGAAGCGGCCGACGATGCCGCCCATGAAGCCGACCGGCACGAAGATCGCCACCAGCGAGAGCGTCGTGGCGAGCACGGCGAGGCCGATCTCCCGCGTGCCCTCGATCGCCGCCTGAATCTGGTCCGCGTGCTTCTCTTCGATGAAGCGGTAGATGTTCTCCAGCACGACGATCGCATCGTCGATCACGATGCCGACCGACAGCGTCAGCGCGAGCATCGTCATCAGGTTGAGGGTGAAGCCCATGTACCAGATGAGGCCGAACGTCGCCACGATGGACGTGGGGATGGCGACCGCGGAGATCAGCGTGGACCGGAGGTTGCCGAGGAACAGGAGCACGACGAGCGCCGCCAGGATCGACCCGACGACGAGGTGCTCCTCTACGTTGTGGATCGACGCCTCGATGAACTGCGACAGGTCGCGGACGATGCGGGCGTCGTAGCCGGCGGGCAGGTTGGGCCGAAGCTCGTCGAAGCGCTCTTTCACCGCGCGCGCGACCTCGACGGTGTTGGTGCCCGACTGTCGGCGGATGTTCAACAGCACCGTGGCCTTGCCGTTCACGTTCGCCACGTCCTCGGGCTCCGCCTCGCCGTCCTCCACGCGCGCGACGTCGCCTACGCGGACGGGATGCCCGTCCTTCTGCTGGATCACGATGTCGTTGAACTCGGCGATGCTCTGGACGCGCCCGCGCGTGCGCAGCGTCAGCGACTGCGGCCCCTGGTCCACGCGGCCGCCGGGAATCTCGATGTTCTGGGCCTGCAGCGCGTGCGAGACGTCAGTCACCGTCAGGTTGTAGGCGCGCAGCCGATCGGCGTCGAGCCAGACGTTGACCTGACGCTGGCGTCCCCCGAGTATGAGGACCTGGCCAACGCCGTTGACGCTCTCGAGCTGACGTCGCAGCACCTTGTCCGCGTACTCGGTGATGTCGCGAATCGGCTTCGTCGCACTGAGGGCGATGCTGACCATCGGTGCGGCGTCGGGATCGAAGCGGTCCACCCGCGGCTGCTGAATCGTCTTCGGCAGCAGCGGCAGCACGCCGTTCACCTTGTCGCGCACTTCCTGCGCGGCAACGTCGGCGTCCTTGTCGAGCAGGAAGCTGATGATCACCTGCGAGACGCCTTCCGACGAGACGGAGCGCAGCTCGTCGATGCCGCTGATCGTGTTGACCGCTTCCTCGACCTTGTCGGTGATCTCGGTCTCGATCTGCTCGGGCGCGGCGCCCGGCTGTGCCGTCGTGACCAGGACGGTGGGGAAGTCCACCTTGGGGAACTGATCCACGCCCAGGCGCGTGAACGAAAACGCGCCGATGACGGTGAGCGAGAGGATGAGCACGGTCGCGAAGACCGGCCGCTTGACGCACAGCGCCGCTAACCACTGCATGAGAACACCTGCGTGTGAAGGCTGTCGGGTGGTCCGGTCGTCGACCGGCCGGATTTACGAAACGGTGGCTCCGTCCGTCAGTTGCGCGACGTTCCTGGTCGCGATGTGCTCGCCGGCCTTCAGGCCGCTCACGATCTCGATCTGATGGTTGTCGAGGGTCTGACCGACCGTGACGATCCGCTCCTCGACGCGCTTGCCGGTCACGACGTAGACGCGGCTCGTGCCGGCGGTCGTCTGGACCGCCGCGTCGGGGACGAGGATCGCGTTGGTGCGGGCCTTCTGCTCGATCCGCGCGGTCGCGAAGAGCCCCGGCTTCAGCTCCGCCGACGGGTTGGCGACGACGGCCTCGACAGTCAGCGCGCGCTGGTTCGCTTCGAGGGCGGGCGAGATGTAGCGGATGCGTCCTTCGAACGATCGACCGGGATACGCGTCCACCTCGAAGGCGACCGTTTGGCCGACGCCGACCGTGGACACGAACTGCTCCGGAATCGTCAACTGCACGCGCATCGGATCCACGCGCACGACGACGACCACCTTGGTGCCCTTGGTGACGTAGTTGCCGACCGACACGACGCGCTGCGCGACGATGCCTTCGAACGGCGCGCGAACGACCGTGTCGGTATGCGCCTTGCGCGCCAGCGTGACGCGGGCGCGTGCCGCCAGCAGCGACTGGTACTGCTGAGCGGCGCCATTTTTCGCCGACTCGTATTGCTGGCGCGCCGCTTCCATCTGTGTGCGGCGCTGGTCGAACTCCGACTGCGACACGACGCGCTGCTCGAGCAGCGACTGGATCCGCGCGAACTCGCTTTCCGCGAGCGCGTACGACGCCTTCGCGCTCTGGACTTCCGGCACGGCGTTGGCGTCGAACGGCGCGTCCGCGGTGAGGCCGAGCCGCGCTTCGATCTGCGCGGCGTTGGCCTCCGCTTCCTTGGCCTGGGCGTCGGTTTCCGTGTCGGAGAGACGAATGAGCTCAGCGCCTGCCGCCACGTGCGTCCCGCGCTCGACCGGCGTCGCGACCACGCGTCCCGCGGTTTCGGCGGCGACCTCCGCCTGCTCCTCTGCCATGAGCGTGCCCGTCGCGCGTGTGAAGCGGGAGATCGGCTGTTCGACGGCCGCGACCGCGGAGACGGCGATCGCGGGCGGCGCCGGCGGCTGATCCTTGGTCTTGCCGTCGGCGGAACTGCATCCGGCAGCCACGAGGCTGCCCGAGAAGAGAACGGCGGCGGCAAAGAAGCGATATGAAGCTGCGCGAGTCATCGGACGCTCCAGTCGAGTGAAATTACTGACAATCGATGCCCGCGCCGTTCGACGCCAGCGGGGTGCCGGCTTTCAGGCCGGCCAGCGTGACGTTCAACACGTCTTCGGCCAGCGCCTCGGCGTCCTCCGACCGCGCCAGGCGATCGGAGAGCCGCATCACGGCAACACCGAGCAGGCCCATCATCAACAGGCGCACCGCGACGAATGGCACCACCGTGGGCGGCAGCTCGTGCGCGTCGATGCACTGCTGCACTTCGGCCACGATGCGGGTCTTCATCTCGCGCGCGAAGGCGAAGCGCTCGTACTCCCGGCTGATCCGGGGGACCGAATGATCGACGAACATCAACGCGAAGTACTCGGGGTGATCGCAGCTGAAGCGGTAGAAATGCCGGAAGATGGCGCGCAACCGATCGAGCGGTGCGAGCCGCTGCAGCGCCGGATCGTGCGTGTGCGCCGGATCGCCGAGCAGCCGGAAGCCCTCCTCGGCGAGCGCGAAGAAGATGTCGTCCTTGCTTGGAAAGTAGCCATAGATCGCCGCCGGGCTGTACTCGATCCGCTCGGCGATCTTGCGAATGGAGACGTTGGCGTAGCCCTCGGTGACGAAGAGCTCGCGCGCGGCGTCGAGAATCGATCGAGTGACGGCCTCGCGGTCACGTTCGTGGCGTTCTTTGATGCCCATGAATGGAATTGGTCTGAACAGTGTTCAGACTGTCAACGTTGTTAGACGTTGTAACGGTGTTCACGGTTCAGCGATGCTTAAGTGCTTATAAGCGAGTGGGTTGCAAAGGAAATACGGACGGGGAGGCGACGCTCGGCTGAAGCCTTCGCGCTGCAGCGGCCTCTTGATGCGAGGCGCTCGGCTGAAGCCTTCGCGCTACAACCTGAGCGAGCTCAGCCCCGTGGGTGTGTGGCGACGAGAAATGCTCCCAGACCGACCAGATACGTCCCCGACGCCGACAGCAGCGTGACGCGGAACCCCCAGTTCATCGCGATGAAAATCGCCAGCGTGGCGCCGAGCACGGACAGCGCGCCGTTGATGCCCCACGCCCACGTCACCATCTGCGGCGCGCGCGCGCTCAGCAGCCGGATGCCGGCAGGCATGGGCACTCCCAGCGCGACGCCGAGCGGCACCAGCGCCGCGACCGCAATCGCAATCCGCACGTCACGCGGAAACGGGATCGCCCACGACACCAAGGGCGTCGCGATCAGGATGACGAGGATCACTGCCGCCGCGACAATCACAATCGAGATGGCGGTCGAGCGCCGGAGCGTGGATTCCCGGAGGCGTCGGCTCCACGCGGCGCCGATCCCGGTGCCGAGGAGCAGCGAAAACAGGGTGACGGTCAGCGAGTAGACCGGATGCCCCAGCAGCAGGACGAAGCGCTGCAGCACCGACACCTCGATCAGCATGAAGCCCGCGCCGAGCGCGCCGAAGTACACCAGCCAGCCGAACCATCCCGACGGACGCGTGCCGCCCGCGATCGCCAGCGGACCGACGATGAAGAGCACGACGAGGGCGACGGAGATGCCGAGCAGCGTCAGCAGCGCGCTCAGCCCGTTACCGAAGAGCATCGTGCGGCCGAACGCGACGTGGAGCTGATCCTTCAGCTTCGTCGTGTGAAAGTAGAACGGACGATCGTCGGTGGTGGGGCGGATGTCCTGCGGGTACGCGTCGTAGAAGGCCGCGCGATCCGGCGTCAGGATCAGGCGCGCGTAGTCGGACGGCAGCGTCCCTTCGACGGCATCTACCGCGGGGCTCACCACCGGCGCGGCCGTCTCGAACGGCGCGTACAACACGTGGAAGCCGAGCCGACCCGAGACGTCGCGCAGCGTTTGCGCTTCCTCGCGCGTGAACGGCGTCT
>DATATJ010000145.1:0-9383 GCA_036268855.1 Vicinamibacterales bacterium
CGGGTCTGCTGGCTGCCGTGCTGTTCGACGCGGTCGCGCCCGGCAGTTCCACGCTGTCGCTGAGCGGCGCCGCGACGGGCCCTGGCGCAACGCCGATGGGCCTGCAGTTCAGGCCGGTGACGGTGACGGTGCAACAGTAGCAGTCGCAGGGACCAGGGGTCGGGGAGCAGGGATCAGGGGTCGGGGAGCAGGGATCGGGGATCAGGGGTCGGGGAGCGGGGAGCAGGGAGCGGGGATCAGGCAGTGAGGCATCGAGGATTCAGCATCGAGACGGCGGCACGTGGCTACACGTTCGTCGAGCTGCTCGTCGTCGCGACGATCGTGATGATTCTGGCGTCGGCGATCATGCCGCTGGCGAAGGTGACGGCGACGCGCCAGCGCGAAGTCGATTTGCGGCGCGCGCTTCGCGAGATCCGGACAGCGATCGACAAGTACAAGGATCAGGCGGATCTCGGCAACATCAGCCCGCTCGAGTTGAAAGCGGGGAGCGAAAACTACCCGCCGGACCTCCAGGTGCTCGTGGACGGCGTCACCGCAGCGAACGATCAGACGGGCCGCAAGCTGAAATTTCTCCGGCGCATTCCGGTCGATCCGATGACGCATAGCACAGAGTGGGGCCTGCGGTCCTATCAGGATCAGCCGGACTCGACGCGCTGGGGCGGACAGAACGTCTACGATGTGCACACCACGTTCGACGGCAAAGGGCTGGACGGCACGAAATACCTGGACTGGTGAGCGCAGTCCCTCATCGATGGACACGATTGAAAGCGGAGTTGGGTAGCCCCGTGATGGACACACTGGCTGATCGCGCGCGCGCGGCTCGGCGATTCACGCGCCCGTTCGCCGCTCGCAGCGGCGGCTTCACGCTGATCGAGTTGCTCATCGTCATGACCCTCATCATCATCCTGTCGACGATGGGGATGACGCAGTACCGGACGAGCGTGATTCACGCGCGGGAAGCAACGCTCAAGGAAGACCTGTTCCGGCTGCGCGACGCCATCGATCAGTACTACGCCGACAAGGGCCAGTACCCGAGCGGCCTCGACGCGCTCGTGAGCGACGGGTACATGCGGAAAGTGCCCGAAGATCCCTTTACGAAGAGCGCGGACACCTGGCAAACGGTTCCGGCGGAGCCCGATCCAAACAACCCGGTCGCCGAACCGGGGGTGAACGACGTCAAGAGCGGCTCCGACGCGACGGCGCTCGACGGCTCGAAGTACGCCGACTGGTGATCGTTCCCGCCGACCGTCAGTGAGACTTGACCGCCGACAACCGGCCGCGCGTCCTCGAACAAAGCGACATCGTCGTCTTCGCGTCACGCTGTAGCTCGCCGTGCGGAACGGTGTCAGGGGCGCCGCGCTCGGCGTGATCGACTGAACGGTGATGATGATCGTCGGCGATACCGTCGGTCTGTCCGCGAAAGCCGCAGTGCCCCAGCCCCCACCTCGATGTGGCGCGACGGCTTGCGACCGCCTTCCCCCACGTATAGCCACCAATGGAGCTGCGGCCGTTTCCAAATCGATGTAGCGCGAAGGCTTCAGACGGGTCCGCCGGAGGCTGTGCTGAGATGGAAATCTTCGCGGGCGACATCGACCAGGCGCGTCCCGTAGGTTGAGCGGCGTGGGTGCGACCACGCCGCTGCTCGAATGTGCAGGCGCCCAACGACGTCCCTCGGATCAGGGACTGACCGACACGACGGTTGTTCCTGGCGTCGACTGGCCCGTCGTATCAACGACTGTGACGGTCACCGTAAAGGTCCCGGCCGCCACGTACGAGTGCGACACGGACGCCGAGCTCGCTCCGCCCAGCGACTGCGAGGTGCCGTCGCCGAAGTTGATCACCGTGCTCTGAACACCAATGCCCGTCGCGGCGGTCACTTGAATGTTGAAGGTCACCAAATCGTTCACCCGCGGCAGGGCCGGCGTGAACGTCACGATGATGGACGGACGCGGCACAGGGATGACGGTCACTGGTGACGATTGGGGGAACGAATTCCCAGACGCGTCGACCAGCGTTGCGGTGACCGTGAACGTGCCGGCGTTCGCGTACACATGGGACGCCGGCTGGCTGCCGGTGACGGCACCGAGATCGTCCACGCCTCCGTCGCCCCATCGCACGGTGAGATCGCGTACGGCACTGCCGTTTTGCGCCGCTGGCGTCACGACGAACGTGAAGATCGCCGGCAGCCCGGCGCTCGGCGGCGTCGTCGGCGCCGTGATCACGAGCGTCGGCGCAGCCGAAATGTTGACCGTTACTGATGCCGACGAAGGCGTCGTGGTCCCCGGTGTGGGTGTGGTCGGCGTCGTGGGCGTGCCGCCGGTTGCTGGCGGCGTCGGCGTGGTCGGCGTCCCGGTGGACGTGGCGCCGGCCGACGCTGTGACGATGGCGGTGCTCGACGTCTGCAGCGTGGTCGAGGCAACACCGTTCGCGTCGGTCGTCCCGACTGTCGCGCTCAGCGAGCCGGCCGTCGTCGAGAACGAGACGAGCGCCGATGGCAGCGCGTTCCCGTTGACATCGAAGACTGTCGCGGAAATGAGGGAGGAGCCGCCGATCGAGGGAACCTGCGTCGGGTTCGCGTTCACCGCGACGCGGCCGATGCCGGCTGTTCCGACGGCGACCTTCACCGCGTTGTTGCCCGCCGCGCTGGCGCCGCCGGAGTTGGCGGTGATCGTCGCATCGCCGTTCGCAGTGCCCGCCTTGAAGGTCGTCACGGCGAGACCGTTCGCGTCGGTTTCGACGCTGGCCGGCTCAATCGTCCCCAGCGTCGTCGTAAAGGTGACCAGCGTGCCGGAGTGTGGTGGCGTGCCGGCGGCCTCGAGGATCTGCGCGGTCAGACGCACCGTGCCGTTGACGGGCACCGCGGTGTTCGAGGCGGTCAACGTGATCGAGGATCCAGACGGCGCGAGCAGCGGTACTTTCTGGCAGCCGCCAATCGCGAAGGAAACGGCTGCGACGAGCAGCAGCGGGGCAACGATGCGGAATTGGCGTGCGGCCATCAAATCGCCTAACATACTAGTATCCATGAAGTTAGCTGGTCAAGGCCCCTGTGGCGAGCGCGGTTACGCAATGGCGGCCCTGCTTGTCGGCCTCTCGGTGATGGCCGTGATGATGACCGTCGCCATGCCTGTGTGGAAACAGGCGTCGACGCGCGAAAAGGAAGCGGAGCTGGTGTTCCGAGGCGAGCAGTACGCACGCGCCATTGGCCTGTTCCAAAGAAAATTCGCGAATGCCGCGCCGCCGAGTATCGATGTGCTCGTCCAACAGCGCTTTCTCCGCAAGAAATACAAGGACCCGATCACCAACGACGACTTCGTCCCGATTCTGCAGGGGCAGAACGCTCCGGGCACGCAGCCAGGTGGCGGCCGCGGCGCCACAACTCCCGGCGGTCAAACGACGTCACCCACGACGAGCATGCCCACGGCATCCGCGCCCGCTCCGACGCTCGGCGGTTCCCCGACGGCCACGGGCGCGCCGCTCGGCGCCGGCGGCTCGACGCTCGGCGTCAGCGGCGGCTTGATGGGCGTGACGAGCAAGAGCAAGGACAAGTCCATCCGCCTCTATAAAGGCCGCAGCCACTACAACGAGTGGCAGTTCACCTACACCCAGCCAACCGCCGCGCCCGGAGCGGGCGCACCGGGCACGGCGCCCGGCCAACGCGGCCAAGGCCCGGGACAGCGTTCCGGCGGACCCGGACAGTCGCAGGGGACCTCGCCATTCGGCCAACGGGGAGGACGCGGCGGCGAGTGACGCTGTCTGCAGCACCTCACCGACGCGCTGATTAAGACGCCGGCGCCCGCCGAGTGGCCGCTCGCGTCGCGAGGTCAGAGATTGCGGGCAATCGCCCAGCCGGCCAACGCCGACACCACGAGCAGCCCGCAGCCGATCGGCACGCTGCGCAACAGGATCTCGCCGACGCCGAACAGCGCCGCATACACGAGCACGCAACCGAGCGCCGCGTTGGTCAGTTCGGACACCAGTGACTGCGGTCTGTCGGCGTGCCCGCCGGCAATCGCCGCGATCGGCTTCCACCCCGGGCCGTGCGGCCGCACGCGCCGGTAGAACGCCGACAGCGTCGCACGCGACTCCGGCGGCGTGATCCATGTCACCAGCAGCCACACGATGGTCGTGATGCCCACGGTGACGATCATGATGTAGGCGAAGTCGCGCGGACGATCGCCGTCCCAGCGCACGACGATCTGCAAGTACAGCGAAACGACCGCGGCGGTCGCCATCGCCGCCACCTCCGACCACGCGTTGATCCGCCACCAGAACCACCGCAGCAGCAGCACGGTGCCGGTGCCGGCGCCGGTCACAATCAGTAGTTTCCAGGCCTGCTCGATCGAGGCCAAATGCAGCGTCACGTAGATCGACAGCAGCATCAGACCGACCGTCACCAGCTGCGACGTCGCGACGTATTCGCGTTCGGTCGCATTCCGCCGCACGAACCGCCGGTAGAAATCGTTGACGATATAGGAGGCGCCCCAATTGAGCTGGGTGCCGATGGTGGACATGTACGCGGCTGCGAACGCCGCGAGCATGATGCCGCGCAGCGCCGGCGGAAACACCGCCGGATCCATCAGCGTGCGCACGTAGCCCGATTCCTTGTCCACGAGCGTGGGGTAGAGGATGATCGACGCCAGCGCCGTCAGGATCCACGGCCACGGACGCACCGCGTAGTGCGCGATGTTGAACCAGAGCGTCGCGAACAGGCCGTGCCGCTCGTCTTTCGCCGCGAAGATGCGCTGGGCGATGTAGCCGCCTCCGCCGGGCTCGGCGCCGGGATACCAGCTGGCCCACCAGTTCACGCCGAGATACACGAAGAGCGTGATCGCCGGCATCCACGCCGAGTCGGTGGACGGAAAAAACGTCAGGCGCGATCCCCCGCCGGCCGCCGCGTCCAGGAGCGCGATCTTCGCCTTCATCGCCGCGAGGCCGCCGACTGCGCGCACCGCATAGAAGGCCAGCGCCGTCACCATGCCCATCTTCAGGACGAACTGCACGAGGTCGGTGACGAGCACACCCCACAAGCCGGCGATCGTCGTGTAAAACGCGGTGAAGGCGAGCATCGCGATCAGCGCGACGAGCGCTTCACGCGCGTCGAGCCCGAGCGTGACTTCGATGATCTTGATCATCGCCAGGTTCACCCAGCCGATGATGATGCAGTTGATCGGCAGCCCGAGGTAGAGCGCACGGAATCCGCGGAGGAACGCCGCCGGCCGGCCGGCATAGCGGAGCTCGGCGAACTCGACGTCGGTCATCACGCCCGAACGGCGCCACAGCCGCGCGTAGACGAACACGGTGAGCATGCCGCTCGCGGCCATGTTCCACCAGAGCCAGTTGCCGGCGATCCCGTATCGCGACACCAGACCGGTGACGACGAGCGGGGTGTCGGCGGCGAACGTCGTGGCCACCATCGACGTACCGGCGAGCCACCAGGGCACGTCGCGGCCGGAGAGGAAGAAGTCCGTCGTGCTGCCGCGCGCGCGGCGCATGTAGTACAGCCCGATGGCGAGGTTCAGCGCAAAATAGCCGGCGATGACCAACCAGTCGAGAAACGTGACGGTCATCAGTCGTCAGTCCCTCTGACGTCTGCGCTGGCGTCATGAAAGGCGCGGCGCACCTCTCGGATTTGCTCGAGGGTCCCGGCGCCGAGAACGCGGTTCGTGAGCAGCACGAAATACCGATCGCGCTCCGGGTCGATCCACAGCGAGGTGCCCGTGAAGCCCGCGTGACCGATCGCCGACGAGGACATGCGAGTGCCGCATGACGAAGTGGGGAGCATCGTATCCCAGCCGAGCGCGCGGGAGCTGCCGGGGACGGACGACTTCGCGGCGAACTGATGCAGCCGCTCGGGTGTCCATGGCGGCGGCAGCGTTGCGTCGCCCCGCAGCCCGCGCAGAACGGCTCGTGCGAACACGCCCAGCGCCGGTGCGGTCCCGAACAGCCCGGCGTGCCCGGCCACGCCGCCGAGGGCAGCGGCGTAGTTGTCGTGTACTTCCCCGCGGAGAATCCTTCCGCGCCGCGCATCCCCAGGCATCGGCATCGTCGGCGCCGCGAGCCGGCGGACGGGGGGCGCGACGTCGAACGTCAACAGACGCCACAATCCGTTCTCGACGAGGTCCGCCGGATGATCGCCGCGCGACTCCGCGACGTGCGGCGCCAGGTGACTCCATAGCGCATCGAACTGATCGGCGAGCGATCCGCCGCCCCGGTCGGCAAGGAGAAACCCAAGGAGCACGAAACCCAGATCGCTGTAGATCGACCGTGTTCGCGGTGCGTACTCCAGTGGCATCGTGCAGATGTCGTGCTCGAATTCCCGGCGTCCCTTCGGCGGCGCGTCCACGAGACGCGCCGGCAGACCGGCCCCGTGCTCCAGGAGATCCGCGACCGTCACGTCGCCGCGATCGGCGCCGCGCCATTCGTTGAAGAAATCGGCCACGCGCTCGTCGAGCCGCAGCGCACGCGACGCCACGAGATTCATCGCCACGCTCGTCGTTGCCACGACTTTGGTGAGCGAGGCGAGGTCGAAGGGCGTCTCGATCGAGACGGGGACAGCCCTGTCGAAGGTCAGCGTCCCGAACGCCTGCGTCCAGATCGACCCTTCGCTGGATCCGATGGCCGCGACGGCGCCCGGAAAAACACCCGCGGCGATCGCGGCGGCGACGACGGCGGCGGCGTCCGGCGGATGCGACCCGTTGCTGGAACTGCCGCTCATCATGTCCTTGTCGAGCTCGGCTCGCTGCCGTGACGCAGAACGTCCGTTCTCCCCGCTGGAGCCAGCCACGTCACGATCATGCCGACGCCGACACACAGCGCGGTGCCCGCAAGGACGTACCACGTCCACGCCAGTGGCGTCCACATCCGGACCGCCAGCATCGCAACGAGCGCGACCGCCATGCCCGCCATCACGCCGGTCTCGGTCGTGGTCGTCGTCAGCACGCCGAGCAGAAACGCTCCGAGCATCGGCCCATAGACGATCGAGGCGATCGTGAGACCGACGGTGAACACCGATCCCCAGCCGCGCGCGAGGACGGCGATGGCAATCAGCACCACGCCCCACGCGGCCGTCAACCACCGCGACAGCTGCAGCAGCCGGGGGTCGGTCAGGTCGCGCTTCGCGATCGGTTGATAGAAATCGAACACCGCCGTGGACGCCAGTGAGTTGAGCGACCCGCTCAGGTTCGACATCGCCGCAGCGAAGATCGCGGCGATCACGAGGCCGGCGATGCCGTGAGGAAGGCTGCGCACGATGAAGGCTGGAAAGATCTCGTCCGTGCTGGCCATCGCCGGCACCGGATGCGTCGCGTAGTACGCGTGCAGCATCACGCCGATGGCCAGGAACAGCGCGAACTGCACGAACACCACGAATCCGCTGAGGATCAGCGCCAGCTGGCTCTCCCGCTTGTTGCGGCAGGTGAGCAGGCGCTGCACGAGGAGTTGATCAGTGCCGTGCGACGCCATCGTGAGAAAGCACCCGCCGACCAGCCCCGCCCAGAACGTGAACGGCACCGTCCAGTCGCGCGACCAGGAGATCACGTGCAGCTTGCCCGATCGCGCGGCGTCGTCCACGATCGCAGGCCAGCCGCCAGGCACGAGCGTCACCAGCATGTACGCCGCGAGCAGCGATCCGCCGACGTAAATCACCAGCTGCACCAGATCGGTCCAGATCACCGCGGCGATTCCGCCCTCAAACGTGTAAATCAGCGTCAGCACGCCGACGATGGCGATCGACCAGAGCCAGAGATGGGGCAGGTTCGGCACGCTCGCGCCGAGGACCGCGCCGAGCACGAGCGATGCGGCGAACACGCGAACGCCCTCGGCCAGCGCACGCATGATCAGGAAGAGCGACGCCGCGAAGTGCTTCGCGCGCGATCCGAACCGTCGATGGAGCAGCTCGTACGCCGTCTGCATCTCGCCCTGGAAGTACGCCGGGATGAACAGCCAGCTGAGGATGAATCGCGCCAGGATGTATCCCGCGACCACCTGGAGATATGTGAAGCTGCCGCCCTGTTCGACGTGCGGAAACGCCGAATACGCGAGCGCCGGCACGCCGATCAGCGTGAGGGTGCTCGTCTCGGTCGCGACGATCGACAGGCTGATGACGATCCACGACGTCTGCCGACGCCCGAGAAAATAGTCCGTGACGGACCGGTGCGTGCCGCGAAAGCGGCTGCCGAACGCGGTGATGCCGGCCAGGTACACGGCGAGGACCGTGTAGTCGAGTGCGGAGAACCCCACGCGGAATTTTAGACCCGCGCGTGCACAAATGGCGCGTCCAATCTTCGGCCGCCGCCTTGGGCACGGCGCGGCGGCGGCCGGGCTCACTCGAGGTGCGCTGCGGACCCGCCGTGCGCGGACTGGGAACAGTGCGCGCCGATGCCGCGGGTTGCGCGAGGCTGCAGGAGGCGTGTCAGCGGCACGAGTAGCATAAAATCAACGCACGATGCACGTGCTCGGAATCGATGCCGGCGGCACGAAGACCGTGTGCCTGCTCGCCGACGATCGCGGGTTGATCATCGCCGAGTCGCGGGGCCCGGGCGCCAACCTGCACGTAGCCGGCGAGCTCGGTGTCGAGAAGGTGCTCCACGAGGTGATGGAGGAGGCGATTGACGGCCGCGGCATCACGCCCTCGGCGATTTGCCTCGGCATCGCGGGCGTCGATCGCGATGATGAGGCTCAGACCGTACAGGCGATCATGCGCCGCATCGGCCAGCGATCGCGTGTGGTCGTCGTCAACGACGCGCTGATCGCGCTCGTCGCGGGAGCGCAGGATGCGGCGGGCATTGTCATCATCGCCGGCACCGGATCGATCGCCTACGGACGCAACCAGCACGGCGAGGCGGCGCGCGCGGGCGGATGGGGTCACTTGATCGGCGACGAGGGGAGCGGCTACTGGATCGGCCGCGAAGCGCTGGCCGCCGTGATGCGCGGGGCGGACGGACGCGGACCGGCCACGGCGCTGCGCACCGACGTACTTGCGCATTTCAACATCGACGACGTCTCGCGGCTGCCGCCCATCGTCTACGATCGCGAGCAGCCGCGGATGAGCGTAGCGGCGCTCGGACCGCTCGTGCAGCAGGCGGCCGACCGAGGCGACGCGGTGGCCGCCCGCATCCTCGAACGGGCCGCCGACGAGCTCGTGCTCGCCGCGACGTCCGTGGCGACGCACCTGGAAATGCGCGGCGACGCGTTCAGCGTGCACCTCGCCGGCGGCGTCTTCCGCGTCGTGCCGTGGCTCGCCGCGGAGCTTCCGCGGCGCCTGATGGAGGTGGCGCCGCGTTGTCAGGTGCGGACGCTGGACGAAGAACCGGCCGTCGGCGCGGTCTGGCTGGCGCTGGCCGAGGCCAGGGGCGGCGCGGTGCTGCCAAGGTACCGATAACCTC
>DATATJ010000146.1:0-2154 GCA_036268855.1 Vicinamibacterales bacterium
CAAGGAATCGAACTGGCTACCGGCGCCGGCTGGCGATTTTGTCCTGATGATGCGGCTGTACTGGCCCGACGAAAGCGATCCCTCGATCATCGATGGATCGTGGAAAATTCCACCGGTCAAGAAGGTATGATTTGGACAGCAAGCAGAGCTTGCTGAGCTCCCGCACCTCCACCTAAACTGATCGCGGCCTGCACGGTCATTCAAAGCCTTTCGTTGGGATCACGTCTGGTCGCGCCGAATGTCTGCTGCTGGCCCCCCGAAGCCGACTCAGGCGATGTCCGCCGTTCTGCCGCCATCCCCAGCATCGCCAACATCGAATGCGTTCACGGCCTAGGAAACGTGCGCCCGCGATGTCGATGCTCCCGCGACATGCGCGTTCGGCAGCACGATCTCGAAACGCGATCCACGGCCGGGGGTGGATGAGGCCGTCAGCCGACCGTGATGATTGCCGACGATCCGGTGGCAAAGCCATAATCCCAGCCCCATGCCGCGCGATTTCGTGGTGAAGAACGGCTCGAAGATGTGATCGAGGCTGTCGCGATCGATTCCGATGCCGGAATCCTCGACGCCGATCAGCACGTCGCCGGGCGGTCGAACGGCGGTCTTCAAGCGCAGCACGCGCGGCCGGTCGGTCACCGAGCTCATCGCCTGCACCGCGTTGGTGACCAGGTTCAGGACGACCTGATGGAGCTGGGTGCGGTCGAACGCGACTTTCGCGTCCCTCGCCAGCTCCGACCTGACGACGATCCCTTGCCGCCGGAGCTCGTCCTCCTCGATCATCAGGATCTCGCGAACGAGGTCGTTGACGTCGATCGCCTCCGTTCCGCCGCCGTCGCGCCGGAAGAGGTTGCGCACGCTGGCGACCACCTCGCTCGCCCGGCGGCCGTCGATTGCAATGCGTTCGACCGAGGCGCGCACGTTGCCGAGTTCCGGCGGCGCCTTCGCGAGCCAGAGCAGCGCGGCGTCCGCGCTTGCCATCATGGCGCCGATCGGCTGGCTGATCTCGTGCGCGATCGTGGCGGACATCGCGTTGATGGTGAGCAGGCGCGCCTCGCGCTCGCGCACCCGCTTCAGCTGCGCAACCTCCTCCCGCCGCAGCGCCGCTTCGCCCTCGGCGTCCTTCTGCTCGGTGATATCGACGAAAATCCCCCGCAACTGCTTCGGCTCGCGCCCTCCGGGATCGAGACGGGTCCGGATGCTGATCCAGTGCGTGTCGCCGTCGGCCGCGCGGATACGGACGTCGGCGTCGGCCGGTCCATCGGGGCCGGCCGCGGCCTGGAGCGACGACATGGCAAGCTCTCGATCCTCGGGGTGAATCGTCGTCATCAGGGAATCGCGCGTGAGCGCAACGTGGCGCGGCAGACAGAACAAGTTGCGGCAGTGTTCGGTCATCCAAAGCTCGTTGGTCGTCCCGTCGAGCTGCCAAAGTCCGACGTTGGCGGACGCCGCGGTGGACAACAGGCGCTTCTCGCTCTCCTCGAGCTGCAGCTCGGCAAGCCGCCTTCGTCTCCGGAGGATCAGCAGCGCCCCGACGAGGCCGGTTTGCAGCAACAACACCAGCACGGTTGCAATCACGAGCGCCCGGTGCTCGTCCCAAACGCTCGGCGTCTGAAACGACACGATCGTGCCGGGCGGAAGTCTCCTGGCCGGAAGGTCCCAGCGATCGAGCGCTCTTGCGTCGGCATGATATTGGTGAGCAGCTCTGGTGAACCGATCGAGCGCAGCGGTGGACTTTCCCGACAGGATGTCCAGGGCGAGGTCCGCCGCCGCGACCCCGTGCGCCTCGTAGCTGTCCCCGTAGCCGCCGACGATGCCGCGACTGAAGAACGTGCTAACCGGCGAATAGACCGGCGCGCCGGAGACGCCGGACACGGCTGCGGCGACATCGGGCGGAATACGCGGGAGCCCGCCGCCGTCCTTGAAGACGAACGACATCAGCACGATCGTGTCGGGCGGCAGGCGCGACGCCTGCGTCAGCAGCTCATCGTAAGGCAGGCCGGCGAGGTATGTTATCTCGTAGCGGTCCCGATAGGGCTCAATGCCGTGCCGCGCATCGTCCAACCACAGGCGGTCGTAGTCGGACGTTCCGCCGATGACGACGATCCGCCGGGCCTCCGGCTGGAGCTGCCGGGCGAACTCGAGGGTCTTGGCGAA
>DATATJ010000147.1:0-5786 GCA_036268855.1 Vicinamibacterales bacterium
CTGTGTCCGGCGCCATCCGTGGCGTTTGTGGGCCTGCCTTCAGCGGTTGCCGATGTCGTCGCGCGTGTCGGCCGCGGATGCCTTCTTGCCCCGCCCGCCCGACCGCGACTTCGTCGTCGCGGCCTTGGCGCGCGGAGTCGACGGGCGCGCGGACTTGCGTGCGCGGACGGGCGCCGGCTCTGGCGCCATCGGCGTCGCCGCCAGGCGGCTGCGCGGACGCCGCGCCTTCGCGCGGCCGAGGAGCTCCGCCGTCGGATCGACGGTCGGCATCGGCTCCGAATCCATCAGATCGGCGTCGGCTGCTTCCTGCGCGTCGAGGGCGCGCGTAGCGCTGACCGCGATCGGCTGCGATTCGAACGCATCGACCGGCTGCACCTGCGCCGCCGGCGCGACGCGCTGCAGCGCGCTGCCCTGGAACACGCGGAGGCCGCCGCGGCGATCGCGCTCGAGCCGAATGAGGTTTTCTTTCTGGCACGCGCGCAGCAGATCCATGAGGCCGCCGAACCCGTAGCGGCGCTCGTCGAAACCGCTGTCGGCGGCTCTCAGAATCTGCTTCACGTTGCGCAGATACATCGGCCACCGCGCGCCGGTCGCCGCCGCGAGGATGCCGGCGACACGACGTACGCCGTCAGCTTGATCGCCGGCCGGCGGTCCGACCGGCTCGGTGCGATTCGGATCGCCCTGCTGCCCGCCGCCGTAATCAGACGAACGCCTGAAGCCCTGCCCGGCCGCCTGCGCGCCCTGTCCGTCGCCCGATACGGGGAACTGCGCGGCGCCGCTCGACACCCCGCTGGCCGCAAGCGCCTCCGGGCTCTGCACGGCAGCCGCCGGCTGTCCTGCAGCCGCTTCGCCCGCTTCCGACTCCGGCGCCGCCGCGCGTTCGCGGCCGTCGTCCACGAACGAGGGATTCAGCTCCACCATCACGCTGCGGCCCGCCGTCTTCAGGTGGACGAATCCGCTGTTGGCGAGCTTCTCGACGAAATCGAGGAACGACGAAGCGCCGTAGTTGCGCTCGGAGAAGGTCGAGTCGAGCTGCAGCAGCGTGCTCTTCAGCAGGCCGGTCTGCGGCGTGACTTCGCGGTCCGCGAGGATCTTCAGCGCGCGCCGCACGACGGGAAACGCCTGTGCGACCGGCGAGCTCGCCGCCGCCGCCGGCATCGGGCGGCCGGTCTTGATCGCCGCTTTGCGCACGCCGTGCAAGTTTTCGTACGCGATGAACTCGTGGCAGTTGCGCTGCAGGATCACGCTCGTGAACGCGCGTCCGCCGACGACGAACACTTTCTTGTCGTACTGCTTGAGCTTTTCGACGAGCGACAGAAAGTCGCTGTCGCCGCCGACGATGACGTAGGCGTTGATGTGCGGGTGGGTGAATGCCATCTCGAGCGCGTCGAGCGCGAGGTTGATGTCGGCGCCGTTTTTGTCGCCGCCGGGCGTCATATTGCGCTGGACGAGCCGAATGGCGTGCTGCGTGAGCGAGCGGCTGTATTCGCCGGAGCGCGTCCAGTCGGCGTAGGCGATCTTGGTGACGACCTCGCCGCGCTCCTTGATGGCGTCGAGGATGACGCCGACGTCGAACTGCTGGCCGAGCGTGGTCTTCACGCCGATCTCGATGTTGTCGAAGTCGATGAAGACGGCGATGTTGAGACGATCCTGGTGGGGCAAAACGAATCCTTGGTAACTGCGAATCCTTGAGTGAGCTCGGACCGTCAGCGGCGGGGAAGTCCCCACCATCGTTCGCAGCGGTCCGGCTGATCGGCCTCAGGGTGAGGCCTCACTACATTCTACCTCATGGCTAAGGGCTTAGTCCTGAGGGCTTAAAGCGGGCGAACGGTTCGGCCCGGACACGCTAACCCTCGACCCTTCGGCCTCACCCTCAGCCGTACCCTGACCCTGAGCCCCTGAGCCCTGAGCCCTGAGCCCTGAACCATGACGATGAGCATGAGCCCTCAGCCATGACGAATAGGCCCGAGGGTCAACCGTTGTCGAAGGGCGCCGGGGCTTCGGGAAGGGGCCGAATCACCCGGGCGAACTGGCCGCGCTGCAGCAGCTCACGCCCTTTGCCGCCGCGCCCGGTTACCTCGTATTTCCCCGTGCTGATCGTCTGCTCCGCGCCGCGCGACGTCTCCACCGTCAGCAGATCGCGGTCGCCCGTGGACGCGATGAAGCCGAGCACCTTGTCCTCGTCGTTCAGCCTGATGAGGATGACGCCCTTGCCGGGACCCGACAGGTAATTCACCTCGTCGGCCCGGCACAGCAGGCCGCGCGCCTGCGCCGTGGCGGCGATCAGGATCTCCTTGCCGGTCACCCTCGCCACGCCGATCACCTCCGCGCCCTCGGCCGGCCGCGCGTACCGCCGGCCCGAACGTGTGCTCGGTTCGACCAGCGGCTCGAGGCCGAACCGCAGCGCGTAGCCGTCGCTCGTGACGGCGACGGCATGGACCGGCGCTGCCTCTGACACGGGGACAGGAGTCCGTGACGAGGGCGCGGACTGCTGTCCCCGGATATCGCCGATCGCGCGCGGATCGAGGCTCAGCGCACCGATCACGCGCTCGCCGTCCTTCAACTTGAAGAAGCGCTGGATCGGCTCGCCGTACCCGGTGGAGGCCGGCACGTCGATGACCCGGCTCGTGTACGCGACGCCGAAATTCGTGAAGAACACGCACGTCGCGCGCGTGCTCCCCGGCAGCACGGCGAGGACCGCGTCGCCTTCGCGCAGCCGCGTGGTGCCGAGGTCCTTCACTTCCTTCTGCCGCTTCACCCAGCCGTCGCGCGACACGATCACCACGTTGTCTTCTTCGACGATGAAGTCGTTGGCGGAGTAGGTGGTTTCGTCGCTGTCGCTGGCGATCGCGGTGCGGCGCTTGTCGCCGTACTTCGTCTGAATCTCCTCGATCTCGCTGCGCACCAGCTTCCAGCGGCTCGCTTCGTCCTTCAGCAGCGTGCCGATCTGCTTTGCGCGCTTGCGCTTCTCCGCGAGCTCGTTGGTGATGATGAGGATTTCCAGCCGCGCCAGCCGGTAGATTTTCAGCTCGAGGATCGCGTCGGTCTGCTCGGCGTCCAGCTCGAACCGCTTCATGATCTTCTCGGCGGCGTCGGCCTTGCCGTCCGACTTGCGGATCATGCGGATGATTTCGTCGAGCGCGTCGAAGACCTTCTCGAACCCTTCGAGGATGTGGATCCGCTTCTGCAGCGCCGCGAGCTCGTGCTCCAGCCTCCGGGTGACGACGTCGAGGCGGAAGTGGAGGAAGTGCCAGAGGATCTGCTTCAGATCCAGCCGCTCGGGGCGGCCGAGCTCCGGGTTCTCGGTCGGAATGAGGCACGTCAGGTTGACGGCGAAGTTGATCTGCAGCGGCGTGTGCTTGAAGAGGTACGCCATGATCATCTTCTCGTCGGCGTCCTTCTTCATCTCGAGCGCGATGCGCACGTCTTCGGTGGAGAGATCCTTCACGTCGAGCAGCTGCGGCAGCTTGCGGCCGATCACGACTTCCGCGATGCGCTCCACCAGCTGCGCCTTGTTGATGGTGTAGGGGACGCTCTCGATGTAGATCGTCTTGGTCGATCGCGTCTCGGGCCCGATGTCCCACGTGCCGCGCAGGCGGACCGATCCCGACCCGGTCTTGTAGATCTCCTTGAGCTCGTCCTGGGAGTTGAGCATCTGGCCGCCGGTCGGGAAGTCGGGCCCCTTGATGTAGCGGCACAACTGCGCGACCGTCAGTTCCTCGTTGTCGAGCAGCTTGATCAGCGCCGTGCAGACCTCGCCGAGGTTGTGCGGCGGAATGTTGGTCGCCATGCCGACGGCGATGCCGGTGGCGCCGTTCACGAGCAGGTTGGGGATGCGCGCCGGCAGGACGACCGGCTCGACCTTCGTGCCGTCATAGTTCGGCCGGAAGTGCACGGTCGTCTGCTCGATTTCGCTGAGCATCTCGTCGCTGACGCGCGCGAGCCGGCACTCGGTGTAGCGCATGGCGGCGGCGCTGTCGCCGTCGAGCGATCCGAAGTTGCCGGAGCCGTCCACGAGCGGATAGCGCAGCGAGAAGGACTGCGCCATGCGGACGAGCGTCTCGTAGAGCGCGGCATCGCCGTGCGGATGGAAGCTGCCCATCACGTCGCCCACGACCTTCGCGCACTTGCGGTGCTTGGTATCGGCGGTGAGGTTCTGCTGCCACATCGTGTAGAGGATGCGGCGCTGGACCGGCTTGAGGCCGTCGCGTACGTCGGGAAGGGCGCGCGAGGTGATGACCGAGAGCGCGTCATTCAGGTAGCGCGACTGCGCCGCTTCGTGCAGGGCGACGTTCGTCGTGCCGGCGCCGGTGCCGCCGCCGGAGAGGAGCGACGATCGAATGGCCGCCTCGCGCGGCGGCGAAGCGCTGCTGTCGGGTTCCGCGGCGTCGAACAGGGATGGATCGTGGGGTTTTCTGCGCTTGGACAAAACGTCGGATAGTTTAGCTTGGACGGGGAGTTGAAGTTAGAAGGCAGAAGCAGAAGGCAGAAGTACTGCCGGCCTTCCCTTTTGCCTTCTACCTTCTGCCTTCTGCCTTCTTACTTAATGAAGAGCATCTCACGATACGTCGCGAGCGGCCATGTTTCGTGCGGGATCATCAGCTCGAGCTGGTCGCCGGTTTCGCGCAGCGCTGCCATCGCGGGCACGACCTTGTCGCGATAGTGCTTTGCGTGCACGGCCGACTCGCCGTTGCCTTCGTGCTCGAGCGCCCTGGCGAGCACGCCGCTGCGACGCCGCAGATCGTCGGTGAGGCGCGTGAGCTCGTCGAGCGTTTTCTTGCCCTCGATCGACTTGCCGCCCGCGGCCTTCACGGCCGCCACGCTCTGGCCGACCTGCTTTTGATACGCGAATGCGGCCGGCAGGATGTAGCGGTTCGCCATCAGCACCATCAGCTGGCCCTCGACGTTCACGGTCTTGCTGTAGGTCTCGACCATGATCTCGTAGCGCGCGTGCAGCTCGCGCGCGTTGAGGATTTTGTAGCGCTCGAAAAGCGCCGTCGCCTCCTTCGTCACCAGCTGCGGCAGCGCGTCGACCGTGTTCTTCAGGTTGAGCAGGCCGCGCTTGGCCGCCTCCTTTTCCCACTCCTTCGAGTAGCCGTTGCCGTTGAAGATGATCCGCTTGTTCTCCTTGATCACCTTCGGCAGCAGCTCGCCGATCGCTTTCGCCAGCGTCTTGCCCGAGGCCACCGCCTTTTCCAGCTCGGTCGCGATGTAGTCGATCGACTCGGTGACCGCGAGGTTCAGCACGATGTTCGGATAGCCGATGCTCTGGTTCGACGACACCGCGCGGAACTCGAACTTATTGCCGGTGAACGCGAACGGGCTCGTGCGGTTGCGGTCGCCCGCATCGCGCGGCAGCTTCGGCAGCACGAGAACGCCCGTGTCGAGCACGCCGCCGCTCTTGGTCGACTTCGCCCCGCCCTTTTCGATCTGCTCGAAGATGTCGGTGAGCATGTCGCCGAGGAAGATCGACAAGATCGCCGGCGGCGCTTCGTTGGCGCCGAGCCGGTGGTCGTTGCCGGCGCTGGCAATCGACATTCGCAGCAGGCCCTGCCACTTGTTGACCGCGCGAATCACGGCCGCACAGAACACGAGGAACTGGATGTTGTCGTGCGGCGTTTCACCCGGGTTCAGCAGGTTGTTGCCGTGGTCGTCGCTCATGCTCCAGTTGAGGTGCTTGCCGCTGCCATTCACGCCGGCGAACGGCTTCTCGTGGAGCAGGCAGGCCAGCCCGTACTTCGGCGCCAGCCGGCGCAGCGTCTCCATCGTCATCATCTGATGGTCGG
>DATATJ010000148.1:0-37438 GCA_036268855.1 Vicinamibacterales bacterium
GAGAGTCGATTGGGTTTGCGCCCGCGCTCGCCAACCGCCACGGCCTCATCACCGGCGCGACCGGCACCGGCAAGACCGTCACGCTGCAGGTGCTCGCGGATCATTTTTCCAGCCTCGGCGTCCCCGTCTTCGTCGCAGACGTGAAAGGCGATCTGTCGGGACTCGGCGCTCCCGGGGCCTCGTCGCCCAAGCTCGCCGAGCGGCTGAAGGCCACCGGCATCGAGGCGCCGGAATGGCACGCGAACCCCGTCGTCTTTTGGGACGTGTTCGCCAAGCGCGGCACGCCCGTCCGCGCGACGATTTCGGACCTCGGTCCCCTGCTCCTCGGCCGGCTGTTCAACCTGAACCCGACGCAACAGGGTGTGCTGGCGCTCGTTTTCAAGATCGCAGACGACAGGGGGCTGCTGCTGCTCGATCTGAAGGATCTGCGCGCGATGCTGCAGTTCGTCGGCGACAACGCGCGTCAGTTCACGACCGAGTACGGCAACGTCTCGATCGCGTCGATCGGCGCGATTCAGCGCGCCGTGCTCGAAGTGGAACAGCAGGGCGGTGACAGCTTCTTCGGCGAGCCGATGCTGAACGTGGACGACCTGCTCCAGACCGAGGCGACTGGCCGCGGCATGGTCAACGTGCTGGTGGCCGACGAGCTGGTGCGGGCCCCCAAAGTGTATTCGACCTTTCTCCTCTGGATGCTTTCCGAGCTGTTCGAGCGGCTGCCGGAAGTCGGCGATCCCGACAAGCCGACCATCGTCTTTTTCTTCGACGAGGCGCATCTGCTGTTCTCGGACGCGCCGGCCTCTCTGCTCGAGAAAGTGGAGCAGGTCGTGCGGCTGATTCGATCGAAGGGCGTCGGCGTGTATTTCGTCACACAGAATCCAGCGGACGTCCCGGACACGGTGCTCGGGCAGCTTGGCAACCGCGTGCAGCACGCGCTGCGCGCGTTCACGCCGCGCGATCAGAAAGCGGTGAAGACCGCCGCCGACACGCTGCGGCCGAATCCGGCGATCGACATGGGGCAAGCCATCACCGAACTGGCGGTGGGGGAAGCACTGATCTCGCTGCTCGACGCCAAGGGAACGCCCGCGGTCACTTCACGCGCCTGGGTGGTGCCGCCAGCGTCCCGCATCGGCCCAATCACGGATGCCGAGCGCGACACGATCCGCAAGGCCTGCGCCGCGTCATACGGACAGTACGACCGGACGATCGATCGCGAATCGGCCTACGAGAAACTGAAATCGCGGACGCTGGATAAAGTGCAGGATGGACCGGCGGGGCCGCGCGCGCCGGACCGACGGAGTGGACCCGCCGCGGAGTCAGGGCCGTTCGCGTCGGCGCCCTCGTCGACCGCGTCGCCGTCCCCGAACGCGCCGGCGCCGACTGGAACGAGCGTCACCGACGCACTGTCGTCGATCCTCCTCGGATCGACCGGCCCGCGCGGTGGTCATCACGACGGCCTGCTGCAGTCGGCGGCCAGAAGCGCCGCGCGGTCGATGGGCTCCGGCGTGGGGCGGGCGATTCTTCGGGGCGCGCTCGGGTCGATTCTCGGCGGACGCAGTCGCTGAACGCGCGCGGTACACAGCGCTCATCGCACATCGGCCAGCGACACCGGCGGGAAATACGATCCCTTCTTCGTGCGGAACCACCACGCATGCGTCCGGCGTCGTTCGTCGGGTGTCGTGAAGCGATATTCGTAGAACTGCGCCCGAACGTATCGCGGCGGGTGATCGGGGAACGGGTTCGTCCGCAGCAGGCCGAGCGTGCCCGCGTCGCCCTGCAGAAGCTTGGCCAGCAGGGCCGAGAACCACGGATGGTCGTCCGGGCTGGACATTGCCGCGAACCACATCAGCCAGTCGAGGCGCAGGTGATAGGGCGCGACTTGCGGCGGCCGGCGTCCGGGGTCGCCCGGTTTGCCTTTGAACTCGTACGCGCGCCATTCGCTCTGCGCTGACGGGCTCGCCGCGTCCGTTCCCTCAATCACGATCTCGCCGCGCGTGTGCGTGACGCTGCCAAACGCACCGTAGGTGTTCACCAGCTGCAGCGGCGTGTACGACGTGTTCATCACCTGATTGGGCGACAGCATGTTGAGCGTCGGGTTGATGCTCAGAAAGACGATGGCTGCCGCCAGGACATACACGGCCATCTCATACGTGGCGGACGGCGACGTCAGCGCCGGCTGTTGAACTGGCAGCCACCGCAGCCAGCGATCGTCGATCGTCGGAATGGCGAGCACGATGGTCAGCCAGTTCAGCCACGATAGATTGCCGCTGGCGATCAGCGTCAGCTGAAACAGGATCGTGATGATCCCCGCGATCGAGCTGGCGGGTTGCGGGAGGAAATAGAAGAAGGGCACGACCAGCTCGACGAAGTGATTGATCCCGACCCCTGCGTGGAGCACGCGCCTCGGCAGCCAGTGGAAATACCAGCTGAGAGGGTTCGGCATCGGCTGGGTTTCGAAGTAATAGTCGAGACACGTCAGGTTCCGCCAGCATGCATCGCCGCGCAGCTTGATGAGGCCGGCGCCGAACATGAGGCGGAACAGCACCCATCGCAGCAGCAGTGTGAGCACGCGGCTCGGCACAGTGCCGCTGGCGCCGAGGAAAATGGCGAGGAAGCCGGTCTCGAGCAGCAGCGATTCCCACCCGAAGCCGTAAAACGTCTGGCCGACGTTGACGAACGACAAGTACAGCACCCACAACGTCCCCCACGCGGCGGCCGACATCAGCCATCCGCGTTGTCCAGGGTAGCCGCTCAAGACGAGGCACGAGACGGCCACACCGATCCAGGCGGCCGCGTGGAAGGCCGTGTCGGTCGGCAGGAAATAGAAGAGACTGGGCGAATCCCGAAAGGGCACGGCGCCGACGAAGGCGCCGACCGGGAGCAGACCGCGCTGGCCGAGCAGCGGAACGAACTGGTTGGCCGCGTCGATGAATGCGACGAGGTACATCAGGGCGAGCGCGCGCTCGAACAGGAACCGCGAGTACCAATACACAGAATGGCCTTTTGCAAGCCGCCGGCCGGCACACTCGACGCCATCGTCATCGGCTCCGGGCCGAATGGGATGGCGGCCGCCATCATCATCGCGCAGACCGGACGGAAAGTGCTCGTCATCGAAGCCGAGCCTGGCCTGGGCGGCGGCGTGCGCTCGGCCGAGCTGACGCTGCCCGGCTTCGTCCACGACGTCTGCTCGGCCGTCCATCCGCTCGCCGTGATTTCGCCCGCGTTCAGGGCGATGCCGCTCGGCGCGCACGGTCTCGAGTGGATCATGCCGCCGGCGATGCTGGCGCATCCGTTCGACGAAGGGTCCGCCGTGCTTGTCCACCGATCGATCGACGAAACGGCTCTGGGACTCGGCGCCGACGCGCAAGGCTATCGGCGCTTGATGCAGCCAATCGTCGCGGGCTGGCCGCGCCTGGAACGTGCGGTGCTCGGCCCGCTCGGCGTGCCCGCGCACCCTCTCGTGCTGGCGCGATTCGGCACGCTGGCGCTCCGGTCGGCGGAAGGCGTGGCGCGGCACGCGTTCCGCACTGACGCAGCGCAAGCGTTATTTGGTGGCATCAGCGCGCACGGCATGCTGCCGCTCGATCGGCCGCTCAGCGCCGGCGTCGCGCTCGTGCTCGGCGCCATGGCGCACGTCGCCGGCTGGGTGCTGCCGAAGGGCGGCGCGCAGCGGCTGACCGACGCGCTGGCGGCACACTTTCGATCGCTCGGAGGCGAGATCGTCACCGGTTCGCGCGTGCTGTCGCTGGACGACCTGCCGCCGGCCCGCGCCGTGCTCTGCGATCTCTCGCCGAAGCCGCTGCTGCGGATCGCCGGCCATCGTTTTCCGCCGTGGTACCGGCGCAAGCTCGAGCGGTATCGTTATGGAATGGGCGTCTTCAAAGTGGATTGGGCTCTCGACGCGCCGATCCCCTGGCGCGCCGCGGCGTGTGCGCGCGCGGCGACCGTCCACCTGGGCGGCAGCCTCGCGGAGATTGCGCGATCCGAACGCGACGCGTGGCGGGGCGAGCACTCCGAACGCCCATTCGTCCTGTTGTCGCAGCCGACGCTGTTCGATCCGTCGCGGGCGCCGGCGGGCAAGCAGATCGCGTGGGCGTACTGCCACGTCCCGCACGGATCCGACGCCGACACGCTGCCGCGAATCGAACAGCAGATCGAGCGGTTCGCGCCGGGCTTTCGCGAACGTGTCCTCGCACGATCCGTGATGCGCCCGTCCGACATCGAGCGGCACAACGCCAACCTCGTCGGCGGCGACATCGCTGCGGGGGTGACCGACTTCCGCCAATTCTTCACGAGGCCGACGCGCCGCACGTACTCGACGCCGGTACCCGGATTGTACCTGTGCTCGTCGTCGACGCCGCCCGGAGTCGGCGTGCACGGGATGTGCGGCTACTTCGCGGCGCAGCGCGCGCTCGCCGAAGTATTGCGCGACTGAGATCCGTCTGGTTTCGGCGCGCTCGGGTGATCGCGTCAGCCGGCCGTCGCGTGGCGGTCGACGAATGCGACGATCGCGCTTTCGGCCCAGTAGCCGTCGTCGCCCGCGCGGGCCGGGCCGACGAAGCCGCAGTGGCCTCCATGTGCGGACATGCGCAGGTCGATATGGCGGTTGCCCGTGAGCTTCGGATCGCGGAACGGCTGCGACGGGACGAACGGATCGTCCTCGGCGGTGATGACGAGAGTGGGCACGCGGATCCGATCGATGACGCGCAGGGCGCTCGCGCGGTAGTAGTAGTCCTCCGCGTTCTTGAATCCGAAATACGGTGCCGTGAAAGCGTCGTCGAACGCACGCACGGTCTTGACGGCGTCCAGCGTCGCGAGATCGAAATGTCCCGGCCAGAAGCGTTCCTTGCGCCGCATGCGGCGCTTGAGGTCCTTCACGAAATTCCATTCATACAGGCCGTTGCCCGGCCGCTCGAGTGCCAGCGTGCACTCGTTGATCTCGAGGATCGGCGAGACCGCTGCCACCGCGACCAACTGCGGCGGCGCGAACGCGCCGTATTCGCCCGCCAGCTTCAGCGCCAGATTGCCGCCGAGCGAGTACCCGGCGATCGCGATCGCGGGTAAGCCGTCGATGTGCGTCAACTCGTCGATCACGTAGGCTGCGTCGGCCGTGAGGCCGGAATGAAACAGGCCAGCCGACAGGTGCTCCGTGTCTCCGCAGTTCCGCTGATTGAGGCGGACGACGTTCATGCCGCGCGCGTAGGCTTTCGACGCCAGCCCTTTCATGTAGTGCGCGTCGCTCGAGCCATTCAGCCCGTGGAGCGCAAGCAGCGTCGGACAGGTCCACGGCGTCGGCTGCCAGTGACAATCCGCGACAACGCGGGTGTGCTCCTCCACGTCGAAATAGCGCACGGTCGGCGCAGGCAACGCCGGAAAATATCGGGGATTGCCCCAGCTGAAGAGGGTCATTGCGTGCCCGCTTCGGAGCGCCGGCCTGGGTTCGAAGGCGTGCATCTCCCACGATCATACGGGAACGCGATGGGAGAGGCAGAGATCCGATTTCAGGGGTAGAATCACCGCGGGTTTTCTATTCAGATCCTCATTCCGACGCTCGACATCCCGAACCGGAGGTGTTTCGAAATGCCTGTCTCTCGCTTCTTAACCATCGCCTCGCTCGTCGCGGTGTCGGCCTCCCTCGGCGCCGCTCCCGGTCCGCAAGCGAAGCCGACTGCGGCGAAGGCCGCCACGGCGAAACCGGCCGCCTCCAACGCGAAACTCGAGCAGTACAAAAAGGAGGCGGCGGCCGACATCGACAGCATGCGCGAGTTCTCGTCGGTCGCCAACGACATGGTGTTCAGCTTCGGCGAGCTCGGGTTCCAGGAAATCGAGACGACGAAGTATCTGACCGGTCTGCTGAGGAAGAACGGCTTCACCGTGGAGGAGGGCATCGCAGGAATTCCGACGGCCTGGGTGGCCACATGGGGATCCGGCAAGCCCGTCATCGCGCTCGGCTCAGACGTGGACTGCATTCCGCAGGCGTCGCAGAAGCCGGGTGTGGCCTATCACGACCCGATCATTCAAGGCGCCCCGGGCCACGGTGAAGGCCACAACTCGGGCGTGCCGATGAACATCACCGCCGCCATCGCCACCAAGAAGATCATGGAGCGCGAGCACCTCACGGGCACGCTCCGCGTCTGGCCGGGTATCGCGGAAGAACTGGTCGGCACCAAGGCGTACTTCGTTCGGGCGGGCGTCTTCAAGGACGTGGACGTGGCGCTCTTCGCGCACGTCGGCGCCAACCTCGGCGTGGGCTGGGGCGACGGCAACAGCAACGGCCTCGTCTCGGTCGAGTACGACTTCAAGGGCGAGAGCGCGCATGCTGCCGGCGCGCCATGGCGCGGCCGCTCTGCGCTCGACGCGGTCGAACTGATGGACGTCGGCTGGAACTTCCGCCGCGAGCACCTGCGGCTGCAGCAGCGTTCGCACATGGTGATTCCCGATGGCGGCGATCAGCCCAACGTCGTGCCGCCGACCGCCAGCATCTGGTACTACTTCCGCGAAACGGACTATCCGCATATCAAGGAGCTGTGGGCGATCGGCGACGCGATGGCCAAAGGCGCCACACTGATGACGAATACCGAAGTGACCTCGAAGGTGCTCGGTTCCGCATGGCCGGCGCACATGAACAAGACGGTCGCCGAAACGATGCAGGCGAACATCGAGACCGTCGGCCTTCCCGCGTGGAGCGACGACGACCAGAAGCTGGCTCACGCGCTTCAGCACGAGCTGAAGGTGCCGGAGATCGGGCTGGCGACGAAGCTCGAGCCACTGCGCGGTCGTGAGGAAATTCCGGACGAGGAGAAGCGCGGCGGCGGCTCCGACGACATCGGCGACGTCTCGTGGAACGTGCCGACCGTGACGCTGCGATATCCCGCGAACATGCAGGCCGGGCCAGGCCACAACTGGGCGAACGCGATTTCGATGGCGACGCCGATCGCGCACAAAGGCATCAACGCCGGCGCCAAGGTGCAGGCGATGACGGCGCTCGACCTGCTGATGCGCCCCGAGCTGGTGAAGCAGGCATGGGACTACTTCAACAACCAGACGAAGGAAACGAAATACATTCCGCTGATGCGCCCGGAAGACAAGCCCGCCATCTGGCTCAACGCGGCGACGATGGCGAAGTATCGGCCGGAGATGAAGAAGTACTACTACGATCCGACGAAGTACAAGTCGTACCTCGATCAGCTCGGCATCAAATATCCGACTGTCAGGGGCGACGCCAAGACGTCAGCGCCGCAATAGACCGCCAAGGGCAGCAGGGCCGGAGGAGCCGGAGAGGCATGGCGACTCTTCCGGCCCTCCGATCTTTCGTCCGCCCTCTCCGTCATCGTTCAGCCTTCGTCCGCCGTCGGCCCGTACACCGCCGGCAGCGGCACATCGTTGAGGCGCAGGTACACGGTCAGCTGGCCCCGATGGTGGATCATGTGGCTCAGGACGAAGCTCCTGAACGCCGCGAGGCGCGGCATCGCGAACATCTCCTGATTCCCACGTCGCAGCGACCACATGGCCATCAGTTCGGCGTCGGTCCTGTCCAGCGACACGCGTGCCTGCCTGGTCGATTCGTCGAAGATCTGCAGGACCGCGGCGCGCGACGCCGCCTCGTCCAGGTTTCTGGGCGTGGACGCGAGGTCGAAGAACCGTTCGTTGAGGATCCGGCTGCCCCAGTTCGGAATGTTGCTCAGGTGCGTGGCCAGAGCGCCAAGCGACATCGATTTCACGTGCGGCTTCCACGCGAGCTTGTCCTCCGGCACGCGCTCGAGCATCCGTCGCGTCGTCCCCATCTCATGATCGAATTCCGCCAGCAGGCCGTCTTTGAGCGACATGTGTGTAGTGTACGCGTCGCACCGGCGGGCGGCAACGCGCGTCTGCCTCTCACGACGTGGCTCGGCGTGCTGTGTCTCTGCGCGGTCGCGGCTTGTAACGGGAAACCGGCGCCGCCACCGGGACTCACGCCACAGCTGTCGGGCACGATCGCGATCGCCGGGCTCTCCGCGCCTGTCCGCGTCGTCCGCGATCCCTGGGGCGTGCCGCATATTTACGCGGAGTCGGCGGCTGACCTCTTCACGGCACAGGGCTTCGTGCAGGCGGAGGATCGCCTGTTTCAGATGGACCTCTGGCGGCGGTCCGCCCAGGGGCGCCTGTCGCAGGTGCTCGGACCCAACTTCATCGAGCGCGACGCGATGACTCGCCGCTTTCAGTACCGAGGCGACCTGGACGCAGAGTGGGCGAGCTACGGCCCGGACACGAAAGCGATCGCGATGGCGTTCGTGCGCGGCGTCAATGCGTGGGTGACGATCGCCCGCGCCCGGCGGCCCGAAGCGTTCGTGGTGGCGGGCTGGTCGCCCGAGTTCTGGTCGGCGATCGACCTCGTGAACCGCACCGATGCATTCGTCGAGAGCGGCGACGCCGTCGAAGACGCCAGGCGCGCGCACCTGGGCGATGTGGTCGTCGACGCGATCCGGCGAGTCGGGACGCCGCCGTTCTTCGTCAGCCTCGCGAGGCCGGTGTCGAACGCGGGTCGCACGGATTTCACTCCAGATGCAGCCGCCGCCGACGCGGGCAGCGCGGCGCTGCCGTCTGCCAACGCGTACGTTTCCGCGGCGCGCGGCGGGACGCTCGCCTTCGGCGAAGCGGTCGGGCCGCTCGTCAATCCGTCCACGCGTTATCTGGTCCACCTCAAGGCACCCGGCTGGAACGTGATTGGCGTGACGCGGCCGTGGCTGCCGGGCGTCGCCGTCGGACACAACGAGCGGATCGCGTGGGGGATGACGCCGTTCGCGGCGGACACGCAGGATCTGTACGTCGAACCGCTTCACGCGCCGAATCGGACCTTCGTCAACGACGTCGTCGTGGTAAAGGGGCGAGCGAAGCCATTTGCGTTCGTGTCCGAGCTCACGCCGCACGGAGCGATCGTCGCGTCCGATCGTCAGCAGAATCGCGCGTTTGCCGTGCGATGGAGCGGCAGCGAGCCGGGCGGCGCGTCGGAGCTCGGAGCCTTGGCTCTCGATCGCGCACAGAACTGGACGGCGTTCCGCACGGCGCTTGTGAGATGGCGCATGCCCGCGCGCCAGGTTGCCTACGCCGATGCCGACGGGAATGTCGGGCTGCAGGTGGCCGCGTTCATCCCGGAGCGTCGCGACAGCGAGTGGAGAGGCTGGACACCGCTCGATGACTTGCCGCACGTGTTCAACCCACGCTCGGGGAGCGTAAGCGTCGGCGCCGTTGGCACGTCGTCGGCTGGCGCTCGATCGGTGCAGTTTACACACGTGCTGGGAATCACCGATGCCGCGGCCCGGCAGTTCGACGTTGGGCCCGTCCTCGCGCCCACCGGCGACGACCGGCCCGTGCACGGCTCATTCGACACGGCGAATTGGGATCGATCGCGCGCGATGGTCGTGCCCGGACAGTCCGACGCGCCGGAGAGCGCGCACTTCCGCGACCTGGCGGCGTGGTGGTCGCGTGGTCAGGAGATTCCGCTGCCGTTCACCGACGCGGCGGTCGAAGCAAGCGCCGCCACGACGCTGACACTCGTGCCGCGACGCTGACGGATCGACGCGAGCGCTGCGCGCCATCCCGCGCGGTCTGATGGCTCATTTCACTCTGTGGCAGTGATAGCAGCCGAAGGCGAGCCGCGAGCGGTTGTATCCGTACGATCGCGTGAAGTCGTAGGCTGGCCGGTGGAGCAGCCGTGCCATCCCCGGCACGATCACTTCGCGCATGTAGGCGGCGTGATGCTGCTGCTCCGACCCGGCGACGTAGCCGTAGATCGCGTTGCGCATCTGCGCGTCCATGGCGCTGCTGTAGCGCTCCCAGCCTTCGTTCTTCAGGTCGGGCTTCGGCAGCGCCGCGACGCCGGGCATCTGCCACTGCCGCGACTCGGCGTTCTTCCCGTGGCAGGTCTCGCACGTGATGCGATCGGCGCCCCCCTTGATTGGCGCCAGCGCGGCGCGCGCCCACGGCATCACGTCGGTCTCCATGAACGTGACGATGTCCTTCTGGTCGCGCAGCACTCCTTCGGGCCGAATCGGATCGTCTGCCGCATACCGTGCCACCGCGCTACTGCCGCGCATGGATACGACGATCGCGGCGGCTGCGATGATGACGATGGCGACCGCGGCGATAGCCTCGAAGCGGCCGCGCGAAGGACCGCGCGGCTCCCACGCGAGCGCCGACGCGACGGCCTCCGCATCCAGCGACGTCTGCGGTTGTCCCGACAGGAGATGGAGCAGCGCCGCCAGCTGCGGCCCGCGCCGGACGCTCGCGAGCACGAGCGGCGGCGCGCCGCGTCGCCCGGAATCGACACGGATCGTCGACGTGCCCGCGAGGCGATCGAAGCGCGAATGCGTCAGCTGAATGTCGGCGATATCGGTGAGCGCGATCTCGCGCGTGCCCGCGGGCGCGCGGTCGACGATGCGGAAGTCCGTGAGGGCGTAGCGGACGCCGCGCGCGTAGAGCAGAGGACGCCCGGAGCGGCTGCTCCACAGCAGCCGCTCCCAGGGCAGCGGGATCTCGGGGCTAGGACGGCTTATTGAAATTCACCTTCGGCACCTGTTTCGCGTCCGGAGGCGCCTGGAAGAACGGATATTCCTTGAAGCTGAACATCCTCGCAGTGACGTTGCCGGGGAACTGCCGCCGCGACGTTTCGTACGCCTGCACCTTTTCGTTGTAGCGCATGCGCTCGACCGCGAGGCGATTCTCCGTGCCGGACAGCTCGTCCATCAACCGGTTGAACTGCTCGTTCGCCTTGAGGTTCGGGTAGTTCTCCGAGATCGCGAACAGCCGGCCGAGCGCGCTCGTCTGCTTGTTCGCGGCGGCGATCGTCTCTTCCGGCGACTTCGCCGCCATCATCTGCGCACGGGCGTCGGCGATCTCTTTGTAGACGCCCTCTTCGTGCGACGCGTAGCCCTTCACTGTTTCGACCAGGTTCGGGATCAGATCGTTGCGGCGCTGCAACTGGTTTTCCACCTGCGCCCACTGCGCCTTGATGGCCTCTTCCTGACCCACGAACTTGTTGTACGAACAGCCCGTCAGCGGCGCCGCGGCGAGCGCAAGCGCTATCAACCGCACGGCGGTTCTGCGTGTCATCGTCATAGCCTCAAGTCTACCAGCTGCCTCCGCCGCCGCCACCGCCCGAACTGCCGCCGCCGAAGCCGCCGAACCCGCCTCCACCGCCGCCGCCAAAACCGCCGCCGCCCCAGCCGCCGCCGAAGGGGCCGACGCCGCTCGACCAGCCGCTCCAGCCCCCGCGCCGAAGGCCTGAGCCGGGTCCGCCGCCAATGCGGCTGACGATCATGATGATGATGAAAACCAGGAACGGCAGCCAGAACGGCAGCGCCCCGCCGGTCTGGCGCGGGCGGACGGTCGGAGGGCGTACGCCCTGAAGGCTGACCCCGCGCCCTTGCGCGATGCGGCCGACGACCCGCTCGGTCCCGGCGCGGAGGCCTGCGCCGTATTGGCCGTTGCGGAATTCCGGCACCATGTAGGCGCGGCTCGTCTCGCCGGAGAATCCGTCGGTCACCCACTGTTCGAGCGAGTAGCCGACCTCGATCCACACCTTCCGCTCTTTGAGCGCGAGGAGAATCAGCAGGCCGTTGTCTTTGCCCTTGTCGCCGATTCCGCGGCCATGGTTGGCGAACAGCTTGTTGGCGTACTCCTGGATGTCGCCGTAGCCGTCGATGTCGGGCACGGTGGCCACAATCACGACGTCGCCGGTAGCCCCTTTCAACGTCTCGATCATCCGCGCGATCGCCGCGGCGTTCGACGCATCGATGACGTGCGCGAAATCGTTCACCGGTTGCGTGAGCTCCGGGAGATCCGCGGCGGTGGCATACCCCGTCGCGAACACGAGCAGGACGAGCAGCACGAGCAGACACGGTCCGGCGTCCGCTGCGCACCACCGCGGCCGCGCGGTTCGGCGCTGCCGCTGGGTGCCCGCGGCGTCCACCGATCCTGGACAGTCGCCGACGATCATTTCCCGCTCCAGCCGTCGACGTAAGCGACCAGACGTTCGACGGCGTCGAGGTAGCGCGGAAAGATCCTGGTGGCCTCGTCAGACGACATCTCGGAGACGTGCGCCAGCGCGACGACATCGGTGACGATCCCGCCGGCGACGTCGAGGCGGCGTTCGGCGTGGCGGCCCGCGGCGCCCGCGTCGCGGGCATCAGCGCCTTCCAGCCGCGCAATGCTCTTCAACAGTGCGGCGAACGGCCCGGCCGATCGAACGATCAACACGGAGAGCGCGTCGCTGCGTCCGCGCGCTTCGAGACAACCCTCGCGCAGGTGGAGCAGATGGCTGCGCGCCTGCACTTCGCACGCCCGCCGGAGGTCGGCCGCGTCGACGGTCAGGCCGTCGAAGGGATCGCGTCCCGCTACGAGCATGCGGTCGGCCATGATGGCGCCGAACTCCAGCGGGAAGGCGTCCAGCGAATCCTCCAGCTCACGGGCAAGCAGCAGCAGCGGCGTCGCAAGACCAGCGTCGTGCCAGGCCTCGACGCGGCGGGCACACGCGTCGAGGTCGGCGCGGGTGAGTGTGCCCACGACGGCGAGCGAGTGCGTCTGGCTTGCCGCGGCGTGCGTCGCGCCGTGGCCATGCGGTTCGCGTCCGGCACCGGCGGCCGCAGCCGAGAGGCCGTACGCGATGAGCGATTCGAACCGACCTCCGAAGATCTCGGCGAGATCGCGCGCGAGGCCGTGAACCGCGTCGGGAATGTGCATCCCTCCATTGTAGAGGGGGCAGACGTAAAGCCGGTACAATGATGCGCAATGCGCGTACGCACGTTGAATGTCGGCTGCTTTGGGGGCGGCACCGGCTTGCCGAGTCTGCTCGGCGGCTTGAAGAACAACCCGTGGCTCGATCCCAACGCGGTCGTGACGATGTTCGACAGCGGCGGCAGTTCGGGGCAACTGCGCGACGAGCTCGGCGTCCTTCCGCCGGGCGATATCCTGAAATGTGCGCTCGCGCTCGCGCGCAACGCCAAGGAGGCGCGGCGCGTGCTGCTGGCGCGATTGCCAACGCTGGAGCATGCGCGCCTGGGTGGCCACACTGGCGGCAACCTGCTGCTGTCCATGATGCAGCGCTACAGCGGGGATTTCCTCGACGCCATCGACGGACTGCGCGCGCTCCTCGGCTGCCGCGGCCGTGTCTGGCCGGTCAGCGTGCAGTCGGCGTCGGTCTGTGCCGAGTACGGCGACGGATCGGCGACGCGCGGGGAAGTGGAAGTGGATGCCGGCCAGTCGTCCGGCCGTTTCGTGCGCCGGATCTGGCTGGAACCGCCCGTGTCGATTCATCCCGCGGTGGCGGCGGCCATCGCCGAGTTCGATGCGGTGATCATCGGACCCGGCAGCTTCTACACGAGCCTCATGCCGATCTTCCTCGTGCGCGGCGTGTCCGAGGCGCTCGCGAACATGAAGGGCCCCATCATCCTGATTGCGAATCTGCTGACGGAAGGCCGCGGCATGGCCGGCTTCACAGCGGCCGATGCGGTGTCGCGCATCGAAGACGCCATCCATCGCCAGGTGGACGTCGTCATCACCAACGTGACGTGGCCGTCGCCGCAGGTGCTAGGCCGCTATGCGCTGGAGCACAAGGAGCCGCTGGCGCCCGGCACGCTGCCGGAACATTGCGAGCTGGTCGGCGGGGAGTTCTGGACGAGCGACATCGCCCGGCACGATCGCCTGCGCCTGGCCTACGCGGTGTGGAGCGTCCTCTCCGCGCGGCTCCTCAACGACGACTGACGCCAGCCGCAGCAGCGCGACGATTCGCAGAAGCTGCTGAGGGCCGTCGAGCTATCTGGCCCGCTTTCTGGGCGATTTCTTCTTCGTGCCCTTTGCGCCCTTCGTGTCCGTCGTGTCCGTCGTGTCTTTCGCGTCTTTCGCGATCGATGTGGCGGCGTGCCCCGCCTTGAGCTTCGCCGCTTTTTCGATGATCGTGGCGAACAGGGCGCCGGCGTCGCCGCCCTTCGCGGGGCGATTCGAGGTCCAGACCGCTGGCGTGTCCTGCGCGAGGATGTCCTCGAAGTCGCCGTCGCTCTTCACGCTCTTGGGCGCGAACTCGGTGATGTCGAGATCGCCGGACCAGTCGTCGCGGTGCTTGATCAGCAGCCAGCTGCGATCGCCGCCGCCTCGTGCACCGGGATAGCGTCCGCCCGTGCGCACGAGCACCCATGAGCCCTTCAGCTTGTAGCCGTTCAGCGTGATTTTGAGGTCGCCCTTCTTCAGCGCCGCATCCACGTCGGCGACCTCTGGCGTCCAGGTGCCGCGATCCCAGAGCATCACGATGCCGGCGCCATAGCCTTCGGGAATGACCCCCTCGAACTCTCCGTATTCGAGCGGATGATCTTCGACCTTCATGGCCAGCCGCTTCGTCGCGGGATTGAGCGACGGCCCTTTCGGCACCGCCCACGACAGCAGCACGCCCTCGTGCTCGAGCCGGAAGTCGTAGTGCAGGTGGCTCGCCAGGTGCTTCTGGACGCAGAAGAACCGATTGGGGCCGGTGCGCGTCTTCACAGCCCCTTCGGGCTCGGGCGTTTTCTTGAAATCGCGCTTCTTGCGATAGTCGTCGAGGGCCATGGCTTATTGTGGCACCGGAACGGGGGCCTGGCTTCGCGCGATGGTTCGCTTGATCTGGGGCGTCATCAGGCTCAGCGGCACGGCGGTCGCGATCAGGATGCCGACCACCATGAGGAAAAAGCGGCTGTGCGGCATCTGCTCCCAGTAGCCGCCGATGTAGCCGGCCAGATAGCCGCCGGTGGCGAGGCTGGCGAACCAGCCGCCCATCAGGACGCCGCGGCTGCGGGGCGGCGCGATCATGTTGACGAGCGACAGGCCCATCGGGCTCAGCGCGATCTCGCCGAGCCCCATCGTCAGGTTGGCCCAGATCAACCACTGCGCCGAGACACGGCCGTGGTCGCCGCCATTCAGCGCGGCGTAGGCCAGCAGACTGAACGACCCGGCAACCAGCGCGACGCCCATCAGCATTTTCACCGGCGTGGACGGCTCGGCGTTGCGCCGCTGGAGCCACATCCAGACCGCCACGAGCACTGGCGAGAGAAGAATCACGGCGAGCGGCTCGAAGACCTCGAACTTCTCCGGCGCGATTGTGGTGAGCGTGTTGTCGCGCGCCCAGAACGTGAAGGTGTAGAAGATCTGGTAGAAGGCGACCCAGAACACGGCGGAGATCACGAACACCGCCAGCAGCGTGATGACACGCGACCGCGCGTCCTCCGCGCTGATCGCGGCCGCCTCGGCGGCGCGCTCGTCCACCTTGACGGCCGCAGCCGCCACGTGGCGGTTGAACACGACGAACACGCCGAGCGAGAGCAGCATCGCCACGGCGGCCGACATGAACGCCGGGCCCCAGCCGTAGTGCAGGCGCAGCCACGAGACCGTGAGCGGCGAGACGAACGCGCCCAGGTTGATGCCCATGTAGAAGATGTTGAAGCCCTGATCGCGGAGCTCGGGGCGATCGCGATAGAGGTTGCCGACCAGCGTCGAGACGTTCGCCTTCAGCAGGCCGCTGCCGCAGGCGAGCAGCACGAGCCCGGAATAGAAGAACGTCAGCGATTCGACGCCGAGGACGAGATGGCCGAACATCATCAGCACGCCGCCGATGATGATCGCGCGATTGAAGCCGAGTGCGCGATCGGCGAGCCAGCCTCCGACCAGCGGCAGGAAGTACACGCCTGCCGTATACGCGCCGTAAACGCGGCCGACGCGGGCCACGTCGAAATGAAGCGCCTCGTTCATGTACAGCGACAGGATCGCCATCATCGAGTAGAAGCTGTAACGCTCCCAGAGCTCGGTGAAGAACAGAACGTACAACCCCGGCGGGTGGCGGTGTGCGCGCATGCGCGGAGTCTACCAGACGCGTGACACAATAAGAGGGTCGATGCGCGCGCTGCTGATTTCCACCTACGAGATGGGCCGTCAGCCGTTCGGCCTCGCCTCGCCGGCGGCGTGGCTCGGGGCGGCCGGTTGGGAAGTGGCCTGTGCCGACGTGGCGAAAGAGCGGCTCGACGCGGACATCGTGCAGGCGGCCGATCTGATCGCGTTCCACCTGCCGATGCACACGGCGACGCGTCTGGCGATGCCGGTCATCGAGAAGATCCGACGGTTGAATCCACGGGCTCGCCTCTGTGCGTATGGGCTGTATGCCCCGCTCAATGGCGACGCGCTGCGGGCCCTCGGTGTGGAACACGTGCTCGGCGGCGAGTTCGAGGAAGATCTGGCCGGCGTGGCGAACGATCTGTCCGCCACCAGCGCTGGTGCACCGCAGTCGGACCGCACGCCACGATCGTCCGTGCGCAGCCGCGGGGCGCGTGGCTCCGCCGCGGTGCTCCCCAGGATTCATTTCCTCGTGCCCGATCGTTCCGGTCTGCCGCCGCTGTCCAGATACGCGACCCTGCAGATGCCCGACGGCCATCGTCGTCTCGTGGGCTACACGGAAGCGTCGCGCGGCTGCCGTCATCTGTGCCGGCACTGCCCCATCGTGCCGGCGTACAACGGTCAATTCCGCGTCGTTCAGCCCGATGTGGTACTGGCGGATGTCGAGGCACAGATCGCTGCCGGCGCGGAGCACATCACGTTCGGCGATCCGGATTTCTTCAACGGTCCCACGCACGCCATGCGGATCGTGGAGACGCTCCACGCGTCGCATCCGACCGTCACGTACGACGTCACGATCAAGGTCGAGCACCTGTTGCGTCAGCGTGCGCTGTTGCCGCGTCTGCGCGACAGCGGCTGTGCGTTCGTCACGACCGCGATCGAATCGGTGGACGATCGCGTGCTTGCGCTGCTGGAGAAAGGGCATACGCGCCGCGACTTCGTGGACGCCGTGGCGCTGTGCCGTGGCGCGGGGCTGACGCTCATCCCGACGTTCGTCGCCTTTCATCCGTGGCTCACGCTCGAGGGCTACTGCGACCTGCTCGATACGATCGCCGGGCTCGAGCTCGTGGATCACGTCGCGCCGATTCAACTCGCGATCCGGCTGCTGATTCCCCACGGATCCCGGCTGCTGGAGCTGGACGAGGTGCGCCGCCTCGTCCAGGGCTTCGATCCGAAGACGCTGACGCACCGATGGACGCACCCGGATCCGCGCGTGGATCGCCTGCAGGAGGACATTGTGTCGCTGGTCGGCGTGCGTCTGGCGAGCGATCGACGCGCGCGCTTCGAGGAAATCAGCGCGGTCGCTCACGAGCGCGCCGGCGTTCGTCGCGAGGCGACCAGGCCCGTGCGCGACCGTGCGACCGTGCCGTATCTCAACGAGCCTTGGTACTGTTGAGCGGAACCCAATACAGAGCAGGTGGCTCTGCTGTGAACGCGTCATGACACGTGTGCTCCTTCTGGCGACGACGACCGGATATCAGACGCGTGCGTTTGGCGAGGCGGCCGGGCGCCTGGGGGTGGAGCTCGTCTATGCGACCGATCGGTGCCACGTGCTCGACGATCCGTGGCGCGATCAGGCGATCCCCGTACGGTTTTACGACGAAGCCGCGTCGGCGGCGGCGATTGTCGATGCGGCTCGCGTCCGACCGATCGACGGTGTGCTCGTGGTCGGCGATCGGCCCACCGTGATCGGCGCGGAGGTGATGCGGGAGCTCGGGCTTCCGGGGCATCCGCCGGAGGCCGCGCGGGTGTCTCGCAACAAGCAGCTGACGCGCGGTCGGCTGCGCGATGCGGGTCTGCCGGTGCCCTGGTTCATCTCGTCGCCGGCGGGGGCGGGGGCGGCGGCGCTGGCCCGCGGCATTTCGTTCCCGTGTGTGGTCAAGCCGCTGGCGCTGTCGGGCAGCCGCGGCGTCATCCGGGCGGACGACGAGGCGTCGTTTGTGGCGGCGTGGAGTCGGCTGCAGGCGCTGCTGGATGCGCCGGACATCCGCGCCGAGCGGAGCGACGCGCACGACCGCGCGCTGATCGAAGGCTTCATTCCGGGGCGCGAGTACGCGCTCGAAGGGGTGATGCACGACGGCGACCTTCAGGTGCTCGCGCTCTTCGACAAGCCCGAGCCGCTCGATGGTCCGTTCTTCGAGGAGACGATCTACGTGACGCCGTCGATCGCGCCGGCGGGCGAGCAGGCGGCGATCGTGGAGGGCATTCGCCGCGCCACGGCGGCGATCGGCTTGCGGCACGGTCCGGTGCACGCGGAATGCCGCGTCAACGACGCCGGGGTGTTCGTGCTCGAAGTCGCCGCGCGGCCGATCGGCGGTCTCTGCGCGCGCGCGCTGCGGTTTGTGTACGGGGGACGGGTCTCCGTACAGTACGGAAACCCGTCCCCCGTACCCCTCGAGGAACTGCTGCTCCGGCACGCGCTGGGGGAACCGACGGCCGCCTGGCAGCGCGAACCGGACGCCTCGGGCGTCATGATGATCCCCATCCCGCGGCGCGGCGTCCTCCGCCGCGTCAGCGGCGTGGACGACGCGCGCGCCGTGCCCGGCATCGACGATGTGCAGATCACGGCGAAGGCGGACCAGCGACTCGTGCCGCTGCCCGAAGGGGCGAGCTATCTCGGCTTCATCTTCGCGCGCGGCAAGACGCCAGCCTTCGTCACGCGCGCGCTTCAGGCCGCCCACGCGCGCCTGCACGTCCACATCGACGCCGAACTTCCAATCGTCGGCTCCCGTTAACTGCAGTACAATCACGCGATGGCAAATTGCGGCGCGCCCCAGCCAGCGGAACCCGGGCGGAACGCTTCCGGACGGACCGTGTTCTGCGTGAAGTTTCAGAAGGAACTGCCGGGCCTCGACGCCGCACCCTGGCCAGGAGAGCTTGGCCAGCGCATCTTCGAGAACGTCTCGGTGGACGCCTGGAAGCTCTGGGAAGAGCGGATGAAGATGATCCTGAACGAGTATCGCCTGATGCCCTGGCAAAAAGAGGCCCAGGACCTCGTTGCCAAGCACATGGAAGATTTCTTCTTCGGCGAAGGCGCCGCGCTGCCTCCCGGCTACGTCCCGCAACAGGCCAAATAACCCCGTTCACCCCCCGCAATCGCGCGTCCCCGGCCGGCTTTTCACGGCCGCACGGCCAGCCCAGCAGCGAAGTCAATCGCTACTACCGTCCAGCCCTTCTGTAGCAAATAGCTGCAATCACCTTTTGGCGCCCGAGCGAGCTCCCACTCCAAGTCTCACGTCTGAGAGGACTTACAGCGTCGCCAAGAATCCCCGCGTGGCACAGACTTTGATAAACGTTGGGGTCGATGGGGTTCCTCAAGGTCGCCGCGAATCGGGCCGGCATGCGAACGGACACGGCTCCGCCGCCCGAACGCGACAAGGACCCGGAGGAATCGCCGGAAACGCCGCTCGACGAGCCGCGTCCTCCGCGAGTCGAAGACCCGCCCCCACAGCCCGAGCCCAAGGGTCCGTACGTAGTTCGCACATCACGAACGGAGGCGCAGCGGTGAATACTGGAGAACGCAAAGAACGACGAGGCTTCGCGTCGATGTCGCCGGAGAAGCAGCGCGAAATCGCGAGCAAGGGCGGCCGCGCCGCTCACGAAAAAGGCACAGCCCACGAATGGACCGCCGACGAGGCGCGAAATGCGGGGCGTAAAGGCGGGCAGGTCAGCCGCGGCGGCCGCGGACGGCTGGTGCTGCCGGGCGAACCCGAGCCGGTCACCGACCTCCCGAGCAACAGCCCCGCGGCGTTTGGCGCCGATAACGGGGAGTGAAGGACATGCGCCCGACCGATCGAACGGTGCTGTTATTCGACCGTTCAGGCGCCCGATCGACTTTGGAGGCGACACACAATGGTAAGACGCGTAGCCGTGGCCTGCACGATGGCGCTGACGATCGCCGTCAGCGCGAACGCGCAGTCAGGGTCTTCCGGGACATCCACGGGGCAGAACACCGCCACAGCTCAAACACCGTCCTCATCGACCGCCACGGATCAGCCACAGGAGACGCGGCCGGCGACGACGACGTTCTTCGGCGACACTGGGCTGTGGTTTGCTCCGACCGCTGAAGTGCTCGCCGGCGGCAAGTGGTCGGCCAGCGCATATCGGCGCGGCACCAACTACATTCAGGGTTACACCAACGTGGCCGACTTCGCGGGCACGTTCGCGGTCGGGATCAAGGACCGCGCCGAAATCTTCGGCTCGTTCCTGGTCGACACGCGGATCGACCGCGACGTGCGGCCGCTGTTCGTCGCCGATCCGACCTACGGCGGGATTATCGATCGCTATCCTCGCGTCACGCAGGGATGGACCGGCGACAACGTCGGCGACCTGTACGTCGGCGCGAAGGTGAATCTCATGTCCGAATACCGCCAGCGGCCGGTGGCCCTCGCGGTGCGCGGACTGGTGAAGATTCCCACCGGCAAGAAGGACGCGGGCGTCAGCACCGGCAAGGCCGACGTGGCGGGCGACTTCATCGTCAGCAAGGAGCTGGTGAGAATGGCGGAGCTCACCGGGTATGCGGGCTACGAGTACCGCGGCAACCCGGACGGCTTCGACGCGTCGACCAGCGCCTTCCGGTGGGGGGCCGGCGTGGGCTTCCCGTCGCGCAGCCCGCTGCGGGTGACCGGCGAAGTCAACGGCTATGTCCCCTCGGGCAGCACCGTGACGATCACCGGGGCGCCTCTCGTGGCGTCCGATCAGAGTGTCGCCGAGTTCGTGTCCAACACGGAGAAGATCACGCGCGCGACGGCTGCCCTCACGTGGCAGCTCCGAAGCGGCTTCTTTCTTGGTGGCGGCTTGAGCTGGAACCTGCCGCGCATGGAACGCCTGCAGGGCACCGCCACCCCCGACGACTACCCGAATGCGGACTATTGGGACTGGCAGTTCCGGCTTGGCTATCATCCCGGCGTCAGGGTGTACGTGCCTCCGCCTCCCCCCCCACCGCCGCCACCGCCGCCAGCACCGCAGCACGATCTGGCGGTGAAGGCCGCGTGCGATCCGTGCACGGTGGATGTCGGCAAGAGCTCGACGGTGACAGCGACCGTCAACGACTCGATCAGCTGCGCGGTCACCTATCGCTGGGCCGCGCCGAGCGGGACGTTCGCCAATGCGACGGAGCGCTCGACCCTCTGGACCTCGTCGCAGCAGGAGGGCAATGTGCCCGTCACCGTGACGGTCACCTGTCCGAGCGACAACAAGACGGCCACCGACACCGTGAACATTCAGGTGACGCGGCCGCCGGTCAAGACCTACACCTTCGAGGACGTGCACTTCGACTTCGATCGGTACTCGCTGAGGCCGGAAGCAACCCGGGTGCTCGACGAAGCGGTCAACGCGCTCAAGGAAAGCCCGACGCTCAAAGTGGAAATCGAAGGGCACACGTGCAACATCGGCACGGCGGAATACAACCTGGCGCTCGGCGATCGGCGCGCGAACGCCGTTCGGGAATATCTCGTCAGCCGTGGCGTATCGGCCGATCGGCTGCACACGATCAGCTATGGCGAGGAGCAGCCGAAGTACGACAACTCGCGTGAGGAAACGCGCCGGCTGAACCGCCGCGCGGCACTGGTCGTAAAACTGCAGCAGTGAAGTGCGCTTCGTCCACCTCTACCTGTTCGGCTACTTTCTGCTGATCGCCGGAGCGCTCCTGGCGCTCTGGCGCGCCGGCGTGCTGCCCCGCGTGGGCGCTCTCTGGATGGCCATCGGCCTGATCATCGCGATCGGGCTCGGCATCCTGCTGGCGGTGACGTCGGCGAAGCCGACCATCACGCGCGAGTAAATCCGGGCCGGCCGGCGATCATCGACGGGCGCTCACAGCTGTGGGCGCCCGTTTTTTTTCCTTGCTGCCCCAACCCGTCCACCGATGGAGTGGCACGCAATGTGGTATGGCACAGGCCGTATGCGTCGGTGTGTGCCTTACGTGCTCTGGGCCGCTCTGGTTCTGCTGGCCTCCGGCTGCAAGGAAGAAGGCACGATCCGCGTCCGCAGCCTGAAGTTCGTCGGCGTCAACGCCATCGACAAGTCGAGCTTGGAGAATGCGCTGGCGACCAAGGCGAGCTCCAAGATTCCGTTCAGCAAGAAGAAGTATTTCGACCGCTCGCGCTTCGACGCCGACCTCAAGCGCATCACCGCGTTCTATGCGGATCGCGGCTTTCCCGACGCTCGCGTCACCGCGTTCGACGTCAAGCTCAACGCCAGCCAGGACGCCGTGGACATCAGGATCGATGTCGCGGAAGGCGATCCGGTCAAGGTTGCGGCGGTCACCTTCGTGGGCTTCGACCTCATTCCGGCGGATCATCTCGAGAACCTGAAGCGGCAGGTGCCGCTCAAAGTTGGACAGCCCCGCGACCGTCAACTCGTGCTCTCGACGCACGAGCTCGCGCTGAACGAACTGAAGGACCACGGTTTCCCCTACGCGAAGGTCGTCACGGGCGAAGACGATGGTCCGAGCGGGAAGGCCGCGACGGTCACTTTCACGGCGGATTCCGGCAAGGTGGCACATTTCGGCGACGTGTCGATCTCGGGCAACAAGAGCGTCGGCGCCAACGTCATTCGCCGCGAGCTCACGTTCAAGCCGGGCGATCTCTATCAGCGCAGTCTCGTGCAGGACTCGCAGCGGCGGCTGTACGGGATGGAGCTGTTTCAGTTTGCCAACGTCGTGCCGCTCAACCCCGACGAGCAGCCCGCCGACGTCCCGATTGGCGTGACGGTCGCTGAAGGCAACCATCAGCGCGTGAACTTCGGCGTCGGCTACGGCACCGAGGAAAAAGGACGCGTGGACGCCGAGTACCACCACTTGAACTTCCTCGGCGGCGCGCGATCCGCGGGGGCGCACGTGCGCTGGTCGTCGCTCGATCGCGGCGTCCGGCTCGATTTCACCCAGCCCTATTTCTTCCGGCCGCATTTCTCGCTCGGCGGCGAAGCGCAGGACTGGTACACCTATACGCCGGCGTACCGATCGGTGGTCACTGGCGCCAAGGCCACGCTGACACACCGCCACAACCAGCAGACGTCCTGGTCGGTGTCGATCACGAGCGAGCACGACAGCAGCACGGTGACGCCGGAAGTCCTCGCCGATCCGACCCAGCGCGCCAACCTGATCGCGCTCGGCCTCAATCCGATCACCGGTTCGCAGAGCGGCACGCTGAACGCGCTTGGCTTCGACCTGCAGCACTCGACGGCCGACAACCTGCTCAACGCGCACCACGGGTATCAGGTCGCGTTTCACGCCGAGCAGGCCGGACGCATCATCCCCGGCACGTTCGCGTACGACGCGCTGTCGGCGGACGGCCGGCACTACCTGCCTCTGTTCGGCGACAAGGTCGTGCTCGCGTCCCGGCTGCAGCTCGGGAACATCCAGCCGGCGAGCGCCGATCCCACGAAGGTGCCGTTTGCGAAAAAGTACTTTCTGGGCGGCGCGACCAGCGTCCGCGGCTGGGGACGATTCGAGATCAGTCCGCTCTCGGCCGGTCTTCCCATCGGCGGGAACAGCATGCTGGCGTTCTCGGAAGAAGTGCGCGCCGCGCTGCACGGGAACATCGGCGGCGTGATCTTCCTGGACGGCGGCAACGTGTGGGCCGACAGCTGGGGCATGAGGCTCAACGATCTCCGCTACGCGATCGGGCCGGGGCTGCGGTACCAGACGCCGGTCGGTCCCATTCGCTTCGACTTCGGCTACCAGTTGAATCCCATTCCCGGGCTGCTCGTGAATGGCTCGCCGCAAACGCGCCGCTGGCGCATTCATTTCAGTATCGGGCAGGCGTACTGATGCGGATCATGAGACGGCTGGTGCACGTGCTCGTGATCGTCCTGACGCTGGTGGTCGGCGCCACGGCAGCCGCGGTGATCGTGTCGCAGACCGCCTGGTTCAAAGACTGGCTGCGCGGCTACGTCGAGCGGGAAGCGAATCAATATCTGAACGGCCGCTTGTCGATTCAACGGCTGGGCGGGAACCTGTTCTTCGGGGTCGAGCTCGAGAACATCGGCGTGTCGATGGACGGCAGCGAAGTCGTCGCCGTCAAAGATCTCGGCCTCGATTACAACGTGTTCGAGCTGATCTCCAAGGGGCTCTCGGTCAACGCGATCCGCATCGACCAGCCGGTGCTGTATCTGCGCCGCCAGGGCGACACCTGGAGCATCAACGAGTTGGTAAAGAAGCAGGCGCAGGAAGCCGATCGCTCGGGGCCCCTGAAGCCGATCGCGATCGACGAAATCGGCGTCAGCGACGGCTCCGTCGTCGTCGACGGCCCGGTGGGAACGTCGGGCGTCGAAATCCCGAAGCGATTCGATCATCTCGACGCGAAGCTCTCGTTCAAATACGAGCCGGTCCGGTACTCGATTGAGATCAGCCATGTGTCGTTTCGCGGCTCCGACCCCGCAATCGCGTTGAACGCACTGTCGGGCGGCATCTCGGTGCGCGACGACACGGTATACGTGGAGAAGCTCGCGTTGCGGACGGCCGAATCGTCGTTCTCGCTCGACGGCGCCGTGCAGCAGTACCTGACCAAGCCAGTGTTCCAGCTTCAGCTCACGTCGGACAAGGTGTCGGTCCCGGAACTGGCGCGTCTGGTCCCCTCACTGCGTGGCGTGCGGGTGCAGCCGGCGTTCGAGCTGAAACTGAACGGTCCGTTAGATCGCCTGGGCGTCGGCCTCGATGTGCGATCGTCGGCGGGCCAGATGAACGGTCGCATCGTGGTTGACCTCCTCGCGCCGCGTCAATCGGTGAACGGCACGCTGGCCGTTCGTCACCTCGATCTCGCGCCGATTCTGAACCAGCCCGGACAGAAAAGCGACATGACGGCGAACGCCGTGATCGACGCGCACGCCGAGTCGTTCTCGAATCTCGACTCGCTGCGCGGCAGCGTCGTCCTGAACGCGCCTCGTGTGACCGCCGCCGGCTACACTGTCGCGCCGGTCAAGGCGAAGGCGATCTTCGAAGGGCGGCGCATCGGCGTGGACGCGAGCGCGGGCGCGTACAACGCGACGGCCACCGTCGCTGGCGAGGTGGTCCTGCCGGACACGGCGAAGTCCAAGACCGGCGCTCTGGCGTTCGACCTGCATGGGCGGGCGCGCGGACTCGATCTCCGCGCGATGCCGCGCAACCTCAAGCTGCCGTCGGCGGCGACGAACGTGAACGCCGACTACCACGCCGTCGGTGCGATCGCCACGGGCGCAAACGGCGCGCCGCTCGACGTCAAGGCCGACGCGCGGTTTCTGCCCTCCACCGTGTCGGGCGCCACGATCGCGAACGGCAGTGTCGCCGGCGTGACGATGCACGGCAAAGATCTCGCGTACTCGGCAGACGCGACCGTGAGCCGCCTCGACCTGCAGCGCCTTGGCGAGGAGTTCGAGGTGCCGGCGCTCTCGGCGGATAAGTACAAGAGCTCGATCAACGCCCACCTCGTCGCCGATGGACGCGGAACGACGATCGAGGCGATGGACGTCAAGGCGAACGGCACGCTGAGCGAAACGTCCCTCTTCGGCGGCACGATCCCGCAGTTGACGTTCGACGCCGCCCTGGCGCACGACACCGCTCACGTCGACGCGAGTGGATCGTTCACCGGCTTCGATCCCGCGAGCGCCAGTGGAAAGCCGGAGCTGAAGGGCACGGTTGGCGGGACGGTCACCGTGGATGCCACGGCCGACCATGTGTCGCGGGGCGCGACAGTCGACAGCGTTCGGGCCTCGGCGAAGGCGACGCTCGAGCCGTCCACGATCGGCGGACTCGAGATCGCGAGCGCGAACGTCGACGGCGACTACCACGATGCCACCGGCGTCATCCGCGCGTTTCAGGTCACCGGCCGGGACGTGAACGTGGCGGCGAGCGGCACGATCGCGTTGAATGAGACAGGGCAGTCGAACCTCCAGGTGCACGCCGACAGCCCGAGCCTCGACCACATCGGCAGGCTGGTCGGCCAGCCGTTGGCCGGCATCGCCAAGATCGACGCCACCGTTACAGGCAATCGCCGCGGACTGGACGCGACGGGCAACGTCACCGGCGACGGAGTGAAGTATGGCGGCAACGGCGCGCTGACGATCTCGAGCGACTTCACCGCCAAGGTGCCGGATCTCGACGCTGCGCGGGCGAGCCTCTCCGCGACCACGCACGGCACGTTCGTCACGGTGGGCGGCCAGAACATCAACGACGTGACGGCGAAGACGGACTATGCAGACAAGCAGCTCGCATTCGACGCGACGGCGACGCAGCCGAAGCGCTCCCTTGCGGCCGCCGGCTCGCTGCTGATCCACCCGGATCACCAGGAGATCCACCTGGAGCGTCTCTCGCTGCAGTCGCAGGGCGTGCAGTGGCAGACCGCTCCCGGCGCGCAGGCCGCCATCCAGTACGGTCCCGACATCGTCACCGTGAAGGGGCTGGCGTTGACGAGCGGCGACCAGGAGATCACGGCCGAGGGATCGTTCGGCCAGCCTGGAGATGCGCTGCTCGTCAAAATGAACAACCTCGACATGGCGACCATCGACGCGCTGTTGCTCCGGGAGCCGCAGTTATCCGGGCGGCTCAACGCGTCGAGCACCATCGACGGTTCGAGGGATGCACCGCAGGTGACCGCGACGTTCGGCATCCGGCAGGGCGGCTTCCGGCAGTTCAAGTACGATCGCTTCGATGGTTCCGTGAAGTACGGCGGAGCAGGCGCGAACCTCGACGCGCGCCTCGAACAGAACCCGACGACCTGGATCACGGCGAAGGGTTACGTGCCCGCGGCGGCGTTCGGCGCGACGAACCCGGCGCACGAGCAGCGGGCGGCGTCGGCCAGCGAGAACGCGTTCGACCTGCACGTGGACAGCAGCCCGATCGATCTCGGCATCGTGCAGGGATTCACGACGCGGCTGACCGGCGTGACAGGCACCCTTCAAGCCAAAATCGACGTCACCGGCGCCGCTGACGATCCGCACCCGCTCGGCTCGGTCACGGTGCAGAATGCGGCCTTCAAAGTCGAGCCGACCGGCGTCGTCTACACCGATCTCGACGGCGAGATCGATCTGCGCGCGGACGATGTGCACATCGCGCAGATCCGCGTGCTCGACAACCAGAAGAAGCCGCTCACCATTGCGGGCGACCTGGCGATTCACGAGCGGCAGGTCGGCGGCGTGGCGATTGCGGTGAAGACGGACGACTTCAAGGTCATCGACAACCAGATGGGGAACCTGCGGATCAACAGTGATCTGCGGCTCACGGGCGAGCTGGACGCGCCGCGCGTGGAGGGGACGCTCGGCCTCTCGACCGGCACGCTCAATCTCGATCCGATTCTCGCCCTCGCCGGCGACTCGGCGTACGCGACTCAGCAGAGCGAATACGGCACGGACGCTGGCACGGCTGCCGCGGCGCCGTCGCCGAGCGTGTTCGACGCGCTCCAGACGGACGTGCACGTCACGATACCGAACGATCTCGTCATCAAGGCGAGCGACTTGCGCGCGCCCGGTGCGCCGATCAGCCTGGGTGCCCTGAACCTGACGCTCGGCGGCAATGTGTATGCGAGCAAGGTGCCCTACGATCAGCTGCGTCTGATCGGCCTTGTCAACACCGTGCGCGGCACGTACGACTTCCAGGGACGCCGGTTCACCATCCTGCGCGACGGCACCCTGCGGTTCGATGGCACCGACGACATCAATCCGACGCTCGACATCCGGACTCAGCGCGTCATTCAGGCCGTCACCGCCAACGTCAACGTGCAGGGGACGCTGAAGAACCCGACGATCGCGCTGAGCAGCACGCCGCCGCTCGACCAGGCGGACATCCTGGCGTTGATCGTCTTCAACCAGAACCTGAACTCAGTGGGCGAAGGACAGCAGATTTCCCTCGCGCAGCGCGCGGAAGGCATGGCGACGGGCGCCGTCGCCGGGCAGCTGTCGAAATCGATCAGTAGCGCGCTGAATCTCGACACGTTCGAGATCAATACGTCGCCGGAGTCTGGCAGTGCCGCGGAGCTGACGATCGGCCAGCAGGTCGGCCAGAACCTGTACGTGAAGGTGCAGCAGGGGCTGGGCGATCAGAGCCAGACGAACGTCATTCTCGAGTACGAGCTCACCAACTGGCTGCGTCTCCAGACGAACGTCCTGCAGGGATCGACCACGCAGCAGCAGCTGTTCCAGCGGATGCAGGGCAGCGGCGTCGACCTGCTCTTTTTCTTCAGCTACTGATCCGACACGCTCGCCGCCCCGCGGCGCCGAAAGCGCTCGGCTAGTGCGGCTCTCACATCGGTGTAGCTGTAGCGCGAAGGCTTAGCCGAGCGTTTCCGGCGCCGCGCTGCGCTCGGCTAAAGCCTTCGCGCTGCATCGAAATCGACAAACCGCTCGAAAGTCGTCGCGCTGACGTCGAAGCCGCAATAGTCCTGAGACACGCTGAAGATGGACGCTGGCTCAGGCGATCGCCAGCGACGCGACCTGCACGCGGGCGTCGTTGAAGCACGCCCCGCCGCCGAGATCCGTCAGCGTGTCGGGCACCAGCGAGGTGCCGGTGAAGCCGTTGCGGGTGTTGCGCCGCCAGATGCCCTTCGGCAGGTTGATGGTACCCGGACGAATGCCGGCGCCGACCGTGAGCGTGCAGTGCACCTCGCCCAGATCGTTGAACACGCGCACCAGATCGCCGTCGCTCAACCCGCGCGCCTCCGCATCGTCCGGGTGCATCTTGAGCTTGACGTCCGACCGCGGCAGCTCGCCCAGCGTCGAGCTGATGGTGCGGTCGCTGGCGGGGGAGATGAGGGTCAGCGGATATTGTGCCGTCGCCGGATCGGGCTGGAAGCGATATAGCCCGATTGGCGACGAGGCGTCGAGCGCCGCGTCGAACAGGTGCACCTTGCGATCGGGCGTGTTCGGGAGCACATCGACGAACTGAATCGGAGCGTTGCCGAACGGCGGCGACGGCACGGCCCCGTCGCGCAGCGTCGAGCCGATCCCGTCCGGAAGCTCGTTGAGGACCTTGACGAGCAGGTCGAGCTCGCCGGTGGGCTCTCCGTCGTGCAGCAGGCCGAGCCGGGTGCAGAGCTCGCCGAAAACGTCCGCGTTCGAGCGCGATTCGCCGACGGCGTCGATCACCGGCCGCGTGATGTCGAGATGAATCGGCCCGTACGACTTGGCCAGATCGTAGTTCTCGAGGAATGTCGTCGCTGGCAGCACGACGTCCGCATAGAGCGCCGTGTCGGTCATCACCTGATCGAACACCACAGTGAACAGATCCTCGCGCTCGAGCCCTTTCAGGACGCGGCGCTGATCAGGAATCGTGGCCGCTGGATTCGCGTTGTACACGAACAGTACGTTCACCGGCGGATCGTCGTACTCGGTGAGCGCCCGGCCGAGCTGATTCATGTTGACCAGACGCGTCGCCGGCTCCTGCGCGTTGATCCACGTGCGCTCGATGTTCCACGAGGCGGAATTGCTCATCGAGTACCCGCCGCCGCGGACGCCGAACTTTCCGGCCACCGCCGGGAGGGCCATGATCGCCATCGCCGCGTTGCCGCCGTTGCGATTGCGTTCGAGGCCCCAGCCGCAGCGGACGAGGGCGGGCGAGCTCGCCGCGTACAGCATCGCGAACTGCTCGAGGGCGGCCGCATCGATCTCCGCGACGCGCGCGGCCTCGTCGATCGTCCAGGGTTCCGCACGCTCTCGCAGCTCCTCGACGCCCGTGGCGTGGTCGCGCAGGAACGCGGCGTCCGCAAGGCCGTTGACGAACAGGTACCGGTGCAGCGCGAGCGCGATCACCACGTCGGTGCCCGGCTTGACCGGCAGGTGCAGATCGGAGGAGCGCGACAGTTGCGTGCCGCGCGGATCGATCACGACGAGCGTGGCGCCGCGCTTCTGCGCTTCGCGCACGTACGGCACGAGGTGGATCCCGGACGCGGAGGGATTCACGCCCCATAAAACGATCAGCTTCGCTTCCGGATAGTCCTGGTAGACGACAGACGGCATCTTGCCGTAAAGCGCCATGTTCGCCGCGCCGGTTGGCGCGGCGCAAACGGTGCGCGCGAGCCGCGACGTGCCAAAACGGCGCCACAACTGGGCGTCGAGATTGTCCTGCGTGAGGATGCCGTTCGACCCGCCGTAGGAGAACGGGAGGATCGACGCGCCGCCGGCACCGGCTTTGGCGTCCCTGAACCGCGCCGCGATCAGCTCCAGCGCGTCGTCCCACGTCGCGCGTACGAACTTCCCCTCGCCCTTGCGGCCTTTCCGGATCGCGGGGTGGAGCAGCCGGTCGGCTCCATACACGCGCTCGCCGAACCTGCGGACCTTCGCGCAGATGAAGCCGTCGGTGACGGGGTTCCGTCGCGATCCGTCGATCTCGATGATCTTGCCCTGGTTGACCGTCACGGCGAGGCTGCAGGCGTCGGGGCAATCGAGCGGGCATGCGGCGTCCACGACCGTGGTCGGGCCGCCGAGGGCGCGCTCAGCCGTGCGCCCGGTCATCGGGTTGGGAATAGTAGACATAGCTCTGAGATATTATGCCGCAGTGGCCCTTCTGCCTCACATCGTCGTCGTCGGTGGAGGGTTCGGCGGCCTCGACGCCGCGCGCGCGCTAGGTGGCGCGCCGGTCCGCGTCACGCTGCTGGATCGGCACAACTACCATCTCTTTCAACCGCTGCTGTACCAAGTCGCGACGGCCTCGCTGTCGCCCGGCGATATCGCGTCGCCGATTCGCTGGGTGCTGCGTCATCAGAAAAATGTCGAGGTGCTGCTCGCGAACGCGGTGGCGATCGACGCCGACGCGAAAACAGTCGCGCTCGATCGCGGCGACAAAATCTCGTACGACTACCTGATTCTCGCGACCGGCGCCGCTCACGCGTACTTCGGACACGACGAGTGGGAGGCGCGCGCTCCGGGGCTCAAGACGCTCGACGATGCGCTCGAGATGCGGCGGCGGACGCTGCGGGCCTTCGAGGACGCCGAGCGCGAGCCGGATCCGGGCAAGCAGCGCCGGCTGCTGACGTTCGTCATCATCGGCGGCGGTCCGACCGGCGTCGAGCTGGCGGGCGCGCTGGCCGAGATCGCCCGGCAGTCGCTGCGCCGCGATTTTCGCCGCATTCGGCCCGAGTCGGCGCGGATCCTGCTGCTCGAGGGTAGCGATCAGATTCTGGTCACGTTCCCGCCGCATTTGCGCGAGGTCGCGCGTGCGTCGCTCATGCGATTGGGCGTCGAGGTGCGGACCGGCGCGAAAGTGACCGACGTCGACGCGAGCGGCGTCCAGGTGGGCGACGAGCACATTCCCGCGCAGACGGTGCTGTGGGCCGCCGGGGTGGCGGCGTCGCCGCTGGCGCGATCGCTCGGCGTGCCATTGGATCGGGTCGGCCGCGTGCTTGCGGAGCCGACGCTCACCGTGCCCGGCCGACCAGGCATCTTCGTCGTCGGCGACCTGTGCGCGCTGCAGCAGGACGGCCGGTGGCTGCCCGGCGTCGCCCAGGTCGCGATGCAGGGAGGGGCCCACGCCGCCAAGAACGTCGTGCGGGCGATCCGGGGAGAAGCGCTCCGGCCGTTTCACTACCGCGACTTCGGCACGATGGCGACCATCGGTCGCGGCGCGGCCGTTGGCGACGTGTTCGGCCTGCAGATCAGCGGGTGGTTCGGCTGGGTGTTCTGGATCTTCCTGCACATCTTCTGGCTGATCGGATTTCGGAACCGCATCGCGGTGATGACCGAGTGGGCGTGGGCGTACCTCACGTTTCAGCGCCGCGTGCGCCTAATCACGGGAGACGATTCGACGACGCCCTGACGCGCGTCGCTAGCGCTGCGGCCGGAGCACTGTGCCGGCGAGCCCACCCGTCCAGGTGTTCGCATCCTTCTCGACGACGCCGTTGACGATCGCATACACGATGCCTTGCGACATCTGGTGCGGTTCCGTGTACGTCGCCGCATCCTTCACCTTCGCCGGATCCATGACGAGCACGTCCGCCGCCGCGCCGGGCCGAATCGCGCCGCGATCCTTCAAGCCGAACACCGACGCGGGGAGGCTCGTCATCGACCGGATCGCGAACGGCAGATCGATCACGTGCCGCTCGTTCACGTACACGCGGATCTTCCGCGCGAAGGCGCCGTTGCCGCGCGGATGCGGCTTGCCGATGCCGAATGCGACGAGGTCGCCGTCGGTGCACGTCATCGTGAACGGCTGCTTCATGATCAGCTCGATGTCCGACTCCGACATGTTGAACGACACGAGGCTGGCGTCGCCCTTCACCAGCAGATCGAGCACCGCTTCCTCCGGGGGCCGTTTCATCGCCTTTGCGACCTGCGCAATCGTTCGGCCTTCGAGCGAGCGGTTCGGCGTGTAGAACGAGATCACCAGCTTCTCCGGCCCGCCGCGCCGCTCGAAGTTCTTCCGGACGTCGGCGAGCAGCCGCTCCCGATCGCGTCCGTCGATCCGCTTCAGCATCTCGGATCGGCCGCCGACTTCGGCCCACCGCGGAATCAGCGCGCCGACGATGCCCGTCCCGCTGGCATCGTACGGGTATTGATCGGCCCACACGTCTACGCCGCGGTCGCGCGCCTGCTGGATATGCGCGACGAGCGTCTTCGACAGGCCCCAGCTCGCCGGCCCCAGCGCTTTCATGTGCGCGACGATCCCCGGAAGGTGCGCCTCCTCCGACACCCGAATCACTTCGTCCACGGCGGCGACGACGCCGATGTTGTAGTCCGCCTCGTCGCGGACGTGGCTCTCGTAGACGCCGCCCGCTTCGCCGGCCACCCGCGCCATCGCAACCACCTCGTCGAGCTGCGCGTAGCTGCCGGGTGCGTAGTAGAGGCCGGACGACAGGCCGATGGCGCCGTCCTGCATGCCGGCGCGCACGAGCGCGATCATGCGATCGAGCTCCGTAGCCGTCGGCGCGCGATCGGCCATGCCGAGCACCTCGCGGCGGATCGACCCGTGCGGCACGTACAGCATGACGTTGACGCCGACGTGCTGACGCTCGTACGTCGCGCGCTGCGTCTTGATGTCGATCGGTCCGCCCCCGTCGGGGTTGAGGCCGACGGTGGTGATGCCTTGCGCCAGCAGCTGCCGGCCTTCCTTCAGCTCGCCCGCGAGGCCGGTGGACGCGTGCGAGTGCACATCGATGAACCCCGGCGTCACCGTGAGACCAGTGGCGTCGACGACGCGCGTCGCGCCAGCGTCGCCGAGCGCCCCGACCGCCACGATGCGTCCGCCGCGGATCCCGACGTCCGCCGCGGCCGCTGGCGAACCGCTGCCGTCAATCACCTGCCCGTGTCGAATGAGCAGGTCGAACGGAGGCTGCGCGGCGGGAGAGGCCGCCAGCGTCGCCAGACCAGAGAGAACGGCGACGATGCTCAACAAACGTGAAGCCATGGCCACGAATCTTATATGGGCGGCAGGGCTTTTGCTCGCATACCGATGGCATGGTGGATCCGGCCAAGCTGCCCGCCACGTGGCGCAGGCTCAGCCACGAGCAGGCACGCGCGACGCGCGCCACGCGCCGCATGCACTCGGTCGTGCGCGCGGGCGTGCCGTTGGCGCCGTCCGAGTCGGCGCGGGCCGCGGGGCTTCGCTACGTCAACGACGAAACGATGCCCGGGATCCGGCGTCTGGGTTCCACGAGGCGCTTCCGCTACCTCGATGCCGACGGGCGCCGGCTCACCAACGCCGCGGAGCTCCAGCGCATCCGTGCGCTCGCGATCCCGCCCGCGTGGCGCGGCGTCTGGATCTGTCCCCTGCCGCTCGGCCACATTCAGGCGACCGGCCGCGACGCGCGCGGCCGCAAGCAGTACCGCTATCACGCGCGCTGGCGCGAGGTGCGCGACGAGGTCAAGTACGGCCGGCTGATTGCGTTCGCCCGGGCGCTGCCGCGCATCCGGCAGCGCACGGCGGCAGATCTGCGCCGCGCCGGCCTGCCGCGCGAAAAGGTCCTCGCCGCCGTCGTCCAGCTTCTCGAGAAGACGTTGATCCGCGTCGGCAACGAGGAATACGCCCGCGCCAATCGATCGTTCGGGTTGACGACGATGCGGGATCAGCACGCGCGGATCGAGGGTGCGACCGTGCACTTCGAGTTTCGCGGCAAGAGCGGCATCGAGCACGCTGTCGATCTGCACGAGCGCCGCCTCGCGCGCATCATCAAGGCGTGCCAGGATCTGCCCGGCTATGAGCTCTTTCAGTACGTGGACCGGGACGGACGCCGCGAGGTGATCGATTCGGCCGACGTCAACGCGTACCTGCGCGAGTTGTGCGGCGAGGATTTCACCGCCAAGGATTTCCGGACCTGGGCCGGGACGGTCCTCGCGGCGAAAGCCCTCGCGGATCTCGCGGCGTTCGCTTCCAAGGCTGAGGCGAAGCGCAACATCGGCCGCGCCGTCACGTCGGTATCGGAGCGGCTTGGGAACACGAAGACGGTCTGTCGGAAGTGCTACATCCACCCGGCGGTCTTCGCGGCGTACGCCGATGGCGCCACCATTCGGGTGATGCGGCCTCGCCCGGGGCGTACCGCACGCGGCCGCGCTCTTTTGAGCCCCGAGGAATCGGCGGTCATCGCGCTGCTGCTGAAGGCGCGAGGGCGGGAGTCGTCGTCCAAGCCTGCCGCGTGACAAGCGAGTCGTGAGAAGCGAGTCACGCGTCCATTCCTGAGCGGTTTACACGTTTTCGCATCGTGTGACATCCGCAGACTATTCACCCACGTCCTTTCCTGGCTTTCGCGGGTAGAATTGGGGCTGCCACCCCGTCACATCTTCCTCAATGAGAGCCGCCGTCGTCGCCCTCGGAGATCTGGGACGCAGCGCCCGTATGCGCTATCACGCGCTGGCGCTCGCGGCGAGCGGTGTCCAGGTGGACCTCGTCGGCTTCGAGGGCACGGCGGTGCCAGGGGCGATCACGGCCGAGCCGCGCATCACCGTTCATCGCATTGCGCCGCCGCGGCTGAAGATCCGCAGCGGCCTCACCGGGTCCACCTACGCCGTTGCCGGATTGTTCGACGCGGCCCGCGTGAGCTTCCGCCTCTGGCGCACGCTGGCGAAGCTGAGCCGGCCCGACCTCGTGCTCGTTCAGAATCCGCCGGCCTTTCCGACGCTCGCCGTGTCGTGGTTTTCGCTCCGCCACCGCGGCGTGCGGTTCGTCGTGGACTGGCACAACCTCGGATATACGCTGCTTCAGCTGCGCCTCGGCCAGTGGCACCCCGCCGTTCGCCTCGCACGCTGGTTCGAGCGGCGCGACGCCCGCCGCGTGGACGCGAATCTCTGCGTGTCGCGCGGCCTCGCCGCGTTTCTCGAGAGCCGCTTCGGCGTCAAGCAGGCGCAGGTCGTGTACGACCGCCCAGCTTCCGCGTTCATACCGATCGAGCGGTCCGACCGCGAGCGGTTCCGGCAGGCGCTGTTCGCGCGCCTGGGCATCCGCGCCAGCACCGTCGGGTTCATCGTCTGTCCCACGAGCTGGACCGAGGACGAAGACTTCGACGTCGTGATCGAGGCCGTCGTGCACCTCGAGGAGCGCATTCGCGGCTGGGAAGCCGGCAACAAGACGCGGCGGTTTCCGGAGCTCGTGATTCTGGTCACCGGCGACGGCGCGCGCCGTGCCGAATTCGAACGGCGCTTTGCCGGGCTGCCGGCGCGCCGCGTGCAGCTGCGCGCGCGATTCCTGGAGCCCGACGATTATCCGCGCGTCGTGGGCAGTGCGGACCTGGGTCTCTGCCTGCATCGTTCATCGTCCGGTCTCGACATCCCGATGAAGATTGCCGATCTGTTCGGCGCGGGAGTGCCCGTGTGCGCGCTCGACTACGGCGCCTGTTTGGCGGAGCGCGTCCGCCACGGAGACAACGGGCTGCTCTTCACGAACGGCCGTCAGCTCGCCGACGTGCTGTTCGATCTCTTCGAGACGTTTCCCGCCGATCAGAAAGCGCTCGATCGGCTGCGCACGGGCGCGCGGCGCTCGGCTCGTCCGACCTGGGAAGAGGGTTGGGCGCGCGAAGCGAAGCCGGTGCTGCTGCCGAACCAGTAGCCGCCGAACGGGCTCTCGAGCTGCGACCGGCGACTATAATGGGCTCGTTCCCACAGGAGGCGCTATGCCGGTCGCCGAACATCAGGACGTCAAGACTCTCGACAATTTCATCGGCGGACGATGGGTTCCGGCCCGCGCGACCGATGCGTTCGACGTTCACAATCCCGCGCTGGGCGAAGTGATCGGACGCACACCGCTCTCCACCACGGCCGACGTCGACGCCGCCGTGCAGGCGGCCGCGGCCGCATATTCCTCGTGGCGCGACACGCCGGTCAACGCGCGTACGCAGGTGCTCTACCGGTTCAAGCAGCGGCTCGAGGAGAATTTCGAGGCGCTCGCGCGCACCGTCACGATGGAGCATGGCAAGACGCTCGAGGAGTCGCGGGGCAGCGTCCGGCGCGGAATCGAGTGCGTCGAAGTGGCGTGCGGCGCGCCGTCGTTGATGCAGGGCTCCGGCCTCGAAGACATCTCACGCGGCGTGGACTGCCATGTCGTGCGCCAGCCGCTCGGCGTCGTCGCCGCGATTGCGCCCTTCAATTTTCCGGCGATGGTGCCAATGTGGTTTCTGCCGTTCGCGATCGCGTGCGGCAATACGTTCGTGCTGAAGCCGTCCGAGCAGGTGCCGCTTTCGCAGCGGATGATGGTCGATCTGCTCCAGCAGTGCGATCTGCCCGCCGGTGTCGTGAACCTCGTGAACGGCGGCGTGGACGTGGTCAACGCGCTCTGCGATCATCCCGGCATCCGCGCGGTCTCGTTCGTCGGATCGACGCCGGTCGCCCGTCACGTGTACCGGCGGGCGGCGCAGACCGGCAAGCGCGTGCAGGCGCTCGGCGGCGCCAAGAACTTCGTCGTCGTGATGCCCGACGCCGATTTCGAGCGGTCGATCGCCGTCATCGGCGAGTCCTTCTACGGGTGCGCCGGCGAACGGTGCCTGGCCGGAAGCATGCTCGTCCCCGTCGGCGACGCGCACCGCGAGGCGCGCGACCGCATCGTCGCGCAGGCGAAATCGCTCAAGGTGGGCGATGGATTGCAGACCGGTGTGACGATGGGGCCGCTGATCAGCGCGACGCATCGAGATCGCGTCCGCGCCTACATCGGCACCGGCGCCGCCGAAGGCGCGAAGCTGCTCCTGGACGGCCGCCAGATACAGGTCGCGGACCGGCCGAACGGCTACTGGGTCGGGCCGACCGTGTTCGATGAAGTGTCGCCGAAGATGACGATCGGCCACGAAGAGATCTTCGGCCCCGTGGCGTCGATCTGCCCGGTGAAGACGCTGGAGGAGGCCATCGCCCTCATGCAGCAGCATCCGAACGCCAACGCGACGTCGATTTTCACCAGCAGCGGCAAGTCGGCGCGCGAATTCGCGAAGCACGCGACGGCGTCCATGGTGGGCGTGAACATCGGCGTCGCCGCACCGATGGCGTACTTTCCGTTCGGCGGCGCGAAAGACAGCTTTTTTGGCGATCTCAAGGCGCACGGGCGCGACGGGATCGAGTTCTACACGGACAAGAAGGTGACGATCTCGCGCTGGTTCTAGTTTGGCTTCGATGTCGGTCGATCACGGAGTCACGAAGAATACGAAGCCCACGACGGACGTTGTCGTACGAATGCTCTTCGTGAACT
>DATATJ010000149.1:0-8504 GCA_036268855.1 Vicinamibacterales bacterium
CATGGCGAGGTACGACACGCCGGCGAGGCCGACCGCTCCCGTGCACCACGGCTGGTGGGCTGCCCATTCGATGAGCTCGTAATAATCGCGTGCATCGTCGGCGGTCAGGACGCCGGCGTGCCCGTCGGACTTGTGCATGCCACGTACATCGGTCTGGACGACGGCGTAACCGGCTCGAGTCCAGAACAGCGGATCGGGAGCTTCGAAACCCGTCAACTTCGAGCAGCCGAGCTCGCCGAATCGCACTCCGGCGATGCGCATCAGCGTCATGCCGATCCAATCCGGCGCGGCATCTTTCCCATACGGCGTCACGGACATCACGACAGGAACCGGCCGCCCGTCCGCAGGTCGAAAAATGTTGGTCATCAGACGAACCCCGTCGCGCATCGAAAGGGGCACGTCCTCGTCCAACCTGATCCCGCCTTCAATCCGGGTCGACCTCATGGAATGCCTCTCGTCACCAGCGAGGCCACCACCGCCTGACCCGCCGGCAATACGCGGAGTACTCGCTGCCAAAATGCCGGCGCAGCGTGGGTTCCTCGTAATGCACGACGAACAGGTGGCTGGCAATGCAGAACAGAGCGACGTACGCGAGCAACACTCTCGACTGATAAAAGATCGCAGCGCCGGTAAACAGGACGCCCACGCCGACATACATGGGATTGCGCAGGAACCGGTAGGGGCCGCGTATCACGAGCCGACTGGGTGCGGCAAACGGAGCAGGAGTCCCTCGACCGATGACCGCGAAGGTGGAGGCGCACCAGAGCGCGCTCGTGCCGCCCACAGCGCAGATCAGGATCGCGACCATCTGGACGATCCCGAACGTCTCTGGCCGGTCGACGACCGACCAGAGGCGCACGGGCAGATAAATCAGCACGAAGCCGAAGAGGAGCACGAGGATGAAACGGTGGCCCGTCACGTTCGAACGTCCTCTGGCTTCCGCCTCGCGATTCGAGAATCGCGGCCACCTCGACGCGTCAATGATGCCCCGGTCGGCCTCCGTGTGCCGCACGTCCAGGGCTCAGCGCATCGGATTCGTGAGATCGAGGTCGGAGCGCTCCAGCACGTTGTCTGCTCCGCCGACGCGGAACCACCGCCAGCCGTATGGGCCCATCTCGATCCGGTGGACGCCGTCCGCGTGCGCCTTGCTGTGGCGACCGTCGAACACTTCCATCAGCAGGTGGTCGCGGGCCGCGCCGACGGTGAGGCTCACCTTGTGCCGGCTGCCGCTGAAGTTGTGCAGCGTCACCATCGACGTGTGGCGCCAGTCGTACCGAATCGCGAGCATCTCGCGCACATTCGTGCGCAGCACGGTGAAGTTGCCCCAGCTGATCTCCGGACACTCCTTGCGCATCCGGATCATGCGCTCGGTCCAGTTCAAGAGCGAGTGCGGGTCGCGCCGCTGTTCCGCCACGTTGCGCTTCCGGTATCCGTACAGGGGACCGTCGATGACCGGCCGCACGAGCTTCCTGGCCGTCGAGAAGCCGCCGTTCACGCCGGCCGTCCACTGCATCGGGGTGCGCGCGCACTCCCGCTCCGGCAGGCGGAGGTTCTCGCCGATCGCGATCTCGTCGCCGTACTGCATCATCGGCGTGCCCGGCAGCGAAAAGAGCAGGCTGAACGCGAGCTCGAGCTTCCGCCGATCGTCGCCCAGCATCGGCGCGAGCCGCCGCCGGATTCCGCGGTTGTACAACTGCATCCGCTTCTCGGGACCGAAGGCATCGAACACCTTCTGGCGCTGCTCGCACGTGAGGCGCCCGAGGTCGAGTTCGTCGTGGCTGCGCAGGAACTGCACCCACTGGGCGTTTAGCGGACGCTGCCGCGTGTCCTCGAGCGCGCCGATCAGGGGGTCGATGTCGCCCGTGGCCAGCGCGTAGAACAGCCGCTGGTTCACCGGGAAATTGAGCATCATCTGCAGCCGGTCGCCCTCGTCGCCGAAATAGTGCATGCTCTCGTCGGGCGGCACATTCGCCTCGGCCAGGAGGATCGCTTCCCCCGATCGCCACTGCAGGAAGTCGCGCATTTCCTTGAGCAGGTTGAAATCCGCCTGGTGCTCGACGCCCGCGCCCTTCTTTTCGATCAGGAACGGGACCGCGTCCATCCGGAATCCGGACACGCCGAGCTGGAGCCAGAAGCCCATGATCTTCTGGATCTCCGCCCGCACGTACGGATGCCACGTGTTCAGATCGGGCTGGTGTGCGTAGAAGCGGTGGAAGTAGTACTGCCCGGCCCGCCGGTCCATCGTCCACGTCGTGTCCTGCTTTCCAGGAAAGACGATGCCGTCCTTGTGATTCTTCGGACGGGTATCGGACCAGACGTACCAGTCGCGGAAAAACGATTGTCGATCGCAGCGGGCCTCCTGGAACCACGCCGACTCGATCGACGTGTGATTGACGACGAGATCCACGATGACGCGAAGGCCGAGCGCGTCCGCGTGCCGCATGAACGCGACGAAGTCGCCGAGGGATCCGTGCTTCGGGTGCACGCGATAGTAGTCGGCGACGTCGTAGCCGTTGTCGCGGTTTGGAGACGGATAGAACGGTTGCAGCCAGACGCAGGTGACGCCGAGGCCCTGCAGATAGTCGAGGCGGCGCGTGAGCCCTTCGAAATCGCCTATGCCGTCGCCGTTCGCATCCTGATATTTCTCGACGTCGAGGCAGTAGATGACCGCGTTCTTATACCAGAGGTCGTCGATTGCCACGAGAGGCCCGCCTGCAAACACCGTGACAGGCGTTGTCGACGCGAACGTAGCGCGAAGGTCTGCGTCAAGGCCCTTGCGCCCGCCGCCATCGGCACCGCGCGAAACCGATCGTGTTCTGCGATCGCAAAAGCGCCCTCTCAACGCACACGGTGCGACTCGACTCGACACTGAACGCGTGCGCCACGCATGAGTCGCGATCTTTTTGCACGGACGTGGCGGCATCGTCACCGCGCTCGCGCATGCTCTCGTCCTCGACGCGTCCCGCGTGAGTGAAGGGACGACGCGTCGCGGAGATAGCGCGCGGATCGGTGCCTGCGCCTCATGCGCCGACCGGACACGCGGCTGTCCAAGGAGAGCGTAAACCAATGGGAAGAGCGAAAGGAATCGTCATGAAGAGAAATGCTTTGAACCGGCTGTTCAAGGTGAGCGTGCTCACGTCGGCGACGCTGCTGGCGTTGTCGACGCGCGCCCACGTGCAGGAGCGCGACCACGACGGTGATCGCGATGATGATCGTCCGAGCAACGCCGCGGTTCTGCCGACCGGCCAATTCGTGACGCCGACGGCGATCGACGACGCCGTGCAGCAGTACCTGAACCCGGGCTTGTCCGCCTATCCGAACTTCGTCGCCGGCGAAGCCGTGCGCTCGCGCCTCAGCCCCGACGGCACCACGCTCGCGATCCTCACGGCCGGACAGAACTCGCTCTACAAGCCGGATGGCACCGTCGACGTCGCGAACTCGACCCAGTTCTTGTTCCTGTATAACGTCAGCGGCGCCAACAAGAGCAACCCGAAGCTCGTGCAGGTCATTCAGCAGGTGAACGCCCACGTCGGGCTCGCGTTCTCGCCCGACGGCAACACCATCTACGCCGCCGGCGGCAACGACGATGCGGTGTACGTGTACACGAAGAGCGGCAGCCAGTTCGTCGCCGCGACGCCGATCGCGCTCGGGCACTTCGCGCCCGGCGCCAAGGGGAGCGCCCGCCAAAAGGGTATTGGCGTCGGCGTCGAGCCGAACGCGAGCGGCCTCGACGTGTCGGCCGATGGCCGCACGCTCGTCGTCGCCAACAACTACAACGACTCGATCAGCGTCATCGACACGGCCACTCGCACCGTGCGATACGAGCACGACCTGCGGCCGTTCTTCGCGGGCAACGAGGGCCGCAACGGCGGCGTCGGCGGCACGTTCCCGTACGGCGTGGTGATCAAGGGCAACGACACGGCGTACGTGTCGTCCGATCGCGATCGCGAGATCATCGCCGTCGACGTCTCGTCGCCGACGGGCGGGCGCCTCGTCAAGCGCATCAAGCTCGACGGCAACGCCCTTGGGATGACGCTCGACGCATCGCAGTCGACGCTCTACGTCGCGCAGGACAACGCCGACCAGGTGGCTGTCATCGACACGATGAAGAACAAGGTGACCGACCGGATCGACGCGCGTGCGCCGTCCGGCATGCTGCCCCACAAGTACACCGGCGCGGCCACCACAGCGGTGACGCTTTCCCCTGACGGCCGCACGCTCTACGCGGTGAACAGCGGCGGGAACTCGATCGCAGTCATTCCGCTTGGCCACGGCGGTCACAAAGTGCAGGGTCTCATTCCGACGGCGTACGAGCCGCACGACATCACGTTCAGCGCGGACGGCTCGTGGCTGTACATCATCAACGGCAAGAGCGTCACGGGGCCGAACCCGGGACACCTCACCGGCAGCACCGCGAGCCTGACGAGCGTCACCTATCCGGGGGGCAACGCGGCGGCCGCAAAGGCGGCGAACGCGACGAACCAGTATCAGTTCCAGCTCGAACGCGCGTCCCTCGTGAGCGCGCCCGTGCCCTCGTCTCGGGATCTCGACGAACTGACCGAGCAGGTTGCGCGCAACAACTTCTACACGACTGAGACCAGCGAACGGGATGCCGAGGTCATGCGTTTCATCCACAAGCACATCAAGCACGTGATCTACGTCGTCAAGGAGAACCGGACGTTCGATCAGGTGCTCGGCGATCTCAACAACGGCGCGAAGGCGGATTCGAGCCTGGCGGTCTTCGGTCAGAGCGTGACGCCGAACTACCACAGCCTCGCGACGCAGTTCGTGACCCTCGACAACTTCATGAACCCCGGCGACGGCAGCATGGACGGCTGGTCGTGGTCGCTGCAGGGCCGCGTCACGAACACCGAGACGCTCAGCCAGCAGATCAACTACGCGGCGGTCGACCGCGGGATGTCGTATGAATCCGAAGGCTCGAACCGGAACGTGCCGGTGAACCTGAAGAGCGTTGCCGACCGCGACGCCGCATCTGGAGTCGCCGGAACCACCAAGTACAGCGACGCCACCGCGGCGCTGCCTGGCGGGACCGAGAACGTGCTCACCGGCAACGGCAACCACGCGTCGGCCGACGCGCCGTTCGGCGAGCAGGAGGGCTACATCTTCAACGCCGTGCTTCGCGCCGGCGGCACCGTCCGCAACTACGGGTTCCACGTGAACAACATCGGCAGCACCGGCACCAAGGCCGCTCCGGTCTCGGATCCGTTCCACGCCGGCATCGTGCAGGTGGCGCCGCTGGATCCGTCGCTCGCCTCGCTGACCGACGTCTACTTCCGCGGCTTCGATCAGGTCTATCCAGATCTCTGGCGCTACAACGAGTGGAAGCGTGAGTTCGATCAGTACGTCGCGAACGGCAAGCTGCCGAGCCTGTCACAGGTCAGGATCAGCCACGATCACATGGGAAGTTTCGGCAGCGCCCTTGGCGGTGTGAGCACGCCCGAGGCGCAGCAGGCCGACTGCGACTACTCGCTCGGCCTCCTCGTCGAGGCGGTGGCGAACAGCCGCTACGCCAGCGACACGGTGATCATCGTGACGGAAGACGACGTGCAGGATGGCCCGGACCACATCGACTCACACCGTGGGCCTGCGTTCATTATCGGCCCCTACGTGAAGAAGGGCGTCGTCGTCGACACGCGCTACAGCCAGGTGAACGTGATTCGCACGATCGAGGACGTGCTGGGGACGGAGCACGTCAACCTGAACACGGCGTTCCAGCGTCCAATGGCCGACGTGTTCGACACAGGCGCGTCGGGCAAGTGGTCGTTCTCGGCAGAGGCGTCCACCTTCCTGGCCACGACGACGCTCGCGTCGGCTGATGCGGGCGGCAGTCACATGCGGTACGCAGCTGGACCGGTGCTGCAGCCCCAGCACGATGCGGCGTACTGGGATGCAGCGACCGAAGGGTTCGATTTCTCGGACGCCGACCAGGTACCGCCGGAGCAGTTCAACCGCGTGCTCTGGAAGGGGCTGATGGGCGGGAAGCCGTATCCGGCGCTCCACGGCGAGGCCGCATCGAGCACCAAAGAGCAGAAGTAACGGACGTCAGTCACGGGGGCCGCACATCGGTGCGGCCCTTCGTGTGTTACGTCGAATTTACCGTCCGCTTCACGTTGCACGCTTATGCTTCACCCGGGCCTCTCGATCTGCGGGTCTTGATGGGCCTGACGGACCAGTCCGGGCTCGATGCCCTCCGCGATCCGCCGCATCCGCCGGTTGATGTGTTCGCCGGCGTCCAACACCACGACCTGTTTTCCGTGCTGGACGAGCGGGATCTGCTCCTTCACCATCCGTACGAGGCCTACGATCCCGTGTTGGCCCTCGTGTCGCAGGCCGCGGACGACGCCGACGTCCTGGCGATCAAACAGACGCTGTACCGAACCAGCGTCGGATCATCGGTTATCGCCAGCCTCCAGCGAGCGGCCGAACAGAACAAGCAGGTCACCGTGCTGGTCGAGCTGACGGCGCGCTTCGACGAGGAACGGAACATCCGCTGGGCACGCGCACTCGAGGAGGCGGGCGCACACGTCATCTTCGGGGTGCAGGGCTACAAGACGCACGCGAAGATCTGTCTCATCGTGCGGCGCAGCCCGGAAGGACTTCGGCGGTACGTGCACCTTGGAACGGGCAACTACAACGAACGAACGGCCCGTCTCTACACGGATTTCGGCCTGCTCACATCGTCCGATGCGATCGCCCAAGACGCCACGGCCTTTTTCAACGCATTGACGGGATACTCGGATCCGCCGCGTCTCAAGAAGCTGACGATGGCGCCGACGGATCTTCGACGGAAGTTCCTGATGTTGATCGACCGCGAGCGTCGCCGGGCCGAAGCAGGGCAGCCGGCCGAGATCCTTGCCAAGATGAACTCGCTCATTGACGAAAAGATCATCGACGCGCTCTACGCGGCGTCGAACAGCGGCGTGAGCATCCGGCTCAACGTCCGCGGTATCTGCGCTTTGCGGCCTGGCATGCCTGGAGTCAGCGCGAACATCGAGGTGGTCTCGATCGTCGATCGTTTTCTCGAACACGCACGCGTCTACTATTTCCTCAACGGAGGCGACGAGGACGTGTATTTAGCGAGCGCCGACTGGATGACGCGCAATCTCGACAAGCGTATCGAGCTCATGTTTCCGGTCGACAGCGCAGAGCACAAGGCCAAGGTGCTTTACGCCTTGCGCGCGATGTTTCGCGACACGGTGAAGGCGCGGTGGCTGGCGGCCGATGGTGTCTACCGCCGACGAGAGCCGGCGATCGGTGATCCGCCCTTTCATGCTCAATCTCACCTGCAGGAAGAAACGCGGCGGTTGTCGGCTCTGATGCGCGATCGCGACGGCGTGTCGTTTCGACCCGAGCAGAATCGTGCTCCGAGAGCTATCCGGAGGTAACGGACATGATTCTTGCACCGCGAATTCTCTGGCGTACGCCTGCACGTCTGGCAGGGTCTGGCCGGGAGGTAGGGTCACATGTCGAAAGAGAATAGAGGATTTGCGACAATGGACGGGTTCAAGCGACGTGAAGTCGCAAGCCGTGGCGGCCGCGTGGCTCACGAGAGAGGTACGGCGCACGAATGGACGCGAGAAGAGGCGCGTGAGGCCGGACGCAAAGGCGGAGCGGTCCTGCTGAGTGCGGGCGCGCGCGCGGTGACGTGGCGGCGCGTCGACGACCTGGCCGCCGAGCTCGACGACATCGCCGCGCGGTTCGATGAGCGGAAAGACGATCGAGGTGCAGCAAACGCCAGAGTCATCGCGATCATGCGCCAGTCCGTCGAAAAGGTGGTGGCGGCCATCGACCGGATGGAGCGTTGATTGAGCTCCTGAGGTTGGAGCGGCCTGGCCCGGTGAGCGCGGCGCTCAGGACGCTTTAGAGGCCGACGTGCCGCTCGATGATCTCGAAGAGGATGGTCGTCGAGCGCCGCGAGCGCGTCGTGCCCGTTGTTTGCGACGACCACGTGGTGCCCCTCCTTTCGAGCAGTTACATCGATGTGACATGGCGTCAGGTTCGCGTCGTCGAGTCAGACCGGCGCGACGACCTCGAACGGACGCATCATCTCGTTATCGCCATGTTCGAGAATGTGGCAGTGCCACATGTAGCGCCCGACGTAGCCGTCGAAGCGCACGAGAATCCGCGTCACCATGCCGCCGTGCGCGCGCACGGTGTCCTTCCAACCCAGTTCGTTCGGCTCGGGCGCGACAGGTTGACCGGTGAACACGAGGCGCCGCTCCTTCCGATAGATGAACGGATCGAAGTTGCGGCGATCGAGGATCTGAAAGCGCACGAGGTGCAGGTGAATCGGGTGCGAGTCGTCGGTGACGTTGGCGAGTGACCAGATCTCCGTCGTGCCCAGCGTCGGCTGCTCTGTGACGGGCGCGTGCCACCGCGTGTTGTTGAGCAGCATCATCATCGGCCGCGCCAGCACGTCGTCGCTCTCGTCGAGCGAATGGACGCGCGTGCGGACCGCGTCTGACTCCTGCAGCCGCGGCACG
>DATATJ010000150.1:0-39577 GCA_036268855.1 Vicinamibacterales bacterium
GCGGATGGATCCGCACGCCTGCGTCGTCGTCGTATCCGCCGACGTGCAGGAGTCCTCACGTACGATGGCTCTCGAGGCCGGCGCCAGCGGCTTCGTCACGAAACCGGTCGAACGGGAGGCCCTCCTCAAGATTGTCGGAGACATCCTGGGGGCCCGCGCATGATCACGCTGACCGCCGTCCAGCAGGACGCCCTGATCGAGCTGCTGAATATCGGGTTCGGCCGCGCCGCGGCTTCGCTCTCGCAGCTCACCGGGCACCGTGTCCTGCTCGATGTGCCGACGGTCACGCTCCGCGCCGTCGAAGAGGTCGGCGACGAGCTGGAACGCGTGCTGCAAGGCCACGTCGCCAGCGTGCACCAGATTTTCTCCGGGCCGGTGGGCGGCGACGCGCTGCTGATCCTCGACGAAGCCGGCGCGTCGATGCTGAAAGAATTGCTGACGAACGAGCCCGCCCTGCCGCTGTCGATCGACGCGTCCGCGCGCGAGGTGATCACCGAGGTCGGCAACATCCTGCTCAACGCCTGCCTTGGCACCTTTGGCAATCTGCTGAAGGTGCAGGTGTCCTTCTCGGTGCCCCATCTGGAGATTGCGAACGTCGCGGCGATCCTGCAGTCGCTGATCATCGCGCAGCACGGGCTGCGCTATGCCCTGATCGTGCACGCGGGCTTCCGCCTGCGAAATGCGGCGGTCTCCGGCTACCTGATGATTGTGCTTTCGGTCGCGTCGCTCGATCGCCTCATTCACGCCGTCGACGACTGGGAACTCGGCCAGAAATGACTAGGGACGCCGATCTGCCGCTCGACGACGCGCTCGCCCAGTGGCTGCAGGAAGTCGCAGACCGCGGGCTCTTCATCACCGACACCAATCTCGTGGTGCGGCGATGGAATCAGTGGCTCGCGGCCCAGACGGGTCTGGCCGAAGCCGATGCGGTCGGGCGCCCGCTGTTCGAGTTGTATCGAACGCTGTCGGATCGCGGCTTCGATCAGTACTACCGCGAAGCCCTGGCCGGCGGCGTGCGCGTGCTGTCCGAGCGCTTTCACAAGTACCTCCTGCCGATCAGCCGGAACCTCCACGGCGCCGGCGTCACCGAGATGGCGCAAACGGCGCGCATCGAGCCGCTGCGGAGCGGCGGGCGCGTCGTCGGCACCATCACACTGATCGAGGACGTGACGGAACGCGTCGTCACCGAGCGGGAGCTACGCAACCAGATCGCGTCCTCGGATCAGGCGCGGAGAATCGCCGAGCACGCCTCGCGCCTGAAAGACGATTTCCTCGCGACGTTGTCGCACGAGATCCGAACGCCGCTCAACGCGGTGATGGGGTGGGCCCGAATCCTGCGAACCGAAGCGTCGCCGCGCGGCCGTAGCCGGGCGCTCGAGATCATCGAGCGCAACGCGGCGTCACAGCTTCGCCTCGTCGAGGACCTGCTCGATATGTCGCGAATCCTCAGCGGAAAGCTTCAGCTGGTGACCGGTCCGGTGGACGTGAGCGAGGTCGTCAGGGCCGCAGTCGAGGTCGTCGTCCCGACGGCGGCGGCCAAGCAGATCGCCGTGTCCACGAAGTGTGAGCCCGATTTGCCGCTGGTCAACGGCGACGCGGATCGACTCCAGCAGGTGGTGTGGAACCTCGCCTCCAACGCGGTCAAGTTCACCGCCGCTGGAGGGCGCGTGGACGTCACCGTCGGCCGGGAGGGCGATGACATTCGCGTGTCCATCCGCGACACGGGAGAGGGAATCGCGCAGGATTTTCTCCCGCACGTCTTCGATCGGTTCCGGCAGCAGGATGCGTCGCCGAGCCGGCGCCACGGCGGCCTCGGGCTCGGTCTCGCGCTGGTGCGGCAGATCGTGGAACTGCACGGCGGCGGCGTCGGCGCCGTGAGCAGCGGGGCGGGCGCAGGCTCGACGTTCTGGATCACGCTGCCGGTTGGCGCCGCCTCGGAGATCTCCTCGCCGCGACGGGAGGACGGCCGTCCGATTACGCTCGACGGCATCTCCGTCCTCATCGTGGACGACGACGAGGATGCCAGGGCGATGATGCTGGCGCTTCTGTCGCACTACGGCGCGCGGCCGCGCGGCGTCTCCTCGGCCGGGGCAGCGCTCGCTGAATTGACGAACCGGACCCACGATACCGATATTCTGGTGTCGGACCTGGGAATGCCCGATATGGATGGCTATTCGCTCATCCGCCGCGTGCGCTCGCTGCCCGACGAGGAAGTACGCGTGATTCCGGCGATCGCCGTCACGGCCTACGCCAACGCCGACGATCGCGTGCGGGCGCTCGTGGCGGGATATCAGACGCACATCTCCAAACCGGTGGACGTGGCTGTGCTGGCTACGTCGATCGCCAGCCTCGTGATTGGAAGAAACAGCCCTCGATCTGCCTGAGACTCTCCCGAATCGGGCCGTCGCTTCTGGGCCGTCTTTCGGACACTAAAGTACTCATATACGGACACTAAAGTACGTACGTTGACACTGACGCCGTACGCGCGTAGGATTTGCCTCCGCGACGGTCGAGCTTGGAAACGGCCCGCGAATGCACACGACTCCTGGCGGCTTGGCTTTCAGGAGTCGTTTTTGTTTTTCGGGAGCATTTGTTGCGACCCAGGTTCCCCCACACGATTCACTGGCTGGCTGCCTTTTCAACAGCACTCCTCGGAGCCTCATGCGGCGCACGCTCGAGCCCCTCGACGCCGAGCGCGCCGTCGCTCAGCCTCAGCGTCGCGTTGGCCGTGACCAACGTGAAGTTCGGGACGGCGGTCCCGAGTGATTTCACGATCATGGTTTCCGGCCCTTCGACCAACATCACCATCGGCGTGACGGACGAGGGCCCCGCGCTGGTTGCCGTCACCGCTGGCGGCCCCTACACGGTGTCGGCCTCGGGTCCGGCCGGATACACCACGAGCGTGTCCACCGACTGCGCCGGCCAGGCCGTCGTCGGGCGGAAGAGTTGCACGATCGAGTTGAAGGAGACGCCGCTCACCTGCGACGACACGTTGTGGAACCGGATCTACTTGCGCGATCGACTGCGGCTCCTGAGCCAATGCCAGATGGCCTCCGGCGTCGTCGCGGATCGCGGCATCGAGCCGGACGGAGATCTGGTGATGGAGGTTATTCCGGACGGGGCGTACACGTCGCTGATGCGTCCCGGCAACGCCAGCCCCGACGCGCACAATCACCTGGTTGTCGAAGTACCGTGTCAGGGTCCGACGTCGGAAGCGTCTCCCCGCGTGGCGTGCGCGCAGTTCACGGGAGCGAAGGTCGACGTACCGAATCTCGGCGCGCACATCGCGATCGCCGCTCCGTGGGTCGAGGACCTGAACCACTCGTCGTGGGGCGAGCTGCACGGCGCTCGTCTCGTGCTGCTGCCGCGATAGCCGGCAGCTAGACGCCCATCGACGCCGCTCCGGACTTCGTGCTGATCACTTCGTAGAACTGCAGGTTCTTCGTTTTGCCGCGGAGGTGCGCCTCGGGCATCCGGCGGCATTCGAAGTCGGCCGCGATCGCCTCGTGCGTCGTTTCGCTCACGAGGATCGTCGTGCCGAACTCCTTGTTGAGCGTCTGCAGGCGCGAGGTCGTATTCACGCCGTCGCCGACGACGGTGTACTCGAGGCGCTTGCGCGACCCGATGTTTCCGACGACGACCTCGTCCGTGTGAATGCCGATACCGATGGCGATCGGCGGCATCCCCGACATGCCGCGGACGCCGTTGATCTTCGCCAGGAGCGCCTTCATCCGGAGCGCCGCCTGCACGGCGTGGCGCGCGTGATCGGTTTCGTCGCCCACTGATCCGAAGACGGCCATCAGGCCGTCCCCCATGAACTTGTCGAGCACGCCGCCATGCTCGAATACCGCATCCACCATCTCGGAGAAGTAGTCGTTGAGGAACGCGACCACCTGCTGCGGCGCCATCGCCTCGGACATCCCCGTGAAGTTGCGGATGTCGGAGAAGAGGATCGTGACGCGCCGCGCCTCGCCGCCGAGATTCACCTCGCCCTTGAGCAGCTTGTCCGAGACCTGCGTCGCGATATAGCGGCCGAACACTTCCTTGACGTGATCGCGCTCTTGCAGACCCGTCGCCATGTCGTTCAGCGCCGCCGAGAGCCTCCCCGAGACGTCCCGCCCCGAGATCGCGGTGCGCGCCGTCAGGTCGCCGCCGCCGATGCGGCGGGCGAACTCTCCGAGCCGGTGCAGCGGATCAGTGATCGACGAGGAGAGCTGCTGGCCGATCAGGACGCTGCTGAACAACACGAGCGCGACGCCGAGCGCGAGCTCGCGCCGGAGCTGACGAAGCCCCGCCAGCTCCTCGTCGCGATCCACTTCCGTGAGCAGCACCCACGGCTGCTGGGAGATGGACGATGGGTTCTTGAGCGCGCGATAAACATACAGCTTGGTCCCGCCTTCAGGGCTTTTTGCGACGAGCGATCCCACGCCGCGTGAAGCGCGCGCCGCCTGCACCGCCGGATGCGCGGCGACATCCTCGTCGAGATGGCGGACGTCCGGGTGGGCGATGATCTGTCCCTCGCCATCCACGATGACGGCATAGCCGCTCTGGTTGAACGTGCTCTGCTGGATCAGCCGCTTGAACTCCGACGCCAGGTCGAAGCGGGCGCTGATCATCGCGCGCAGCTTGCCGTTCGCGTCCGCGATCGGCAGGTACAGCGTCAGTACCTCGCGCTTGAACGTCTGTGAGTAGTACGCCTCGGAGACGAACGCCTTGCCTTCCTGGTTGAACGCGACGCCGATGCGGTTCACCGGCTCACCGGCGCTCGAGTCGCCGGCGCTATTGCCCACCACGGCGCCCAGCGAATCGAACAGCCGCAGCTGCAGGTACTTCGTGCCGAAGGTCTCCGCGGCATCGAGCCGACTCTGCAGGTCCGCCGGCGACACGCCATGATCGCGCGCATCGGCGAGCGATCCGCCAAGACTCTTCAGCTGATGCTCGATGTCGCCGAGGTCGCTGTCGATCTCGGCCTCGACAATCCGGCCGACATCCTGCATCTCGACGACGAGCTCCTGGTCGAGAATCTGCCGGGCCGCGAAGTAGCCCCAGACGCCGACGACGGACGCCGACATGAGGGCCACGCCGACAAGCGCGATCGCGACCTGCGCGAGAAAGCCGGCCTCGTAGCGCGCCATCCAGCGCGAGCGCACGGCCCAGATGAACACGGCGAAGACCGCCGTCCAGACGAGCGCCGTGCCGACGACGGCGACGAGCGGTGTCATGCGGCAGCAGCGCGGGAGGCTGCGCGCCCGCCGATCGTCGCGAAGGGATCGATCACTCGGAAACCTCTGAATTCACGCGGGGGGACGCGGGCAGCATACCACGTCAGATCGCGCGGGCGGCCCTCGGCGTGAGCTCCAGGATCGTGATCGGGTGCGTCGGCCGGTACTCCTCGTCCATCACGCTGACGTTGTAGATCGGGACGCCGTCGTGCACAAACGCGCCGAACGCACGATGGATGTGCCCGCACACGAGCGCCTGCGGGCGGACGCGCTCCAGCGCGCGCAGGAGCTCGACCGAGCCGACGTGCTCGAACCGGCCAGGGGCGGTCAGCTCGCGATCGCCGTACCCGTTCGGCGGCTGGTGGGCCACGATGACATCGGTGCCCGCGGGGATGGATCCGTAGATCTGCGCGAGCTCGATCGGATCGCGCATGAACGCCCACGTGCCAGGAAAGCGGTTGCACCACGGGCTGATCCAGATCTTCAGCCCGAGCGCCTCGATCGTCTCGTCCGTCCCGAAGGTGAGCGGCAGCTGGCGCGCAACATCCGGACGGCCAGGCTGCGCCACGAAGTCGTGGTTGCCCCACGTGGCGATCTTCCGGCCGCGCGGCAGCGGTATCTCGCGGGTCCATTCGCTGAAAGGGCCGCGCAGCCATGGCTCCTGCACCTCGGGGTGTTCGCGCGCCAGCCGGGCATCGCCGTACGAGTCGGGACACAGATCGCCGGCGATGATCACTAGATCGCAGGCGGGAATCGGGGGCAGGTGTCCGTGCAGATCCGAGATGGCGACGATTCTCATGCGGGCTTCACGCTCGCGGGCTGTGCGGGTGGTGCGGCACCCGGCCGCCGGGGTCGATGAGCGGCCATTATACAGGCCGCGATTGAGGTATTTGCACCGGAATCGGCCCGGAATCACGAAAAGGCGCCCGTGCACGTCGCCGTTGTCGCAGACGCAAAAAAAATGAGCACCGTCGGAAATGGTAGAGGGTATTCTGTGCGCGAGGTGAACGTCGTGGGTTTTCGCAACTATGCGACCGTTCTCGTGCTGACCGCGTTCTCCTTCGCTGCCGGTGGCGTACCGGCCGGTGCGCAGGCCACCAAGCCGCCGGCCCGCAAGACGCCGCCGAAAGCGCCGGCGAAGGCGCCCGCTCCGGCCAAGCCCGCGCCGGAGAAAAAGCCGCCGCCGCCGACCGACGTCACCATCGCCTCCACCTACACCACCGGCGACAAGACCGCGACGAGCGTGGTGTCGATCAAGGGCGCGCGCCAGCGGATCGCCTACGGCAACGACCTCGTGACCTTGCTGCAGTGCGACACCCGGCAGACACTGCAGTTGAACGCGAAGACGAAGACGTACCTCCCGACGCCGTTCGAGGATCCGTCGGCGGCCCTGCCGCCCGCTCCACCCAACAGCAAGGGCGGTCAGATCACGTACACGACGACGGTCACCGACTCTGGCGAGAAGAAGCAGATGTTCGGATACCCCGCGCGGCGGCTGCAGACCATCGTCACGAAGGAGTCGAGTCCTACCGCGTGCGACAAGAGGACCGAGCGGATCGAGACCGATGGCTGGTACGTCGATCTGCCGGCGTCGTTGAGCTGCACGGCGGCGCCGCAGTCGTCGGCGCGCGTGCAGTTCGATCCGAAGCAGCCCAGTTGCCGCGACGAGGTGCATTTCGTTCGCGCATCGTCGCCATCGATCGGTTATCCGGTCTCGTACACGATGACCGCGAGCGGGGGCGGCGACAAGCCGGCGGTGACGACGCTCGAGGTCGCCTCGCTCGAGACCGCGGAGCTGCCCGCCTCGTCGTTCGAGCTGCCGGAGGGCTTTCTCGAAGTCAACAGCACCGTACAGCTCATGGCCGATCATCGGCCGGGCGAGGTCGGCGTCAAGAAGCCGGGCATCGTTCGCGTCGGTGTCGCTCCGATCGACAACAAGACCGATCAGCCGTTCGCATCCGCGAGATTGTCCCAGGCGCTGGCCGAATCGCTCAGCGAATCGGATCTCGACATCGTCTCGCTGACCGGTGAATCGCCCGCGGCGCTCATCGCGGACGCGAAGTCGAAAGAGGTCGATTACGTCCTGTCGAACACCGTCTCGGAGCTCAAGAAGCCAGGCAAGGGGGTGCTCGGCAAGCTGTCGGGCTCGTCGCAAGAAGCGATCAGCGCGCGCATCGACTTCGCGCTCGTTGCACCAGGGCAGCCGAAGCCGTCGTTTGCGAGCACCGAGCGCAGCGGCACATCCACGCTGCAGACCGCGGTGGGCGCGGCGCGGCGCGTCGCGCAGTTCGTGGCGCCCTTCATCCTGATCCAGTACAGCTTCATGAATACGTTTTCGGCGATGAACGGCGGGGCGTCGCCGACGGCCCTCGGGCAGACGTCGGATCCCGTGCTCGGCAGCGTGTTCAAGCTGCTCGACCGCGCGTCGGGCAAGTCGCAGGAGAGCTACTCGACGGAAGAGTCGGCAATCGCGGCGGCCATGGAAAAAGAGACGCAAGCCATCTTCGCGGAAATGCAGAAGCGCAAGAAATAACGGGATGCATGCCCCCGATGCCAGACCGCGGCGCAGCCGACATTGTCCTGATCAATCCGCGCTTCGAGGCGTCGTATTGGGGCCTCGAGCGCGCGCTCCCGCTGCTCGGCAAACGCACGGCCATGCCCGTGGCGAGCCTGCCGCTGCTCGCGGCGTTGACACCCGCCGAGCACCGGGTCCGGATCGTGGACGAGAACGTCGAACCGCTCGACTTCGAGACGATCGCGCGCGCCGACATCGTCGGCGTCACGGGGATGAGCGTGCAGCGAAGCCGCATGCGCGAGATCCTCGCCGAGCTCCGGCGCCGCCGGGTCTTCACGGTGGTGGGCGGCCCGTGGGTGAGCGTCAACGAAGGGTACTTCGGCGATCTCGCGTCGACGATTGTCGTCGGCGAAGCCGAAGACACCTGGCCGCAATTCCTCGACGACTGGCGAAGCGGCCGACCGCGGTGCCGCTACGAGCAGCCAGCGCGCACCGACATGACGCGCGTGCCGGTGCCGCGATACGACCTGCTCCAGATGCGGCACTATCTCTTCGGGAGCATTCAATTCTCTCGAGGCTGTCCGTTTCAGTGCGAGTTCTGCGACATCATCGTGACGTTCGGACGCCGTCCCCGCCTGAAGACCGCGGCGCAGATTGTCGGCGAGCTCGACGCGCTCCTCGTCCACGGTATGGAGATCGTCTTCATCGTCGACGACAACCTGATCGGCAACAAGAAGGCGGTGGCGCCGCTTCTCGAAGCGGTGCGCGATTGGCAGGAATCACACGGGTTCCCGTTCGTCTTCGTCACCGAAGCGTCGCTGGACCTGGCGGAGGATCCCGCGCTGATGCGCCTGATGCTCGACGCCAACATCCTCAGCGTGTTCATCGGCATCGAAACGCCGAACGAGGCGTCGCTCCTCGAGACGAAGAAGCATCAGAACGTCAAGAGCGGGCGAACGCTGGTCGATCGTGTTCGTGCCGTGCAAGGCGCCGGGCTCGAGGTGTGGTCCGGGATGATCCTCGGCTTCGATCACGACGACGAGACGATCTTCGCGGCGCAGCGGCAGTTCCTCCACGACGCGCGCATCGCGCAGGCGATGATCGGCATGCTCTACGCGATCCCCAAGACGCCGTTGCACAATCGGCTGGCCGCTGCCGGTCGTCTCGATCCGGATGACGACTCGCTCTTCGGCACAAATGTGCTGCCGGCGCGCCTCAGCCGCGACGCACTGCGCGACGGCTACGTGTTGCTGATGGAGGACATCTATCGTCCGGACGCCTATTTCGCGCGCCTGTCCGGCGGCCTCGGCGACAGCTCGAGGCCGTTCGCGCCGGCCCGCGCCCGGTACTGGCGGCGCCATCCGCTGGCGCGCTTCAAGCGGCAGGCGTCCAACCTGGTTCGCGCGGCAGGGTTGTTCGCGCGGCTGATGCGCGGGGTGGACGATCCGGATCTGCGCGCGCGCTATCGGCGCGAAGTCGCGAAACAGATGCGATCGCGCCGCGACCCGGGGCATCTCTTCGGCTATCTCATTCGCTGCGCACTGCACTACCACCACTACACGCTCGCACGCGAGATGGCGAGCCATCAGCACCGGCTGGTCAACTCGTTCTGACGTCTGGCGATTGCTGTCGGCTTCTTTGCAAAGTCGCCCCGGGGCAGGCGGAATTGAGGATCGGTTCGGCGGAACGGGCGGACCTGTGTATGATCGGTCCGTCTTGAGCACCCAGATCTACCGGATTGCCGCCACGCTCTTTGTGGTCCTCGCGGTCGCCTCGTGCCGCTCGGCCCCCGCGCAGCCGGCGCCCCGCGCGGAACAGACACCGCAAATCATCCAGCCGGGCGCCCCCGGACAGCCGAGCCATGCCATTGCGGCCGACGAATCGCGCGATTTGTCGCACGTCCAGGCGACGCCCGCCGACGTGACATTCATGCAGGGCATGATTCACCACCACTCGCAGGCGGTGGAAATGGTCGAGTTGTTGAAGACGCGGACCTCCAGCGCCGACATGAAGCTGCTCGGCGCGCGGATCGAGATCTCGCAGCGGGACGAGATCAAGATGATGCAGCACTGGCTCTCGGTGCGCGGGCAGGAGGCGCCCGATCCGGGCGCGATGCACGACATGCCCGGCATGTCGATGCCCGGCATGAGCACGCCGATGATGCCCGGAATGCTCACGCCCGAACAGATGTCGCAGCTCGCGGCCGCGAAGGGCACGGCGTTCGATCGCCTGTTTCTCGAAGGAATGATTCGCCACCACGGCGGCGCGCTGACCATGGTGCACGACCTGTTCGCCACACCGGGCGCCGGTCAGGACTCGGAGATCTTCGCGTTTGCCTCCGACGTCGACGCCGATCAGCGCATGGAGATCGACCGCATGAGCGCGATGCTCAAGGAGCTGCCCTGATGAAATCGATGGTTGCTAGTGTTGTCAGCGTCGCCGCCGCGATGCTGTTCCTCGGGATCGAGGGAGGCGCCCAGCAGCAGCCGGCCTCGCCGCACGATCCGCGCATCGGCCTGAAGGCCGGCCTGCACGATGCGGGCGAAGCGGCGCTCAACATGGAGCACATCGCGAGCCTGCCGCGCCCCGCGGGCTTCTTCGATCCGGCGGCGCCCGCCGGATCGCCGACGCCGCCCGAGCGCCCGCCGGCCGCGCCCGGCACCGAGGCGGCGGCCCCCCCGGCGGAGGCCGCGCCCGCACCAGGCGCCCCGGCCGCACCGAGGCCCAGCGGGTTGAACTTCGCGAATTCCGACCTCGCGTTCAGTCGCAATCATCTCTTCATGGGTAACTTTCACGGGTTCAACACCTACGACGTGGACAGCTCCAAACGTCCGCGGCTGCTCGCCTCGATTGTGTGTCCCGGAGGGCAGGGCGACGTGTCGGTCCGCGGCAACCTGCTCTTCATGTCGGTGGAGCAGACGAGCGGTCGCGTGGACTGCGGCACCGAGGGCGTGCAGGCGCCGGTGAGCGCCGAGCGTTTCCGCGGCGTTCGCATCTTCGATATCAGCGATCTGAGCAAGCCGCGCCAGATCGCGGCTGTCCAGACCTGCCGCGGATCGCACACGCACACGCTCGTCGAAGATCCGAACGACAAGGCGAATCTGTACATCTACGGATCGGGCACCAGCTCCGTGCGCTCCGGCGAGGAGCTGGCTGGCTGCTCCGGCGCCGATCCAAAAGACGACGCGAACACGTCGCTGTTCAGCATCGACGTCATCAGGGTGCCGCTCGCCGCGCCCGAGAAAGCGGCGCTCGTCGCCAAGCCGCGCATCTTCGCCGACCAGAAGACCGGCGCCATCGCGGGGCTGGAGCCGGGCGGCGATCGCGGCCCGGGCGCGCAGCCGTCGCGCGCGACGAACCAGTGCCACGACATCACGGTGTTTCCCGAGCTCGGCCTCGCGGCTGGCGCCTGCTCCGGCAACGGCATCCTGCTCGACATCCACGATCCGGTGCATCCGGTCCGCCTGGACGCCGTCGCGGACAAGAACTTCGCGTACTGGCACTCGGCGACGTTCAACAACGACGGCACGAAGGTCGTCTTCACCGACGAGTGGGGCGGCGGCACGCGGCCGCGCTGCCGCGCGACCGATCCGCTCAACTGGGGCGCCGACGCCATCTTCGACATCGTCGATCACAAGCTGAAGTTCGAGAGCTACTACAAGATGCCGGCGCCCCAGACCGAGCAGGAGAACTGCGTCGCACACAACGGCTCGCTGATCCCGGTGCCCGGGCGCGACATCATGGTGCAGGCGTGGTATCAAGGCGGCGTGTCGGTGTTCGACTTCACCGATTCGGCGAAGCCGGTCGAGATCGCGTTCTTCGACCGCGGGCCGATCGACGCAATGCAGCTGATCACCGGCGGGTTCTGGTCGGCGTACTGGTACAACGGCCACGTGTACGGATCCGAGATCGCGCGCGGCGTGGATGTCTTCTCGTTGAAGCCAAGTGAGTACCTCTCGCAGAACGAGATCGACGCAGCCAGCCTCGTGCGATCCGGCGAGTTCAATCCGCAGGAACAGCAGAAAATCTCGTGGCCGGCCGGCGTGGTCGTCGCACGCGCGTATCTCGATCAGCTGAACCGGAGCCACGGCATCCAGGCAGATCGCGCTCGCGCCCTCAAGACGGCGCTCGATCGCGCCGACGGCGCCCGCCCTGGGAACAAGAACACCGCCGAGATCGCCGGCCAGCTCGACGCGCTCGCCGGACAGATCGAAACGGATGCGGCCGCCAGTACCGGCCGCGACGCCGCACGGCTGCGCGCGCTCGCCGCGACGATCAAGGGCGCCACGGCGAAGCTGCGCGGGTGACGCCCGCGGCGGTGCGTATGCGGCGCTACTGGTTGATGAAGTGCGAGCCCGAGGCGTACACCATTGACGACCTCGCGCGCGACGGTCGCACGAGCTGGGAAGGCGTGCGCAATTACCAGGCGCGAAACTTCCTGCGTGACGACATGCAGGAAGGTGACGGCGTGCTCTTCTACGCCTCGAACGCCGATCCCTCCGGCGTCACCGGCCTGGCGTCCATTGCCAGGGCGGGCTATCCGGATCCGTACGCGGGAAAGAAGGGCCACAAGTACTTCGACGCCGACAGCGTGGGCAAGCCGCCGATCTGGTACTCAGTTGACATCGCCTTCGTGGAGCGTTTTCCAGCGATCATCTCGCTCGACACGCTGAAGTCCACGAAGGGCCTCGAGCAAATGGTCGTGACGAAAAAGGGCAGCCGCCTGTCGGTCCAGCCGGTCACGGAGGGAGAGTTTGAGATTGTGGTGGGGCTTGGAAGAAGTCAGAAGGCAGAAGGAAAAGGTAGAAGGTAGAAATCCATGTCTGTGGTGCTACCGTTCAGTCCGCCCGGTCGGGTTGCCGTCGTCGTCGAAGGCGTCGACGAGCCGAATCTGTTGACCACCCTCGCGCGCGAGGTGCGGGGGATGTTTCGTCATTTCGTGGGCCGCTGGAGCGTCACCGTGCGGCCGGTCGATCGCGGGCGCTGGCGTCTGGAGTTGAGCGGTGCGTCGGGCCGGCACCTCTGGGTTTTTGCGGCCCCCGTGAGTCGTTTGTCCGACGTCGTCGTCGAGAAGCTGGACGACTTCCTTCGCTGTTCCCCCGTGGCGCTTCGTCCGACCACCCGCTGATTCCCATGCCCCGATGCGTGTCGATTTTGCTCATCTGTCTGGTTCCCTGTCTTGCGTCGGCGCAGACAGCCGATCAACCGGTGACCGCCGCCGATCAAGTGACGGTGACGGGACATGCCGAGGACGTATCGTTCCAATCGCTCGCGCGGACCGTCGTCGTGATGACGCGCGAGGAGATTCAGCGGCTGCCGGCCGAGTCGATCGCCGACCTGCTGGCGTACGCGGCCAGTGTGGACGTGCAGTCGCGCGGGCCGTTCGGCGTGCAATCCGATTTCGCCCTGCGTGGCGCGACATTCGGCCAGACGCTCGTGCTGCTGAACGGCGTCCGCTTGAACGATTCGCAGACAGGGCATCACAACGGCGACATTCCGGTGCCGCTCAACGAGATCGAGCGCATCGAGATCGTGATGGGACCCGGCTCGTCGCTCTATGGCGCCGACGCGTTCGGCGGCACGATTAACGTCATCACGCGGCGCAGCGGCACGGATCGCGAGCTGACGCTCACGGGCGGTGCCTTCGGGCTGGTGTCGGGCGACGCGTCGCTGGCGACGACTGCCGGCGGCGTACGCGAGGCGGTGGCCGTGTCGGCCAACCGCGCGAACGGTTTCGAGCCCGATCGCGACTTCCGCACGCTCGACCTCAGCTCGCAGACGACGTTCGGGAACGGCGTGCAGCTGTGGGTGTCGCACCTGCGGAAGGATTTCGGCGCCGCCGGCTACTACGGGCCGGCGCTCTCGACGGAACGCACGAACCAGACGCTGGTGTCGCTCGACGGCGCGACGCGGCCGCTCGGCGCATGGAGCGGGCACTGGCAGACGAGCTACCGCACGCACGGCGACGTGTTCCTGTACGACTCCACACAACCTGGGACGCCGAACCAGCATCGCGATCATGCGATCGACGCGACCGGACGGCTCCAGCGCCTCGTCACCGCTCGCACGCGCGTGACGATCGGCGCGGAGGTCGGCGCCGACTGGATTCACTCCAACAATCTCGGCGATCACGATCTCCTGCGCGGCAGCGTGTTCGGCGAAGTGCAGCAGCAGATCGGATCGCGAACGTTCATCTATCCGGGCGTGCGGGTGGACGGTTATTCGACGTTCGGATCGGCCGTCAGCCCGGCGCTGTCGGCGGTCACGTGGGTCGGAAATCGCGTGAAGCTGCATGCATCGGCCGGGCGCGCGTTTCGCGTGCCGACCTTCACCGAGCGCTTTTACGTGGACCCGAACAATCTCGGCACGCCGACGCTCGTGCCCGAGCACGCCTGGTCGTCCGAGATCGGCGCAGACTGGATTGCCGCTCGCCAGTGGACGGTCGGCGGCGCCCTGTTCGACCGCCAGGCCAGCGACACGATCGACTTCGTGCGCGCCTCGGTGCTCGATCGCTGGCAGGCGGCCAACATCCGCCATGTCGAGACACGCGGCCTCGAGTTGACCACCCGCCGCACGTTCGGGACGTCGAGCTCCGTGTCCGCCCGATACACGCTGCTGGACGCGTCCACCGGCGCGTTGCCGCTGTTCTCCGAATATGTGCTGGACTACGCGCGCCATACGATCGCGCTGTCGGCGAGTGCGTCATTGCCGGCCCAGTTCAGTATCGGCCAGAAGGCGGAGTACAAGCGCCGCCGCGACGGCATCGACTACTGGCTCGTGGACACGCGCGTCGGCCGCACGATTGGGCCGGCCACCGTGTTCGTGGAAGGATCGAATCTGCTCGACACGCACTATCAGGAAGTGTCGGGCGTGGACATGCCCGGACGCTGGATCCGCCTGGGCGTGCGTCTTGGGAGCCGCGGCGAGTAAATGGCGCTTGCTTGCTTCGCGGCGACGACGGACGAAGCGTCGAGAGTGTAGATCGTCCCGACAACAAACTCTTTACTCGGCGCGCGGTTTGCTCCCAAACGTTCAGCAATGGACGACATGGAGCGCCGGACGCGGGTTAACCGCAGGCGCGTCAGCCGTAACGGGCGTCGTGTGACTGATCCCACGACACCGCCCGTCGACAACGCCCTGGACGTCGGGTTGACGGGCGGCGTGAACGCGCAGGAGAGCATCGAATCGTCCAGCGCCAGCACACGACGCAGCTCGACCGTGGTCGATAGCGCCCAGCGGCTGGCGGCACCGGACCGCACGTCCGGAAGCGGGCCGTCGAACGACTAACCGCTGAATTCCGACGAGGCGAGCTGCAGGTAATGGCTGGCATCGAGCTGCCTCTCGCCGCAGAAATGCGCGATGAACAGCTTGGCGTTCGGCGCCGCCGCTTCGGGCCACGCTTCCTCCTCTCGCCACCGGATCCAGGCGTCGATTAGATCGGCGAACGTCACGCCGGGCTGGCCGCTCAGCGATCGCGCGGTTCGCGAGTTTCTGAGATACTCGAGCGCCTCCATGATCCTGTCGCCATAGGCGATCTCCTCGGCCATCATCGAGAAGTGTGATCGCACCAGGTATGGCGGCTCCGGATCGAAGACCACGCCCAGCGCCTTTGCGTTGCGCCACAGCTCGGTGCCCGGCAGAATCATGAGCGGGAACACCGCGAGGTAATCGGGATCGAGCGCGCTCGCGTAGTTGAGCGACTTCCGGAACGACGCCATCGTGTCGCCTGGCAGGCCGAAGATCAGCTGCAGCTCGAACTTGATCGCGTAGGCCTTCAGGTACCCGATGCCCTCTTCGAAGCGTTGAATCCGCAGGCGCCGTTCGACGGTGGCGAGCGCCGTGCCGTCGGTGGACTGCAGGCCGACCTCGAGGAACTGAAAATTCGCCTCGCCCATGAGGCGCGCGAGCTCTTCGTCGACGAACTCGGCCCACACTTCGGCCTGCACGCTGACGTGTCGCCGGTTGTGTGCTGCGATGAAGCGGCAGATCTCCTTCGCCCGCTCGGCATGCAGATTGAAAATCGGATCCATCAGGTAGATGTCGCTCGCCTCCGACTCCAGGGCCAGAAGGATCTCCGCTTTCACGCGATCCAGGCTGAAGCGCCGGTTCCGGATCGACAGGTCCTTGTTGTAGAAGCAGAAGTTGCAGCGGAAGACGCAGCCGCGCTGGGTTTCAATGCAGGCGACACGGCCGCGCGGATCCAGGAATCGCGGCAGGTGCGGCGACGACAGCTCGTCGAGATCCTTCACGATGGGCGCGGCGTCATGCTCGACCACGTCCCCGCCGCGGCGCCGGCAGATGCCGCGCACGTCGTCGATGGCGCTCCCGCCGGACCATCGCGCGACGAGCTCCGCAAACGGCACTTCGCCTTCGCTGGTGACGACGATGTCGATCGCCGGGTGGGCGCGGAGAACGTCCGCGGCGACAGGCCCGACTTCGGGCCCGCCCAGGACGACGATCGTGTCCGGCGCGCGCGATTTGATCTGCTGCGCCGCCGACAGCAGCATCGTGATATTCCAGACGTAGCACGAGAAGCCGACCACGGCCGGCGCGGTCGCCAGCACCTGCACGACGAACCATTCGAGGTTCGTGTCGTGAGAGCCTTCGACGATCGCCACGTCGCCGGGCGCATATCCAAGGCGATCGACGATGGAGGCCTTCAGATACAACAGCGACAGCGGCATGAAGCTGGGGTTGGCGTGCAGCGTCGCCAGACAGATCTTCATGGCTCCCACGCATGATTGCCCGGATGGCCCGGACGGACCAAGTTATAATCCGCGGCAACTTCGACGCGGCTTCCTCTGGAGGACTTGTGCGTTCACGACTGATGTGTTCGATCGCCGGTATCGCGGCGCTGGGTACGCTCGTCATCGGGCAGGGCCAGAGCCCCCGCCATCGGCTGAATCCGGTGATCGATCTCCTCGAGCAGAAGCAGCCCGTCTTCGGGCTGTATCGGCCGAGCAACGGAGGCAATCGCGGCCGTGGCGGCGCGGCGGCCACGACTCCGGCGCCTCCGGAGAAGTCGTCGATCGAGCTCGCCATGGAGACGCTGGCCAACGGCCACAGCGACTTCGTCTTCGACGGCAGCATGGAAGGCGGCACGGATCGCGGGCTCCCGGCGGTCACCGAGTACGTCAAGGCGCTGAGCGAAGCGGGCGCGTTGCGGACGACGCCCTTCCTGCGGCTGCCGCATCCGCTGATTCTGAAGATTCCGAAGATCGCGCCCGACTACTCGAAGGCGATCGACAACATCAGCCGCGAGCTGAACGTCGGCGCCAGCGGCATCATGTTCGTCGAGACCGAGAGCGCGGACGAAGTGCGGCGCGGCCTCGCCGCGATGCGGTTCAAGTCGAAGGGCGGCACGCGCCCGGACGCGGTCGGCCAGGCGGCGGCGTACTGGGGCATGAGCGCGCAGGAATACAAGCAGAAGGCCGACGTGTGGCCGCTCGATCCGGACGGCGAGCTCGTGAACTGGACCATCGTCGAGAGCAAGGAGGGGTTGGCGCACGTGAGGGAGATCGCCGCCGTGAAGGGCATCGGCGTGCTGTGGCCCGGCGCCGGCACCCTGCGGGGCGTGTTCACGACGACCAATGCCGCCGGCGCGCGCGTGTTCGACGCGGCGGGCTGGGAGGGGGCGATTCAGCAGGTGCTCGCCGCGTGCAAGGAGTTCAACGTGCCGTGCGGCTACCCGGCGACGGCCAACGACATCGAAATGCGCATGAAGCAGGGCTTCAGCGTGTTCGTGATGCAGTGGGGCGACGCGGGAGCGAAGGCCGTGGAGATCGGCCGGGCGGCGGCGGGTCGAAACAAGTAAAGCCGTGGGGTGGAACGCCGGGGTGGACGGTGGGCGGCCCACCCTCCGCCCGCTCCGGGTTGCCTTGCAGGACTCTTCAGACCTCTTCGACTGGGGGCTCCACGGGGATTCGAGCAATCTTTCCGGTGGCGACTTCGAGCTGGGCGGTCGAAATGACCTTCTGTTCGCGGTCCACTTTGGGGATGCACCCCCGCATGAGCTGCGCGGCGCGGAGGCCGCTGACCACGGCGAATTCGAAGGGATTGCTACCGGCTGGGCGTCTAATCACTGGTGCTTTCTTGCTTTGGTGAGGGTTGAGCCGGACGGGGCTGCGCTCAGGAAAGCCGAAAAACGAGTATACCTCGTGGACAACTCATAAAGGGTGTATACTTAGCGCTTATTCCGATCTGTGCTCTGCCAGCGTCAATTAGTACCCCTTACATCATCTCGATAACGGGTGCGCGCAGGACAGGCCCACTTTGGCCAACTGCCGGAGACCCCGATGTCCTCACGCAACGGCGACAAAGCGCGATTCCAGAAAAACCGTAAACGCAAGCTGGCCAAACGCCAGCGCCTGCAGGCGCTCGTCGCCGGCACGCGCGCGGGTGCCGCGCCGACGGAGAAATCGGCCGCCAAGTCGTGAGTCCGACCGCGGCGCCGCTGCCGCATCCGCCGCCGACGCAGTGTCCCTTCTGCCGCGCCACTTCCATCCGGACCGCGAGCGCGCAGGCCGACACGGCCAGCTATTGGCGATGCGAGCGCTGCGGCGAAGTCTGGAACGTCGGCCGGCTGCCGGCTGCGGCAAGTCGCGGGTTTGATCGGTACCCGCGCTGACAATCGTTAGAACAGACAGAATCTGGCGCGGCGACTTTCGGCCCGAGGCCGATCGCGACCGCGCCGCAGTGCTCGTCGGCGGTACGTAGTCAACGTTCGGAGGAGAAGACAGATGGCGTCTATGAATGGAACAGTCAAGCGGCTCGTGAGCGACAAGGGATTCGGCTTCATCGCGGCGGAAGATGGGAATGAGTACTTCTTCCATCAGTCCGCGTGCAGCGGCGTCTCGTTCGACGAGCTTCGCGAAGGGCAGTCCGTGTCGTTCGAAAAAGGCCAGGGGCCGAAGGGTCCGCGCGCCGAGAACGTTCGGCTTGCTTAAATGAACGCGACCGAGGTGGAGCCGCCCGCGCACGGCTTCACGCTCCACCTCGGCCAGCCGTTCACGGTCCTGTCCGTCATCGCGCCTGCCACGATGCTCGCATCGTGGTAGCTGCGGGCGGGATCGTCCGGTTTGCGGATCTGTCGGGACGTTCCGTCCCGCGGGCCGCGAACCGCCAGCGATTGGACGCGGAGCCTTAGCGCATCCGATCGTCCCTCTCACACCCGCACACGACCCGTGCGATTCGGCGCTCGCGCTCGAGGCGCCACGGGTGTGCCCCAGCGCTTCCGGGTTCGTGATACTAATAGCCCATTCCCCATGACATGGACGTGACGGTCTTCGCCCCGGCCACGCGAAAAGGGCTCGCCGTCCTCGCCGTCGTCGCGCTCGCGGCGACGGTGGCCATCGCGGTCCACCAGCACCATCGCACCGAGCTCAAGCTGGCCGACCCACTCGGCGGACACATCAGCGATTTCGATCGCTGGATGATCATGGCACCGCACTTCATCCAGGACCACGCGGACTACGTCAACGACCAGCTGCCGACGCCGCCGCTGTCGCTGATCGTGTTCGGACCGCTGACCGCCCTTTCGCGGCCGGATGCCGCGTTCGTGTGGGCGTGCCTGAAACTGCCCATTGCCGGCCTCGTGTTGTTCCTGTGCGCCGCCATCGTGTCGCGCGCCGGTGTGCAGCTGACCTCCTCTGCGCTCGTCCTCATCCTCGCCGGCTGGTGGCTCGCCGTCGTCGTGGATATGCAGGAGGGCCAGACCAATTTCCTGGCGCTGACGCCACTGGTCGGCGGCCTCTACCTGGCGCAGCGCGAGCGGTGGCGGTCCGACCTCGGTGCCGGCGCGCTGATTGGCCTCGGCGCCGCGATGAAGGTGACGCCGGTGATCTTCGTCGTCTACTTTCTGTGGAAGCGCCGCTGGCTCGTGGCGGCCGCGGCGGCGCTCAGCATCGCCGCCTGCCTGCTCGTCGTGCCGGCGCTGGTGTTCGGCTGGGATCAGAACCTGCGCTGGCTGGACCAATGGAGCCGGATCATGATCGTGCCGTTCGTGGCGAAGGGCGCGGTGGTGTACTCGACGACCCAGTCGATTCCGAGCATGGTGCTGCGGCTGCTGACGAGGGCGCCGGCATTCGACTCGCATCATGGCGGGGTGACGGTCGGCCACTACATGAACGTGGCCGCGTTCGGCAACGGCACGGCGCGGCAGATCGTGCGCGCGCTGATGGTGGGCGCCGGCCTTGCGGGACTCTGGTGGGCCCGGCGCCCGCTCGCGACGCTGCGATCGCGGCGCTACGTGATCGAGGTCGGCATGGTCGCCGCGTTCATGCTGTGGTTTTCCGAGCGCACGTGGGTGCACCACTACGTGAGCTTCATCCTGACGCTCGCGGCGGCCGGCATGGTGTTGAGCGATCCGTCGCAGCCCGAGTCGGCGCGGCGGCCGCTGCGCGTCGCGTTGCTCGTCTTTGCGGCGGTCAGTTTCTTCGCCTCGGATGCCGGGAAGCTCTTTGGTCCTGACGGCGTGGACTGGGCCAAGGCGGCCGGCGTCTATCTGTGGCCTTCGCTGCTGGTGGCGGCGGCGCTGGTCCGATCGGCGGAATCATCTAGCCACGAAGCTCACGAAGCCGCGAAGAAGATTAGTCTGGAGTGAGGGATCTCTCGGTGACTCTGTGTCTCTGTGGCAACTTGATTTGTCTTCGTGCCTTCGTGGCCTTCGTGGCTAGAAATGAAACCGCAGCCCCACGTGCACCACACGCGGCGGCTGCAGCGCCGTCGGCACGCGCCATAGCGGGCTGGTGACGTTGTACTCCTCGACCTGGATGTTCTGGTTGAAGAGGTTGTACACGTCCAGAATCCCGTCGAACGAGTGGCCGCCCACGGTGAAGCCCTTGCGCAGCCGGCCATCCACCGTCATCGTGAACGTGAACCGCGTGCGGCCGTTGCGGAATGCGCGGATCGCCTCGGGTCCCTGATTCAGGTTGTCCACGATGACGTCGCGCGTGAAGTGCTCGCCGTCCTGATACCGCGCGGCAAGGCCGAGATGGATGTCGCGCGGAAACGCGTACACCGCCGACGTCTTGATGGTGTAACCGCGTTCCGTGAAATCGCGCCCTTGCGCGTACGTCTGCGCGTTCGGGTTCGTAAACAGCTCCCCGATCACCCCGTAGTCGTTCTCGTCCGCCTGAAAGCCGCGGTTGCCCGCCAGCCCTTCCGAACGCCCGGCCGTCGCGCCGAAGAGGAAGAACAGGCGGTCGGTCTGCGTCTGTCCGGTGATGTCCACGCCCACGTACGTCGTTTGATCGTTGGCGGGGTTCGTCAGCAGGTAGCGATCCTGCCCGAACGTCGCCGGCAACCGGTTGTAGATCGGCAGCTGCTGAATCGTCTGATCGAATCCCGGATCGGCGACGTAGCTGACCGTGTACGAGGAACTGGGAACCCCGACGTCGACCAGCCCCACCATCTGACGCTCGCGCCGAGCGGTGGCCGTCAGCCGCATCACCGTACGCGCGCCCGGCCGCGACTCGAAGCCGAACGTGAACTCGTCCATGTGCGGCCGCGCAAGCGCCGGATCGATGCCGCTGAACGCGCTGTTGCCGCCGGTTCCCGGACCGACGCGCGAGATGAGCGCGCCGATGTCGCTTGGACGCACCGTCGACGCACTGCTTGCGCCCGTCCAGCGGTACACGGAGCCCGTTGGGGCGTTGGGATCGCCGTAAGCGAGCCAGTCGAGCGGCAGCTCGTACCCGTAGCGGCCGTAACCGGCAATCGCCGAGAGCCCGAACATCTGCATGATGTCCCATCGCACGCTCGCGCGCGGGAACAGATCCTTCCAGCTGACACCGTTGGCGGCGCCGGTGGCCGCACCGCTGACGCTCTCGAACCGCAAGCCGACATCGACGCCCACGCGCGGCAGCAGCTGTACGTGGTCGCCCGCGTACGCGGCGAGCGTCGTCGAATGCCACTGCGACTGGACTCCTGTGCTCGTGTAGTCCCACACGCGCGCCGGCTCGCCGTTGATCAGCTCGCCGATCTGCCCCGTGAACGACGGCAGCGACGATGTGCGGCCGATCGTCGCCGTCGCACCGAGGACCGGCACGTGCCGCAGACCGAGCGCCTCGAACGGCGCCGGCATCAGGTGCGCGCCGAAGTTGCCGTTTTGCTGCACGCCATCGCCTGGCGTCAGCAGCTGATCGATCGGACCCTCCGTCAGCCGATCGGTCACGACGGTTGTCGACGGCGCGAGCTGCGGGCGCTGCTGGCGCGCGGCCCAACCCGCGAACATCCGCCAGGACAGTCCCGCGGGATCTTTTCGCTCCCACGTGGCCTGGCCGAGCCCGGCGAGATCGTGCTCGCTCGATTCCGGCTGCGCGAACGCGACGTGGTGCTCGTACGGATATCGCGTTCGCTGGCCCGAGGCGACGATGCGGACCTCGTCGCGCGCGTTGGGCGTGAACACCAGGTGCATGAAACCCGAGACGATGCTCGAATCGAGCGCGTTCGGATCCGCGCGCTCGAACCGGCCGCTCTGGCCGACGTTGGCGGCGAACACCACTCCGAGCCGGCCGGGCACGAGCGGACCGCTCAGGAGCAGGCTGCCGTCCTGCCATCCGTTGAGGCGCTCGAGCGCCGGCGGCGTGCTCACCGTCCGTCCGGCCAGCAGCCCTGGCGGCGCGAAGAAGCCTTCGACACTGCGCGTCCACGTCGCCGCCGGCCGCCGCGGCGTCAGCGTGATCGCGAGCCCGGGCGCGTTGATGTCGATCGGCATCAGCCCCGTGTGGACGTCCACGCGCTCCCATTCCAGCACGCCAGGCATGAACAGCGGGGTGCCGGTGCCCGACGGATCGGTGATGCCGATGTCGCCAATCCGGAACTGCGTCTGCGTCCAGGTGCTGCCGTGCGCGCCGATGCGCGCGGGCTGCGCCATGCCGAGGCCGCCGGTGTCCATGCGATCCGAGATGACATTCGGCTCCAGCGTCTCCAGCAGCGAGTACAGGTCGGAGCTCGACGGGAGATCCGTGAGTGCGGCTTCCGGAATCTCGGTGACGATCATGGGCGGCGCTTTGGGCGGCGGCTGCGTCTCCACTGGCGGCGGCGTCTGTGCGGATGCCGCGACAGCGCACCCCACGGCCAGGAGCAGAATGCCGGTCGTACGCGCGAGGATTGGATAAGATCGCAGCATGGCTGATGTCATGGATACGGCCGGCCTGTTCGACGCCATCAAGGCCGGTGAATTCGAGCGTGTGAAGGCGATGGTGACCGCCAACCCGGCGCTGGTCACGGCGCGCGCGCGCACGGGGGAAAGCGCCATCCTAACCGCTGTCTACCATCAGCAAAAGGAAATTGCGAACCTGCTGGTCGCGCGCGGCGCGCCGCTGACGATCTTCGAGGCCTGCGCGGCCGGGGAGCTCGAACGTGTCGAGCGCCTCCTCGACGACGACGGCCTCGCCGTCGCCGCCTACAGCGACGATGGCTGGACGCCGCTGCATCTGGCCGCGTGCTTCGGCCACACGAAGATTGCGGAAGTGCTCCTCGCGCGCGGCGCCGACGCCCGCGCGCGCTCCCGCAACCCCACCGGCAACACGCCGCTGCACGCGGCGCTCGTCAAGAACCACACGATGGTAGCGGGCCTGCTGCTCGGCGCCAGCGGCGACGTGAACGCCGCCGACGCCGCCGGCTGGCGGCCGCTGCACCTGGCCGCCGCAAACAGCAACATCGAGCTGATGACCCTGCTCATCGCGCAGGGCGCCGACGTGAACGCGCCCAACGGCGAGGGGCTCACGCCGTACGCGCTGGCGCAGCAGAAAAACCAGCGGGAAGCGGCGGCGCTGCTCAGACGTCACGGAGCGTAACAGTCGACAGTCGACAGTCGGCAGTCGGCTGAGATCTACTTGCGTTCGATCGTGACCGTCTGAATCGTGATCGGCTTCAGCGGGCGGTCGCCGGGCTTGCTCGTGGCGGTGCCGCCGATTTTCTTCACGACGTCGAGACCGCTCACGACTTCGCCGAAGACGCTGTGCTTGTTGTCGAGCCACGGCGTCGCGGCCAGCGTGACGAAGAACTGTCCGCCGTTGGTGTTGGGACCGGAGTTGGCCATCGACAGGATACCGGCCTTGTCGTGGCGGCGCTTCGGGCTGAACTCGTCGGCGAACTTGTAGCCCGGGCCGCCGGTACCCTGGCCCAGCGGATCGCCGCCCTGGATCATGAAGCCGTCGATCACGCGATGGAACACCGTGCCGTCGTAGTACCCGCCGGCCCCTTTTTTCCCGCTGCGCGGGTCGGTCCACGCCTTGGTGCCCTCGGCGAGGCCCACGAAGTTCTCAACTGTTTTCGGGGCGTCCTCGTCGAACAGCTGAATCGTGAAGTCGCCGTCGGTCGTCGTGAAATGCGCTAACAACATTGATATGCTCTCTTTCCAGAATGCCCCGATCATATCGCTACCTGCACTACGACGTCTTCACCGACCATCTCTTCGGCGGCAACCAGCTGGCCGTGTTTCTCGATGGCCGCGGCTTGGCGTCCGAGACGATGCAGGCGATCGCGAAGGAGATGAACTTCTCCGAGTCCACCTTCGTGCTGCCGGCAAGCCGGCCGGATACCGACACGCGCATGCGCATTTTCACGCCCGGCGAGGAGCTGCCGATGGCCGGGCATCCGACCATCGGGAGCACGTTTGCGCTCGCGCGCGCGGGCGTCATCGAGCCGGCGCGCGATCGCTTCGTCTTCGAGCTGGGCATCGGTCCGGTGCCCGTCGCACTCACCTGGCGGGGCTCGGACCTCAGCTTCGCCTGGATGACGCAGCCCAATCCCACGTTCAGCGATCCGATTGCCGATCCGTCTGGCGCGGCAGCCGTGCTGGGCCTCTCCGAGCTGGCGGTGGCCGGCACGGCCCTGCCGGTGCAGGTGGTGTCGTGCGGCGTGCCGTTCCTGTTCGTGCCGCTCGCCACGCGCGCGGCGGTAGACAGCGCGGCGCTGCAGCGCGATCGCTACGAGCAGTTCCGCGAGGCCGCGAAGATCCAGGCGCACGGCGTCTTCATCTTCTCGCCACAGTCCGGATCGGACAAAGCGACGGTCTACAGCCGTATGTTCGCGCCCGACATCGGCGTCGTCGAAGACCCGGCGACCGGCAGCGCGAGCGGGCCGCTCGGCTGCTACCTGCTGCGGCACAACGTCGTGTCGGAAGAGAAGGCTCGCGCCATCCTGAGCCTGCAGGGCGCGAAGATGGGACGCGCGAGCCACGTGCACATCTCGATCGGCGCAGCCAACGGCGAGATCACCAGCGTCCGCGTCGGCGGCGAGGCGGTATTGGCGGGGGAAGGCACGCTTTACTTGAGTTGACTAAGTTAGAAGGCAGAAGGTAGAAGTTAAGAAGGAGATCGCATGAATGTTCGTTCGATTTCGTTGATCGCATCGGGGCTCGTGCTCGCGGCCTCGCTTGCGTTTGCGGGGCAGGCGGGGAAGGTGGACTTCAGCAAAGCGAAGCTGAGAACGCCGTCGCAGCTGACCGAAACGGCACCCGCTACCTACAAGGCATCCTTCGATACCTCCGCGGGGACGTTCGTCGTCGAAGTGCACCGCGACTGGGCGCCGAAGGGCGCCGACCGCTTCTACAATCTCGTGAAGAACGGTTTCTTCGACGATGGCCGGTTCTTCCGTGTCGTGCCGAATTTCATGGTGCAGTTCGGGATCAGCGGCGATCCGGCGATCGCAGCGGCGTGGCAGAAGGCGAACCTCACCGACGACCCGGTCAAGCAGAGCAACAAGAAGGGGTTCATCACGTTCGCGACGGCGGGTCCCAACACGCGCACGACGCAGGTCTTCATCAACTTCAAGGACAACGCGACTCTCGACCGCCAGGGCTTCGCGCCGTTCGGCGAGGTCGTGTCGGGCATGGACGTCGTCGACAAGATCAACGCGCAGTACGGCGAGCAGCCGAACCAGGGCAGCATCCAGAGCGAGGGGAACACCTATCTGAAGGCGAAGTTTCCGAAGCTGGATTACGTCAAAAAAGCCGTGATCGCGAAATAGGTCCTCAGAGCGGGCGGAAGGGCGGGCCGGCCCGCCCTCCACTCCTTCTATTGCTCCAGCCCGTCGGCCGTCTTCATCCGCTTGATGTTCTCGTCGAGCGTCGGGTTCATGGTGTGCCACTTGGTCGCCCGCTCGTAGGCGAGCGCGAGCCGCAGGATGGCGGCCTCTTCGTACAGCCGGCCGGTGATCATGAGCGCGCGCGGCGTCCCGTCGACAAATCCCGCTTTGAGACATGCGGCCGGATGCCCGGTCAGGTTCGTGATCCCGAGCGAGGCACTCCCGGTCGGCGAGACGAACAGGTCGTACTTCGACATGAGCGCGTCCATCTGCTGAATCAGCAGCGTCCGCGCGCGCTGCGCGCGCAGGTACTCCACGGCGGGCACGAATCGCGACGTCCGAAACGTATTGCCCCACGAGCTCCCCTTGATCTCGTTCACCGCGCCGCTGCGCGTCAGGTCGTCGAATGCCGCCGCCCCTTCCGCGTCGAGGATGAAGTTGAGCGTGTTGGCGGGGAAGTCGGGCAGTTCCATCGGCTCGAGCTTCGCGCCCTGCGCGCGGAGCACATCCAGCGCCTCGTTCAGCAGCGTCCGCTGCGCCTCGGCCCGGCGCCGCGCGGTCTCCGGATCCACACTGCCGCGCCCTCCGCCGCCGCGCCCGCCGCCCCCGGGGTTTGCCGCGGATGCCTCGAACTCCTTCGCGATGTACCCGATCTTCAGGCTCGACAGCGGTACGTCCGGGTTCCACGCGAACGGCGCGTCGACGACGGTGCCATCGCGGCCGTCGGCGCCGTAGATCGCGTTGAACACCAACGCGCAGTCTTCGACGCTCCGGCACATCGGCCCGATCTTGTCCATCGTCCACGACAGCGCCATCGCACCGTGCCGGCTCACGCGGCCGTACGTCGGCCGCAGACCGACGACGCCGCAGGTGGACGACGGCGAGATGATCGAGCCGCGCGTCTCCGTGCCGACCGCGAACGCGACGAGGCCGGCCGACGTCGCGGCACCTGGGCCCGCCGAGGATCCGCTCGAACTGGTGTCGGGCGCCCACGGATTGCGCGTCGATCCGCCGAACCAGACGCCGCCCTGGGCGAGCGCGCCCATCGAAAGCTTCGCGCAGAGGACGCCGCCGGCTTCGCGCAGCCGCTCGACGATCGTGGCATCGCCGTCCGGCACGCGGTGCTCGTACGGCTCGGCGCCCCACGTCGTCCTGATGCCTTTCGTGTCGAAGAGATCCTTCACGCCGAACGGGATGCCGTGCAGCGGTCCGCGATAATGTCCCGCCTTGATTTCCTTGTCGGCGTTCGCCGCCTGCTCGCGCGCGAGCTCTTCGGTGAGCGTGACGACACAGTGCAGCGGATCGCCGTACCGCTTCAAGCGGCCGAGATACATGTTGGTGAGGTCGGTCGAGCTTACCTTCCGGCTCTCGATCAACGACGCCAGCACGGTGACCGGCTCGAACGCGAGATCTTCGAGATTCGAGGACACCGCAACGTGCCCGGGGCGTCCGACGACGAGCTTGGCGTTGCGCGTCGAGTGACCTTTGGGCTCCTTGCCAGGCAATGCCGGGTGGAAGGCGATGGCCGGCTCCGTGTCCATCGGCACGTCGAGCTTGCGCAGCTCGTCGTAGCTGTCGCGATTGCGGCTGGCGCCCGGCAGCGCCGCCTCCTCCTCGGCATCCGTCAGGTGGATGTCGATCACTTCCTCCGCGCCCTTGAGCGCGTCCTTGCCGAACTTCGGCGGTGCCGCGCCGCGCTGGCCTTGAGCGGCCGGGCTGGAGCCGGGCGCGATCGAGGGAAGGATCGATGGCAGGACGACCGACGCGGCGACCGCGGCTGGCACCGCCTGAATGAAGCGTCGGCGTCCGATTTGCTGGCGTTTTGACGACATGAAGCCTCCGGGCGGGACGATGATCCCGCGCTATGAGTTCGCGGCTGACGCGGCGGGCCTTCAGGGCCGCCGGCCGACCGCAGCTGTTCTAACACAAAAGCCGATAAGATCGGCGAGACATGGCCGTCGGACACCCAGCGGATCTCGATAACGCCCTCGCCGCGATTGCCGACGGCCGGCACCGCGACCCGTTCGCCGTGCTCGGACCCCACACCTCGGACGACGGCGCCGGGGTCGTGGTGCGCGTCTATCATCCGCACGCGCGAGCCGCGGACATCCGCGTGATGGCGACCGGCGCGCTCCAGCCGATGACGCGGCGGGAGCCGGCCGGCGTCTTCGAGGCGGTCGTCGCCGGCGGGGATCCGGGCGCGCCGCTGACGCTCGACTATCGGCTGCGCTACACGTTCGCTGGCGACACCGTCGTCGAGCTGGACGATCCGTATCGCTACGGTCGCGTGCTCACCGACTTCGATCTGCACCTGCTCGCGGAAGGCACGCACCATCGCGCGTTCGACAAGCTGGGCGCGCATCGCGTCAGAGTGGGCACGAGCACCGGTGTGCATTTTGCGGTGTGGGCCCCGAACGCCGATCGCGTCAGCGTCGTCGGCGACTTCAACGGGTGGGACGGCCGGGTGCACGCGATGCGGCATCTGATGCCGAACGGGATCTGGGAGATTTTCATCCCGGATTTGCCGGATGGCGAGAAGTACAAGTTCGAAATCCGCACGCACGCCGGCGCGCTGCTGAAGAAGACCGATCCGTTCGGGTTCGCGTTCGAGGTGTCGCCGCGGTCTGCGGCTATTGTCTACGACATCAGCGGTCATCAATGGCGCGACCAGGACTGGATGATGGCGCGTCCCGCCAAGCGCGGCTGGCTGTCGAGCGCGATGTCGATCTACGAAGTGCATCTCGGATCGTGGGCGCGCGTACCCGAGGAGGGCAACCGGTTCCTGACGTATCGCGAGATGGCGCGGGTGCTCGTGCCGTACGTCAAGGAGATGGGCTTCACCCACGTCGAGCTGCTGCCCGTGATGGAGCATCCGTTCTCGGGATCGTGGGGATACCAGGTGCTCGGGTTCTTCGCGCCGACCAGCCGGTTCGGGCCGCCCGACGACTTCAAGGTGTTCGTGGACGCCTGTCACGAGGCGGGCATCGGCGTGATTCTCGACTGGGTGCCGGGCCATTTTCCCAAAGACGACTACGGCCTGGCGCGATTCGACGGCACGGCGCTCTACGAGCACGCCGATCCGCGGCAGGGCGAGCACCAGGACTGGGGCACGCTGATCTTCAACTACGGCCGGAACGAGGTCCGGAATTTCCTGCTCTCGAACGCGCTGTTCTGGCTGGAGGAGTACCACGTCGACGGCCTGCGCGTGGACGCGGTCGCCTCGATGCTGTATCTCGACTACTCGCGAAAGCCCGGCGAGTGGATCCCGAATCGGTTCGGCGGGCGCGAAAACCTCGACGTCATCAGCTTTCTTCAGCAGCTGAACACCCTCACGCACGGCGAGCATCCCGGTTCGATCACGGCCGCCGAGGAGTCGACGGCCTTCCCGGGCGTCAGCCGGCCCGTGCATCTCGGCGGGCTCGGTTTCACCTACAAGTGGAACATGGGCTGGATGCACGACATGATCGAGTACTCGCACAAGGACGCGATCTATCGTCGGTACGCGCACAACCTGGTGACCTTTGCGGCGCTCTACATGCACACGGAGAACTTCATCCTGCCCTTCTCGCACGACGAGATCGTGCACGGCAAGGGGCCGATGCTCGACAAGATGCCGGGCGATCGCTGGCAGAAGTTCGCGACGCTGCGCGTGCTGTACGGATTCATGTACGGACACCCCGGCAAGAAGCTGCTGTTCATGGGCGACGAATTCGCCCAGTCGCGCGAGTGGAACCACGATCGCAGCCTCGACTGGCATCTGCTGGACGATCCGGCGCACGCGGGCATGAAGGCGTACGTGCAGGCGCTGAATCAGCAGTACCTCGCCGAGCCGGCGCTCCATCAAGGCGACTTCGACCCGGCCGGCTTCCGCTGGATCGACTGCAACGACAACGAGAACAGCGTCGTGTCGATCGTCCGCTACGCGCGCGATCCGCGCGATTTCGTCGTGATGATCTTCAACTTCACGCCGATCCCGCGCGCCGAGTACCGCATCGGCGTGCCCGAAGCGGGCTTCTACGCCGAGCTGATCAACAGCGACAGCGCCCTCTTCGGAGGGAGCAATCTCGGCAACGGCGGCGGTGTCTGGAGCGAGCCAGCTGGCGCGCACGGCTTCGACCAGTCGGTGCGGCTGTTCGTGCCGCCGCTCGGATGTTTGCTGTTGAAGAAGCATCAGGGATAGTTCCCGGGCCGTAAACCACGAAGGCCACGAAGCTCACGAAGTCAACACGAATAGAGTGTGTACATCGTGGCGTGAACTTCGTGTCTTCGTGTTCTTCGTGGTTCGCTGTCGTTCGAATTACCCATGACCCTCAGACAATCGCGCGGCGTGGCCGTCGCGTTGGTCACCTTCGCGACCTTCACTGACATCGTCGCGTACTCGATCGCGGTGCCCGTGCTGCCCGACTTGAGCCGGCGCCTCGGCGCGTCGCCGACGACGATCGGCTTCCTCTTCGCGTCGTTCGGGGTGACGCTGCTGACCGTGTCCATGCCGATGGGTGCGGTGTCGGATCGCATCGGCCGCCGCGCACCGTTGGTCGGAGGCCTGCTGGCGCTCGCGGTCGCGACGCTGTTCTTCGCGTTCGCGACCAGCCTGGAGTGGCTCTTCACCGCCCGTCTCGTCCAGGGCGCCGCCGACGCGGTGACGTGGGTCGTCGGCTTCGCGTTGATCGCGGATCTGTACGGATCCGAGGAGCGCGGCCGCGTGATGGGCATGGTGATGGCCGGCACCAACTTCGCGTTCATGTTCGGGCCGACGCTGGGCGGCTGGCTTTACGAGGCCGGCGGCATCCGCCTGCCGTTTCTCGTCGTGTCCGGACTCGCGGTGGTTGGCGCCGTGGCGTTCCTCTGGCTCGAGCTTCCGCCGCAGCACACCGATCGCGAGGTCGTTGCCATTGTGGACGTGCTCCGCGATCCCGCCGTCGCGGCGTGCGCCGCCGCCGTGGTGGCGGCGTCCGCGACGATCTCGATGCTCGAGCCGGTGCTGCCGCTGTTTCTGTCCGCGACGCTTGGCATCGGACCGGCTCGGATCGGGCTGATCTTCGGCCTGGGCGCCGTCGTCTCGACCGTGCTGCACCCGATCTACGGGCGTCTGGTCGATCGCTGGGGCGGCCGCCGCCTGACGATGATTGGCCTGGTGCTCGTCGCGTGCACGCTGCCGATCCTCAGCCGCACCTGGAGCTACGAGTCCGCGGTCGCCTTCTACGCGCTCGAAGCGGCCACGGTCGCGCTCGTGATCACCCCATCGCTCGCCTACATGGCCGACGCGACATCGAAGGCGGGCGTCGGCTCCTTCGGCGTCGGCTACGGGTTGTACAACATGGCGTGGGGCGCCGGCCTGCTGGGAGGACCGGCCCTCGGCGGCTTCCTCTTCGAGCGAATGGGCTTCTGGCACCTGACGCTGTTCTGGGCGCCGTGCGTCGTCTCGATCACGATGCTCCTCGGCAGAGTAAAATCCAGGCTCCCGAAGGGAGGACTCCTATGAACCGCGCGCGACTCACCGTTGTTCTCGTTCTCACACTGCTCGTGGCGGCTGTCCCCGCCGTCCGCGCTGACGTGCGCGCCGACGAAAGGGCGCGCGTCGAGTTCGCCGGCATGCTCGGCCGGATGTTCAATCTGTTTGGCGGCAAGGGCGCGCGCGAAGGCGTAACGTCCACTGTGGCAGTGAAAGGCGATCGGAAGGCCACGCTGAACGACACGGTCGGCCAGATCGTCGATCTCGGCGAACAGAAAGTGTACGACCTCGACGTGAAGAAAAAGACGTATCGCGTTACCACGTTCGCCGAGCTGCGGCGCCAGATGGAAGAGGCGAAGCAGAAAGCGGAGGAGGAGGCGCGGAAAGAGCAGGCGCAGGCGAAGCCGGAGAGTCCCGCGCCCGCCGAGAGTCCGCAGCAGGAGCAGCAACCGCAGGTGGACGTCGATTTCGATGTCAAGAACACCGGCCAGACCAGGACGATCAACGGGTTCGAGACGCACGAATCGGTGATGACCATCACGGTCCGCGAAAAGGACAAGACGCTCGAAGAGAGCGGCGGCCTGGTGCTCTCCTCGGACATGTGGCTGGGACCGAGGGTTCCGGCGATGAAGGAGATCGCCGACTTCGACATGCGCTACGCGCAGATGCTGTTCGGTCCGATGGTCGCCGGCGCGTCCCCCGATCAGATGGCCACCGCCGCCGCGATGTACCCCTACATGAAGCAGGCGATGACCCGGATGTCGGCCGAGGGCGCGAAGCTCGATGGCACGCCCGTCCAGACCGTGACGACGCTCGACGCCGTGAAGTCGGCCGAACAGATGGCCGCCGAGGCCAAGGCGAAAGAGGACGACAACAAGTCCAAGCCGCCGTCGAGCGTCGGCGGCATGCTCGGCGGCTTCATGGCGAAGAAGATCCAGAAGAAGGCCGCGGGCGGCGACGACGGGAGCAAGGCGCGCGCGACGTTCATGACGATGACGAACGATGTCCTCAAGGTCGTGACGGATGTGACGGCGGCCGACGTGGCGGTTCCGGCTGGATTCAAGCAGAGTGGGAAGTAAAGCGCGGACGGGGCGCGAAAGGCCGGATCGAAGCGCGAAGGGGCTGCCCGATCGCGTCCGCGTGCCCGTACGTCTGCTGCTCGTCGGCATCAATCCGGGGATGCGGTCCGCCCAGGTCGGGCACCACTTCGCGGGGCCGTCGAACCGATTCTGGAAGCTGCTGCACGAATCGGGTCTCGTGCCGGAGCCGATTCGCCATGCGGAGGATCACCGGCTGCCCGAGTTCGGCATCGGCATCACGAATCTCGTCGCGCGTCCCACACCCGGCATCGATGCGTTGGGCCCCTCCGAATACGCGGCCGGCGAGCGCAGCCTGCGGCGGAAGGTCCGCCGCTGGCGTCCGCTCGTTGTGGCGTTTGTAGGCGTCACGCTTTACCGGGCGGTGTTCGGCCGTCCCGCGCCGCAGGCCGTCGTGCTCGGGCCGCAGCGCGAGCAGTTCGAACGCGCCGACGTATTCGTCCTGCCCAATCCGAGCGGGCGCAATGCGAACTTCAGCTACGCGCAGATGCTCACGGCGTTCCGATTGCTGCGCCGCCACCTGTCCGCGACCGCGCCCGCATTCGCCACGGGCCTGCGAGACCTCGCGCCTGCCGCTCCTCCGTCGCGAAAGTCTCCAGGTCGCACGACCGCTGTCAGTCGGCCGTCCCGCTCTCGACCGCCCGGCTCATCCAGTACCGCAGGTACTCCGGACAGTTGACGAACCGCACGTCGGCCGACACGACGTCGAGCAGGTATTCCAGCGTCGGACGATCGACGAGCCGCACCTTGCTCAAATCGAGCACGACGGGTCGCCGGTGCTGCTTCGCCGATTCGAGCGCGCGATCGACGTCGGCCACGCAGGTGGCGTTGAGAGTGCCGGCGAGCAGAAGGATCACCGCGCCGGTGGGATCGAGACGTGTGGGGATGTGCATGGTCAGAACCGGTAGCCGAATCCAAAGGTGGCGCCGTGCGTGTTGAGCGGCGTGTCCGTCGCGATGCGGTCGTATCGATAGCCGGCGTCCAAGCTCAAATGGCTCATCACCGGCACTTCTACGCCGCCGCCCAGCGAGAGCATGGGCGCGGTCATCGCCGCAGGCTGGGTGAAGTCGCCGAGCGCGGTCAGCTGCTGCGTCACATCGTCGCCAGGCGCAGGCGTGGCGCCGGGCAGGGTGCCCGAGGTGAATGTGAATTGGCCCGCCGGAATCACGCGCGCGAAGCCGACGCCGCCGAAGACATACGGTGATACACGCTTGAACGCCGGCGTTTCATAACGGAGGCCGCCGAGTGTGTACCAGGCGGGCTCGCGTGCCGTGCCGTTGACGTCGAGGCCGGTTCCTGTGAGCAGGGCGGTCGTGCTGTCCACAACCGGCTGGAAGGCGGACGGCTGCAGGTTGTGGATCTGTCCCACGTCGCCGAACACGAACAGACGAGGCGCGACGCGCACGCCGACTTCGCCGAACGTGTCGCTCGATGTGCCGTCCGGGCCGGCGGCAGGTCCGCCGCTGCCGGCGATGTAGAGCCTGTCGCTCTGCGCGTACGACGAAGATACGGAAAGGATAAAAACAGCAAAGGCAATCGTGAGCACTCGCATGGCACTCTCCTGCGGCAGCATCGTGGGCATCATGTTGTTCAGACTGGCGGGTCGTGGCGCGTGTGTGACGCGGGGATGAAACAACCGTGCTCAACGATGCGGCCCGAGCCGACTTCCTATAGGATTCGACGCGGCCGCGGCGAATTGCGGTGCCGTATTACGGCAGGGACGACCCACAGTTCGACGCCATGACAAAGAAGTCAGTCCGCCGCAACGCGCACGTGCACGCCCGACCGGCGTCCGATCCGATGGGCGCAGCGTCTTCAGACAGAAAACGCGCGACGATTCTCAGCGGCGCGGCGCTCGTGGCCATGGTGTTCGCCGTGTTCGGCCCGACAATCGGAGACAGCTTCTTTACGTTTGATGACCCGTCGTACGTCACCGACAACGCGCTGGTCCAGAGAGGTCTCACCCTCGACGGGGCGCGATGGGCGCTCACCACCAGCGATTTCTTCTACTGGCACCCGCTGACGTGGCTGAGCCACATGATGGACTGCCAGTTGTTCGGGTTGAATTCCGCGGGACACCACGTCACGAACGTCGTCATTTACGCTTTGACCACGCTGCTGGTGTTCGCCGCGTTCGCGTACATGACCGGCGCATTCTGGAGGAGCGGTCTGGTGGCCGCGCTGTTCGCCGTCCATCCGCTGCACGTGGAACCGGTCGCGTGGATCGCGGAGCGCAAAGAGCTGCTGGCCGGCTTCTTCTGGTTCGCGGCCATTCTCGCCTACGCCTTCTACGCGCGCCGCCCATCGTGGAAGCGATATCTGCTGTGCGTGGCCGCTTTTGTTCTCGGCTTGATGTCCAAGCCGGTCGTCGTCACGCTGCCGCTGATGCTATTGCTGCTCGATTTCTGGCCGCTCGGACGGTTGGCCGTCGCCTCACCTGGCCGATTGTTGCTCGAGAAAGTGCCGCTGCTGATTCTTTCTGCGGCGTCGAGCATGTTCACCTACGTGGGCCAGCGGCGCGCGGGCGCGATGAGTTTCCTGTCGCACGTCACGCTGGTCGAGCGTCTGCAGCACGCGGTTCTGGCATACGCGATCTATGTCCGCCAGACCATCTGGCCGCATCCGCTGGCGCCGCTGTATCCGTACGAAGCGGGCGTTCATCCCGCGCTTCTCGTCACGTCGGCGGCCCTGCTCGCCGCCCTCTCCGTACTGGCGTGGTCGCTTCGTGCTCGTGCACCGTTTCTGCTGTTCGGGTGGCTGTGGTTTGTCGGAACGCTGCTGCCGACAATCGGTCTGATTCAGGTTGGCGCGCAATCGCACGCCGATCGATTCGCCTATCTGCCGCTGGTGGGCCTCTTCGTCATGGCCGTCTGGGGAGGCGCGCTCTGGTTGCAGGGCCGCGTGCGCACGCAAGCCACCATCGGGTTGGCGGCAGCATTGATCGCCATCCTTGCGGCCACGGCATCAGCGCAGGTCCGCTATTGGCAAAACAGCGTCGGCCTGCTGGAACACACACTCGCCATCACGCACGACAATCCGCTGGCGCTGCACCTTCTGGCGTTCTCGCTGGCGAGCGAAGGGCGTATCCAGGACGCCGTCCCGTACTATCGGGAGTCACTTCGGCTGAATCCGCGGAATCCGCTCGGTTACTACAGTCTGGGATTGGCGCTGATCGCGTTGGACAAGCCTGGCGAAGCGGTGCCCTGTTTCGCAGAAGCCGCGCGCCTCCATCCAGCGTACGCGGAGGCGCATTACAGCCTGGGCGCGACGCTTCTGCAGCTCAATCGCCTGGCGCCGGCTCGCGAGGAGCTGGAAGCGGCGCTCCGCCTGCCGCTGAACGCCGACTATTCCGCTCAAGCGCATTTTCGCCTGGGTCTGATTGCGGCTTATGAAGGGGACCTGGTGCGCGCGAGGGATGGATTCGCGGCGGCGCTGCAGTTTCGTCCCGACTTTCCCGAAGCGCGGGCCAACCTCACCAGGGCGGCCGCGCAGCTGAAGACGAAATCCCCGGGCCGCCCGGAGTGAACCGGGCGACCCGAGACTGGCGATCGTTAGCGCGGTTTTCGATTCGATGTAGCGCGAAGGCTTCAGCCAAGCGCCGCGCGGCGCCAGAAACGCTCGGCTAAAGCCGTCGCGCTACGTCTACGCTGATGTCGAATCCGCGTTAGTGACCTTGATCGTGCGGCACGATCACGACGACGGTGACCGTCGTCGGATTGCCGGCGTTGTCCGAGACGCTCACCTTGATCTGATACTGGCGTCCGTCGAAATCGTCGTCGTGGCGGCTGGCTGCCAGCATCACGGTGAACGAGAAGGTGCCGTTCGAGTTCAGCGTGAACGACCCCGACGGTTGCACGATGCCGTACTCGTCGACAACCGTGTACTTCAGCGAGCTCGGATCGATCCCCGAATCGCCGGAGTCGGTGATCGTGCCGGTGATCACGACCGGCAGGAGCTTGCCGTTCGGCGGCCACAGCGTGCTTCTGGACGCTGCCGCCGAAGCCGCCGGCGGCTGGTTCACTTCAACCGATGCTGACGGGATGCCGTTGGCGATCACGACCAGATCGCTGGTGCCCGATTCGAGCGCCGCCGGTACGTCGAGCTTGGTCGTGATGATCGTGCTGTCGGGCGTGATGTTGAGATTGTCGCGGTCGTGCGCGTTGCCCCAGAAGACGTGTCCGGTCGCACGATTCGTGATCTGCACGATCGGGTAGTTCGTGGCCGACGAATAGTCGTCGCCGTAGTACGCCCCTTCCGTCAGCCCGTTCAATTGCATCCCCGAGAGGCTGTACGTGCTGCCCGGCTTCAGGCTCTTCGGAGCCGTGGTGATGACAGGCCGCCAGGCATCGCTCGGGCCTCCGCTGCCGATCGTGTAGACCTGAACGAGCGCGGAGCCGTCTGGCGAGAACACCTGCCCCGTTGGCAGCAGCAGCATGTGGTACTGGTATTGGATTTTGGTGGACGCATTGTCCGGCCGCGCGACTTCGTTCAGCGAGTTGTCCGTCGGGTCGTACTCGAAGAAGTACGAGTCCTTGTTGAAGACGCCGGGCGCCGCCGGCACGAGGACGCGCCCGTTCGTCAGCGCGACGCCCGGTGCGTCGGCATCGTCGAGTTGACACATCAGATCCGGGGCGACGCCGGTGCAGGTCGTGCTCGGGGGCGCGACCGTAGCCGGCTTGCTCGGAAACGGCGGCGCGACCGTCCAGGTGCCGAGCCCGGTAGCCGGCGCCGAGACACTCGACACGGGCGGCGTGAACACCGCGTTGGCGCCGGTGGCGCGCGCGGCGCCGGCCGCGAAGACCGACCCGTTGTACATCATCACCTGCGCGCCGGTCTCGTGCGACGAGGAGTCGCGCAGTGCGACGGGGCTGACGCCCCCATCGACCCACTGATTCAGCGACGGTATATAGCGCTGCGAGGTCGAACCGACGTTGGCGCTGACGACGAAGAGCGTCCCGTCGGGCAGCACCGTCCAGCCTTCTTCGCTGTTCCGATCGCCGGCCGTCTTGCCGGTCGGGTTGAGGATGGTCCACGTGAGGGTTGCGGGATCGAGCACGTACATGTTCGAGCTGCTGTTCGGGCCGAGCGCGAGCTGTCCCACATGCGGTCCGGTCGGCAGGACCGTGCACATGGAGTCGCCGATGCGAGTCACACCCGCGGGAGGCAGGAGATTCGTCCACGTGTTCGTCGACGGCGAGTAGATGGCGCCCTTGGCCTGCTCGTTCGCGACGTACGCGCCGCCCTGGAAGTTGTACTCGCCGCCGATGATGACGAGCCGCCCGTCCGGCAGGACCGCCGAGCAGTAGTACAACGGCGCGTACCCTTCGGGCATCGACGACACGGGGCCGTCGCTCCAGGTGCCGTTGACGTAGCTGCCCGAGGCATCGGGCGTGAGGCGCCACCAGTTGCCGGTCGTGTACTCTTCCGCCAGGACGGTGCCGTCCATCATGAGCATCGCGTCCTGAACCCGGAAGGGCACGTTCATCGTCGTCCAGGTGCCTCCCTGCGCGCTGGCCAGCGCGGGCAAAGTGGCCAAGGCCAATAAGATGATCCCGAGTGTTTTCAGAGCCTTCATGCTTCACCTCCACGCGACGCGAATCGACCGGAACGGAACTCGGCGGTCGGATCGACGTGCTGACGCGTGGAGCCTAGCACCCGCCGATTGGTCTGCCTCATTGATTCGGCGAATCGCCCGATAAGCAACGTCGATTGGCGGTCTGTTTTTACGGGGAAAGCGCGCAGGAAAATCCAGCAGCGCGCCCCGGTTCACAGTGTTTTCACACAGCCACGTCCGCGCCCTGGGAAGGCGCGTGCTTTCAGGCGTGGTGCTTGAGTGCCGCGCGCTGGCTCGCCGGCCCGATCTGATGATCCCAGTTGAAGCGGCGGACGATCGCAATCAGATCGCGCGCCGACTCGGACAGATAGCCCTGATCGCGATGGATCATCAATGTCCGGCGCGAGATCCGGAGCTCGCTGACCGGGATGTGCGCCAGCCGGCCTTCGCGCAGTTCTGTCGCCACCGTGATGCGCGGCACGATGGCCATGCCGACTTCCGCCTGCGCGAAGCTCTTGATGTTCTCGAAGCTGAATAGCTCGGCGACGATGCGGCAGCGCGTGGCGTGCTGCTGGAACAGCTGGCGAATCGTCTGTTCCGTCGTGCTGCACAGATGATGGAGCACGAACTGCTCGTTGCCGAGGTCGCGGATGCGCACGTTTTCGCGTCCGACCAGCGGGTGGCCCGGCGCGGCGACGAGGATCATCTCGTCGAGGTGCACATCCACCCACTTGAGCCCATGAAAGCCCGGTTCGTCCTTCACGAACCCCAGATCAACCTCGCGATCCAGCACTTGCCGGGGAATGTCAGCCAGACGCGTGCGCGCGATGCCGACGTTGACGCCGGGGAAGCGTCCTAGATATGTCCGCAAGGCGGCGGGGAGCAGGTAGACCGCTGCCGATTCATGCGCGGCGATATTGACCTTTCCCGTCTTGACCGTCGTCAGGGCGGCCACGTCCCGCATCGCCGCATCGCGCGCATGGACCATCTTGCGCGCGTACTCGACCAGAATCCTGCCGGCGTCGGTCAGCGAGACATCGTGGAGGTCGCGCACGAAGAGCAGCGCCCCGACCTCGTCCTCGAGCTTCTTGATGCTCTGGCTGACCGCCGGCTGCGTCCGTCCCACGCGCTCGGCCGCGCGCGTGAACGATCGTGCTTCGACGACGCCGAGAAAGTGTTCGAGCTGCACGAGATCCATGGGCCCACCCCTCGATTGCGACAGAGCTTAGCGTATTCTTATGCGCGCAAATGTGATTTGAGGGTCTCGTGGGATTCGGGAGTGCGCAAAGAAGGACGGCGCAGAGACACTTCGTTGCAACCGGCGTTCGAGTCATCCCGATGGCGTGAGTGTCGCTACAATTTCGTTCCTGCCGTCCCTGCCGAGCGCCGACGTGCACGTGTTGGCGGCGGGGCACTTCGCGCTCGACACGTGTCGCCCTACGCCGTCACGGTGCCCAAAACACTGGCGTCGGTCGCGTTCATGGTCAAGGACGCGAAAGCGATTCCGCGACAGCGGTGGATGGGATACGCGAAATTCACTATGCGCCGAGGTGAATTGTCAGGGGTATGGGCCGGGCATTGATCTGGAACCACTCTTCTTGCGCTTCCGACGGGCTCGCTCGATCTCGATCGTGCTTCCAAGCGTTTCCAGCAGATGAGCGCGCTGTCCGGGAGCCGTGTTTACCAGTCTCGCATCCCAGTTGG
>DATATJ010000151.1:0-3204 GCA_036268855.1 Vicinamibacterales bacterium
GAGATCCTGCAGTCCGCTCCGGAGCCGGCGGATGTTCGACCAGAGCTGATCGCGCAGCTCCGGATGGCCGCGCACGATGCGGACCGCGGCGTGCACACTGGCGACGTTCGACGGCGATCCCGACGCGGTAAAGACATAGGCGCGCGCCAGGAAATGCAGCGCCCGCAGCTCCGGGTGATCGGACACGCAGACGCCGCCCACGCCGGCGAGCGACTTCGAGAACGTCCCGACGACGAAGTCCACGTGCTCCAGGACGCCTTGCGCTTCCGCGCAGCCGAGGCCGTGGGCGCCGTACGTGCCGAGCGAGTGCGCTTCGTCCACCAGCAGGTACGCGCCGTGCGCGCGGCAGACGTCCACGATCTCGCGCAACGGGGCCACGTCGCCGCGGATTGAATACAGCCCTTCCGCCACGACGAGGCGGTTACGCTGGCCGGCCGGCAGACGCTCGAGCTTCTTGCGCAGGCTCTCGGGAGAATTGTGGCGGAAGGCGACCACCTGCGCCGCCGTCTGGCGCGTGGCGTCGTAGATGCTGGCGTGGCTGTCGCCGTCGATCAGGATGACGTCGCCAGGGCCGCAGAGCGCGCCGATAATCGACAGGTTCGCCTGGTAGCCCGTGCTGAAGATCAGCCCGTAACGCTTGCCGAACCACTCGGTGAACTCGCGCTCGAGCTCTTCGTGGATGGCGAGCGTGCCGTTGGCCGTCCGGGAGCCGGTCGTGCCCGTGCCGAATTCTGTCACGGCGTCCCGGGCAGCGGCCATGACGTCCGCGTGCATCGTCAGGCCGAGATAATTGTTCGACCCGAACATCAGCGTGGGACGACCGCCGATCGACACCTCGCACGGCCCGAGCACCCGTTCGATCACGGTGGCGCCCGGCATGGCGGACGCGTCGGCGAACGTCTCGCGGCGTCTTTCGATCGCGCGCAGCTTATCGAGCAGATCCATCCGTTCTCCGGAAAAGGGCCGTACCCCTCTTTTGCGTCCACCTGCCGAAAAAAGGGTACGGCCCCTCTTTCGCTACGGCGCCGTCGCCGCCAGGTCGCCGCGCTCGTAGCGTGCCTTGGTGGCGGCACGCTGTACCTTGCCGCTGGTCGTGCGGCCGATCGCTCCGCTGGGCACGAGCACGACGTCGTCCACGTACAGCCCGCACAAATCACTGATGCGGCGCCTGATGCTCTCGACGAGCACGTCGGCTCCGACCGTGCCGCTCGGCTCAGCCACCACCGCCACGCGATCGGGACCGCCCGCCTGCGGCACGCCGAACGCCACCACGCGTCCCCGGCGAACGCCGGCCACGTCGTCGACGCCCCATTCGAGGTCCTGCGGGTGGTACTTGCGCCCGTTCACGATGATGACGTCCTTCACCCGCCCGCAGACGAACAGCTCGCCATCGGCCAGGTATCCCAGGTCGCCGGTCCGAAGCCACCCCTCGGACAACGTCTCCGCGGTCAGCGCCGCCTCTTTATAGTAGCCCAGCATCACCGACGGCCCTGCCAGGGTTATCTCGCCCACGGCACGCTCGGGCAGCTCCTGTCCGTCCTCGCCGACTATCCGAATCTGGTGGTCTGGCAGCGGCATGCCGCAGCTGACGATGGTGACGCGCGGGGTGGTGGCGCCCTCAGCCGTTGGCCGCGCCAGGCGGCGATCGGTCAGGTCGTCGGCATCGATCGACTCGACGCGAGGCGCACGGCCGTGCGGCGGAAACGTCGCGGCCAGCACGTGCTCCGCCAGGCCGTAGCTGGGCAGGAAGCTGGTGTCGCGGAACCCCACCGGCGCGAACTTGTCGGCAAAGGCGGCGAGCGTCGGCGCGTGCACCGGTTCAGCGCCGCAGCCGGCGATCCGCCAGCAGGAGAGATCCAGCCCGTCGAGATCGCGTGCCTTGACCCGCCGTACGCAGAGGTCGTACGCGAAGTTGGGCGCGAAGCTGACCGTCGATCGGTACTGCGAGATGGCGCGCAGCCAGGTGACCGGGCGCTTGACGAAGGTGTGCGGCGGCATCAGCACGGTCGTCCGCCCGCTGTACAACGCGCCGAGCGTCATCCCGACCAGGCCCATGTCGTGATACAGCGGCAGCCAGCTGAAGCCGGAATCGTCCGGCCGCACGCCGAGGCCGCCGGGGCCGTTGATCGCTTCGATATTCGCCGCCAGGCTGCGATGTGTGAGCGCCACGCCTTTCGGCGCAGACGTCGAACCCGACGTGAACTGTACGAACGCGAGGTCGTCGAGCATGATGCGCGCCGACGATTCGACCGGCGGCGCGTCGAGCTCCTCGCGCGAAAGCACGAGCGCCAGATCGGGACAATCCGCGCGCAATGCTTCGAACGACGGCTGCAGCGCGGCGGTCGTGACGACGGCGCAGGCGCGGGCAGTGCGGAGAATGCCCGCCGTCTGCTCGACGTAGCGCGGCAGATCGCTCATCGTCGCGGGCGGATAGAGCGACGCGGGGATCAGGCCGGCCAGCGACGCGCCGAAGAGGCTGGTGAGAAACGGCTCGGCGTCGGCGATGACGAGCGCCACCAGGTCGCCCGGGCGGAGACCGCGCGCGATGAGCGCCTGCGCGACGCCGAGCGCATCGTGCCGCAGCGCCGCAAACGAGCGGCGCACTTCCCCGCCGTCGGCGAGAAACACAAACCCGTGATCCGTGTGCGATGCGGCAGACAGCGCTTCGGGCAGCGTGCGCAATCGGGGCATCAGGTGTTCGCCCGCCCCTCGACGATCCGCGCCACTTCGCTGATGACCTGGGCGACGGTCCGGGTAGCCGGCACGTCGTTCAGGGGAATCGAGATGTCGAAGCGATCTTCGAGCTCGGCGATCACTTCGAGTACCTGGAGGGAATCGAGCCCCAGATCCGCGACGAGGTCGCTGCTGAGGGTCGGTTCGATCGGGCGGCGGCTCACGTTCTTGAGCACCTCGATGACGCCTTCTTCGATGTGTGCGGAGGCAGGTTGGGGCATCGGCGGAAGTCCGGTAAGAATAGCATCTGGACCATTAGAAAACGATAACGTCGCCCCTATAATCGTGCCCAGTGACATTTCTGCGACAGCCGTTGTGGGCCGTGGCAATCAGCGTGTTGTGCTGCGCCACTCTGCCGGCCGCGCAGGTGGATCCGAAGACGGCGTTGCTGGAACGAGCGGCGTTCGAGGCCCTGAACGCGGGCCACGCGCACGAGGCCGCCAGCCTGTTCCGGGACGCGCTGGCCGGCGA
>DATATJ010000152.1:0-2909 GCA_036268855.1 Vicinamibacterales bacterium
GGTCGAAGGCGGGCGTGATGATCCGCGAATCGCTGGCGGCGAACTCGAGCCACGCGTTCGCGCTCGTGTCGGCGGCCAAAGGGGTCGCGCTGCAGTGGCGCCCCACCGCTGGTGGGAGCTCGCTGAACACGAGCGGATCGACCTCGGCGCCGCCGCGCTGGATACGCCTCCAGCGAAACGGCAGCACGTTCACGGCGTCGGAATCCGCGGATGGGTCCGCGTGGACGACGATCGGCAGCGCATCGATCACGATGGGGTCTACGGTCTACGCAGGACTCGCCGTCACCAGCCACACGACGAGCGCTGCGACGACGGCCGTCCTCGACCACGTCAGCCCGTGAGCCGGAAGAGCCGCGTCGCAGTCGCGGCTTTCGCCGGTCTCAGATGCTGATGCGCTTCTTCGAGAAGAACAGGAGCGCCGCCGCGCCGAGAACGGCGGCGGGGGCAATCGCGATGGTCATCTCGGACCCGATCGGCGGCGGGATCGCCAGCCCCGCGACGACGGTCAGAGCGCCGAGGACGACGACGACGTATCCGGCCGTCCGGTGCGTCCGCGCCCAGAGCGTGCGATTGGACAACGTGGCCGATGTGCGGATGCCAATCGCCGCGTTCGGTTTCATTTGAGGCAGCAGATTGCCGATCGTGATCATGGTGGCCCCCAGCAGCAGCGGGACAATCTGCGCGGCCCAATGGCTGCCGCGCAGCATGCCCAGCAGCCCTGCCAGAACCATGGCGTGGATGCCCAGGAGGAACACGATGATCCGCAACATCACCGCATCGTAGGCGGCGGCGGCGCCTGGCCAGCTCGCACGTGGCTCTGATGCCGCCGGGCCGAGGCTGCGCAACAGGACGTAGGTAGCGGCTGACGCCGTCGGCAACAGAAACGCGCACATCGGCCGTCCCAGCCAGACAGGCCCGAAGCCCGAGAAGGCCATCAGCGGCGGGATGTGCGCCGGGAGGCGCCCGTACAGGATCGCGCCCAGCAGATAGCCCGCTGCGATGACGACGACGTGCGGCGATCGTCTCGAAGGCAAATCACGCCTCCTGTCGGTTGGGTCGATGGGCCGCCCGGTTCCGGCGTCCGGCCCGTTCGGCTTTCGGCTTCGTCCACTCGATCAGATGCTGAATGACGTCCTGAAACACGGACGTGTTGAGCTCGTATCGAATTTCCTGCCCGTGGCGTTCGGTCTCGACGAGGCCGGCCTCCCGCAGCACGGCCAGGTGGCGAGAGATGGTCGGCCAGCTCGAGTCGAAGTGCGCGGCGATCTCGCCGGACGTGAGGGGACCGTCGCGGAGCCACCGGAGGATGTCGCGGCGGGTGCCGTCGGCGAGGGCGCGGAACACGCGATTCGAGACGGTCATCGCCGGGCCTCGCCTCCTTGCATAGTTAGCATATTAGCTAATTTATACACGGTGGTCAAGCGGCGGCGGAGGGCCTCTCAGCGCGTCGCTGTCAGCGCAGCCGGGATCTCGAACGTGCCGTCCACCACTTCGACGAAATTCCGTTCTTCGCGAATGATGAAGCGCTTGGTCTGCGCCAGCGCGAAATTCGCCCGACCTTCCGGGTCGGCCGCGATGCGGCGGTGATACGTCTCGTACGCCGCCAGGCTCTCGAATCCAATCAAGCCCCAGCCGATGTCGTTGGTGCCTTCGAACGGCAGGAAATAGCCGAGCAAATGGCCGCCGCACCGCGGAATGATCGTTCCCCAGTTGTGGGCGTATTCCTTGAACGCCTCGCGCTGGTACGGATCAATCTGGTAGCGGATGACGCAGATCAGTTTCACGGGTGTCCTCCTGACGGCTTGAGCGGCCGCGTCGCCCGCGCCCAGCGCCAGAGCGGCGCCGGCCGCGCCGATGGCTGCGAGGGCGTCTCGGCGGGTCGGCGGGGTGTCGGCAGGAGATGTCGAAGGATGGCTGGCCGGCGCGTCCTGATGCATGCCCGTAGTGTGCCGCGGTCCAAGGCACGCACACTTCGTCCTGAATCAAAGTGTGGCTGTCGACCGCGCGTGGCCAGGACGCGCAAGCGGATCGTCAAAGCGAAGCGCCGCCCTAGCGCGACGCGATGATTCCCGGCGGGGGCGGACCCTGTCGGGAATAAGCCCGGGGTGTTCGGGTATTGTAGGCGCATGCGCACCCGCCGCGAGCTGCTGAAATTGAGCCCGCTCCTGCTGCTGGCCGGCTTCGCCGTGCCGTCGCTTCGAGACGATCTGCTCGATGCTGGTGTGGCTTGGAGCGATCGCGCGTCGCAGCTGCTGTTCCGCCGCGGGCACCGCGCGCCGACGTTCGCAGAGGCCGATGTGGTGCCGTTCGAGCGGTTCCCGTACAACGGCTACGACATCCGCGAGCCTCCCATCGACTTCGATCGCTGGGCCCTGGTCGTCGGCGGTGCTGTTGCACGGCCTGGCCGTTTCACGCTGGATCAGATTCGTGCGCTGCCGAAGTTCAGGCAGAACACGCGACACGTGTGCGTGGAGGGCTGGGATGCGATCGGCCGGTTCGGCGGCGCGAGGCTCGTCGACTTCCTCGACATCGTCGGGGCCGATCCGGCCGCCCGCTTCATCACCGTGACGTGCGCCGACGACTATTACGAGTCGCTCGACATGGCGACGGCCCGTCAGCCGCAATCGCTGCTGTGTTACGAAATGTACGACCGGCCGCTCGATCGGGGCCACGGTGCGCCGCTGCGGCTCAGCCTGCCCACCAAGCTGGGATACAAGCAGGCGAAGTACCTGCTGACGCTCGACGTCACGCACGTCCTGCCAGCGAAGCGCGGGTACTGGAGCGACCAAGGCTACAGTTGGTACGGGGGGCTGTAGCATGGAGCCCACTTCGAATGCGCGTCCCGTCTACGAGCACCCCTGGGCGGTTCGGCTCTGCCACTGGACGAACGCCATCGCCGTCAGCGTCCT
>DATATJ010000153.1:0-2776 GCA_036268855.1 Vicinamibacterales bacterium
CTGAAGCCTTCGCGCTACTCCTCGACTGAAGCCTTCGCGCTACTCCTCGACTGAAGCCTTCGCGCTACTCCTCGCTGAAGCCTTCGCGTTACTCCTTCGCTGAAGCCCTCGCGCTACGCTTTCAACTGGCGTTCGAGCGTCAGCATGTCGTCCAGCGTCTGCCGCCGCCTGATGGTCCGCCACGTGCCGTTGTCCACGAGCACTTCTGGCGGCAGCGGGCGCCGGTTGTAGTTGGACGCCATCGCCGCGCCGTACGCGCCCGCGTCGCGAATGGCCACGAGGTCGCCGACCTCGAGCGGCGCCAGCATGCGATCGCGCCCGACGACGTCGCTGCTCTCGCAGACGGGTCCCACGAGCTCGTACATCCGTTGGGCGCCCGCACGCGGGGTCACCGCCTCGATGCGATGATACGCGCCGTACAGCGCCGGACGCATCAGCTCCGTCATGCCCGCGTCAATGACCACGAACTCGCTCAGCGCGTTGCGCGGCTTCATGTCGATCACGCGCGCGACGAGCACGCCGGCCGGCCCGGCGATGGCGCGGCCCGGCTCGACCACGATCGGCAGGCCGGTGTCGCGCACTTCGGCGATCAGCCCCGCGACGTACTCGTCCGCGGATGCCACCTGCTGGTCGTCGTACGCGATCCCGAGCCCTCCGCCGACGTCCACGTATTCGAGTGCAACGCCCGCGGCAGCAAGCTCGCGGCTCAGGCGCGCCGCCACGGCGGCTGCGCGGCGAAGCGGATCGATGGTCGTGATCTGCGACCCGACGTGCACGTGCACGGCCACCAGCTTCAGCGACGGCCGGCCGGCGATCGCGCCGAGCAGCGTACGAGCTTCCTCGAGCGGCACGCCGAACTTGTTGACCTTGAGGCCGGTCGAGATGTGCGGATGGCTCTTCGCGTCGATATCGGGGTTGACGCGCACGGCCACACGCGCCGCGCGCTGCAGGCGCTGCGCGATGGCCTCGATGCGCGCGAGCTCGCCGGCCGACTCGGCGTTGATGGCCTTGAGGCCCATGGGCACGGCGGCTTCGAGCTCCGCCTGGGTCTTGCCGACGCCGGTAAAGACGATCTGATCGGGCGAGAACCCCGCTCTACAGGCCAGCTCGATTTCCCAGAGCGAGTTGGCGTCGGCGGCGCTACCCAGCTCGCGCAGCAGCGACGCGATCGCGAGGCCGGAATTCGCTTTCAGCGCGTAGTGGAGCTGGTGTGGATAGTCGCCGAACGCCGCGTCGAGCGCGCGATAGCGCGCCCGCACGGTGGCGGCGCTGTAGACGTACACCGGCGTGCCGACCGCCTCGGCGATGGCGCGGAGCGGCACGCCGTCGCAGACCAGTTCGTGCTGGCGGGTGAAGAAGCCGTTCGAGGGGTTCAATGTGGTACGGTATTCTACTCAATCCTTCATGCCCTCGGACCTGCCGCCCGCGCCATCGTCGTCTGGCGACTCGATCGAAGCGCTGATTCAGCGGTGCCTGCGCGGCGATCAGCACGCCTGGGAGCTCATCGTTCGTCAGTACTGGCGGAAGGTGTTCAACGTCGCCTATAAGTTCGTCGGCAAACACGACCAGGCGGAAGATCTGACGCAGGACATCTTCCTGAAGATCTTCAAGTCGCTCGACACGTTCGATCGGCGCGCGAACTTTCAGACGTGGCTGATCAGCATCAGCCGCAACCTCTGCATCGACCACTACCGGAGCGTGCGCAAGGAGCGCGAGACGATCGATCGCGACGTGGACGCCAACGAGCTGGCGCCCGCCTCGCGCGAGGTCAGCCCGGTGCAGGCGCTCGAACAGCGCGACCGTGTAGTGCTGCTACGCCAGGCGCTCGCGGCGCTGCCCGACACACTGCGCACCGCCGTGCTGATGCGCGATATCCAGGAGCTGTCGTATCAGGAGATCGCCGACCGGCTGCGGCTGCCGGAAGGCACCGTGAAATCGCGCATCAATCGCGGCCGCACGGAACTGGCGCGGCAGATCAAGAAGCTGCGCGGCGACGACTACAGTCCAACCGGTTCGGGATCGAAGGGATCCGATCCAGGCCACCGCACACGCACGGGAGCTTACTGATGAACGTCAAAACCGAACAGGCCGGCGACATCTCGATCGTCCGCGTCGGCGAAGCCCGCCTGATGTATCCGATCCTGTCCGACTTCGCGTCGGCCGTCACCGGCCTGATCGCGTCGGGCAAGCACGAGATCATCATCGATCTGTCGCCGGTCACCTACGTGGACAGCGCGACGATCGGCTGCCTGATGGACTTGTACCGGCAGGTGCACAGCGCCGGCGGTCACCTGAAGCTGTCCGGCGTCCAGAAACGGGTCGAAACGATGCTGACGATGACGGGGGCGCAGAACTTCATCGAGATACACGCGGACGAGCCGAGCGCCGTCAAAAGCTTCGGGGCTTAAGCGATGCGCACCATCAAGACCACCACCGGCACCGAGATCGCCCTCGACGGCGACCTGCTCTCCGTCATGGAGGCGCTCTATCGCGAGGTGACCGCAAAGCGCGAGCTGGAACGATCCTTCGAGGACATGGTGAAGGAGATTCAGCACCTCATCACCCAGATGGACGAGACCGAGCGCCGCACCTATCTCGCCGAGAGCCTGTTTCTCAACACGGTGAAATACGAGAACGACAAGCTCGAGGCGTATATGAAAAAGCTTACGAGCAAAGAGACCGGGGCCAAGGGGCCACAGCCTGAGTCTTGAGTCCTGAGCCCTGAGCCCTGATCCTGAGTAATGTCACTGACCGTCCTCGCCACCCGGTTTCAGTG
>DATATJ010000154.1:0-1915 GCA_036268855.1 Vicinamibacterales bacterium
GGCCCTTTCTGGGCCCCCGCGACGTAGTGTCCGGCTGAAGCCGGACACTACGTCGTCACTGGAAAATCGATATTGAACGTGGTGCCGACGCCGGGTTCGCTCTCGACGCCGATGCGGCCGTTGGCGTGGCCGACGATGCTGTTCACGGTGGCGAGGCCGAGGCCGGTGCCCTTGCCCGGTTCCTTGGTCGTGAAGAACGGTTCGAACAGGCGCGCTCTCGTCGGCTCGTCCATCCCGATCCCGGTGTCCCTGACGACCAGTCGCACAAAAGCATCCGGCGCGAGATTCGCGGTTTCGAAGGTCAGGCGGCCGCCGGCCGGCATCGCGTCACGCGCGTTGATCGCGAGGTTGACGAGGACCTGCTCCAGCTGTCCGACATGTCCTTTGATCGGCTGAAGATTGTCGGCGAGCGTGAACGAGATTTCGATGTCGGGTCCGATCAGCCGGCGCAGCAGGAAGCCCGCGTCCGCGATGACCCCGTTCAGATTGAGTACCTGCGGCTCGAGCTTCTCGCGGCGGCTGAAGGACATCAGCTGGCGGGTCAGCGCCGCCGCCCGATGGCTGGCCTTCAGCACTTCTTCGAGGTCCCCGCGCTGCGAGGCCGAGCCGGCCTCGAGGAGCGCGAGCTCCGTGGATCCGCCGATCGCTGTCAGCAGGTTGCTGAAGTCGTGGACGACGCCGCTGACGAGCCGTCCGAGCGCTTCCTGCTTCTGGGCGTGATAGAGCTGCGTCTCGAGCGCCTGCCGGTCGGACAGATCGAGGACGATGCCTTCGTACGACCGGATGATCCCTGATGCGTCGCGCACGGCGCGCGCGCCGATGACGGCCGTGATGAACCGGCCGTCTTTCCGCTCGAGCAGCGTCTGCGTGTTGGGCAGGTCGGGCTGATGCGTCGCGAGCGACTCGCGGACGGCGCTGCGCATGCCGGGGTCGGCGAACAGATCCGCGATGTTGAGGCGCTGGAGCACCTCCGACGAATCGTAGCCGAGCATCGTCACGAGCGCCGGATTCGCCGCCACGATGACGCCGGGCGGGGTCGTCTGGAAGAGGCCGACCGGGACGCTCTCGAACAGGCCGCGAAGCTTTTCTTCCGACGCCCGCAGCGACGCTTCGGCGTGGCGCCGGCTCGTGATGTCTTCGACCATCATGAGCGCGGAGGTCGCCCGCCCGCTGTGATCCTTGATGGCGGACATGGTGACGCGGCCCCAGATGAGCGCGCCGTCGCGGCGTCGGAAACGCTGTTCCAGCTGATAGTCGTCGAGCTCGCCGGCCATCAGCTGCTCGAAACGCGCCCGCTCCGCCGCGGCGTCGTCTTTGTGCGTGAAGTAGCCGAACGACGTCCCGGCCCAGGCGGCGCTTGGATAGTCGAGCAGACGCTGCATCGCCGGATTGAGGCGCTCGACCTGGCCATGAGTATTGAGCAGCGCCGTGCCGACGGCTGCGCCGTCCCAGCTCGCGCGAACCTGCGCTTCGCTGGCCGCGAGCTGTATCGCCATGCTTCTGCGTGCGCAGACGACGCGGCTGGCCACCAAGCTGCCGATCACGAAGAAGATGTGCGCCGTGTCCGGAAACGCCGGACGCGCGGAGAGCGGAGCGATGTACGGCGCCGCAAGCGCCGTGATGGCGATCGCCAGCAGGCTGGCGCCATCGGATCCCCAGTTGGACGTGCCGAGCACGGCCGCAAAGAGAAGCAGGAAGGGCGTATTCGCGAGTTCGGGCCACGACAGCCGCGTGGCCGCGATGGCGACCGCAGGCAGGACGAGCGCCAGCGTGTAGGCGCGCACGTCACCCGTGGTGATTGGCCGAAATTTCACTTTGGGCGACGGGACACCGGTCCAGCCGCTGACGTCCTGCGGTACGTTCATTTCGCTGTGGAAGAGTGACCATTCTAAACCGAATGGATGTGTCTGGCGGC
>DATATJ010000155.1:0-3544 GCA_036268855.1 Vicinamibacterales bacterium
GAAGGCACGAAGAACACGAAGAGCCAATTTGTTCTGGCTAATCCTCGTGGCGTTCGTGTCTTCGTGGTTCAAAGATGCTGATATGACCTATTCGAAGATCCGCTACACCACCCTCGATGGCGTTGCGACAATCGAGCTGAACGATCCGCCGGCGAACACGTACTCGTACGAAATGATGCGGGAGATCGACGCCGCGGTGCTCGATGCGCGGATGGATGGCTCGGTGCACGTCGTCGTGCTGCGCGGCGCGGGCGAGAAGTTCTTCTGCGCCGGCGCGAATATCGGCATGCTGAAAGAGGCAGATCCCGAGTTCAAGTACTACTTCTGTCTGCACGCGAACGAGACGCTCAATCGGCTCGAGCAGACGCCGAAGCTCGTGATCGCCGCCTTGAATGGACACACGGTCGGCGGCGGCCTCGAGGTCGCCATGGCGGCCGACATCCGCATCGCCAGGAAGGGCGCCGCCCGGATCGGACTGCCCGAAGTGGCGCTCGGCGTCCTGCCGGGCACTGGCGGCACACAGCGGCTCGCGCGTCTGGTCGGCAAGTCGCGCGCGATGGCGATGATGATCGACGGCCGCCTCATGTCGTTCGAAGAGGCGCAAGCGATCGGGCTGGTCCACGAAGTCTGGGACGCGGCGACTCTGGCTGGCCGGACGTTCGCCGCCGCGGTGCAGGAATACGCGGAGCAGTTCACGCCGCCGCACAAGGCGAGCAAGGCGGTCGGCCGCATCAAGCGCGCGGTCCAATCGGGCCTCGAGATGAGCTTTGGAGACGGTCTGTCGATGGAGCGCGAACTGCAGCAGCTGCTCTTCGAATCGAGCGATGCGAAGGAAGGGATCGCGGCCAATCTGGAGAAGCGAAAGCCCGAATTCACGGGCAGCTAGCGACATCTTTCATCACGAAGTCACGAGGATCACGGAGAACACGAAGTTTTGTTTTTACAGAATGTCTTCGTGCCCATCGTGTTCTTCGTGGCTCCGTGAGAGAAGAAGCGGTGGAAGAACCTATGACGATGACGGATGTGATGCGCAAGCAGCTCTTCATCAACAACGAGTGGCGGGACGCGGCCGGCGGGCAGACGCTCGACGTCGTGAACCCGGCCACCGAGGACGTGGTCGCCGCCGTCGCATCGGCGGGGCTGGCCGACGTGGACGCCGCGGTGTCGGCTGCGCGCGCGGCGCTCGACGGCCCGTGGGGCGCGATGTCGGCGCGCGACCGGGGGCGTCTCATCTGGAAGATCGGCGAGCGGCTGATGGAACGCGCGGACGAGATCGCCCGCCTCGAGACCCTCCACAACGGCAAGCCGATCTTCGAATCGCGGCAGATCGAGATCCCGGCCGCCGCCGAATGCTTCCAGTACTTCGCCGGATGGGCCGACAAGATTCACGGCGAGACGATTCCGGTCAAGGGCAACTACCTCACCTACACCTTGCGCGAGCCGGTCGGCGTGGTGGCCGCGATCGTGCCGTGGAACTTTCCGCTGCTGCTCACCTCGTGGAAGGTGGCGCCGGCGCTCGCCTGCGGCAACACGCTGATCATCAAGCCGGCGAGCCAGACGCCGCTCACGGCACTGGCGCTCGCCGAGATTGCCCTGGACGTGGGCTTGCCGCCCGGCGTGCTGAACGTCATCACCGGCCCGGGCTCGACGGTCGGCCAGGCGATCGTCGAGCATCCCGGCATCGACAAGATCGCCTTTACCGGCGACACGTCCACCGGCAAGGGGATCATGCGCGGATCGGCCGACACGCTGAAGGCGATCACCCTCGAGCTCGGCGGCAAGTCGCCGAACATTGTCTTTCCCGACGCCGACATCGATGCCGCCGTCCGCGGCGCGACGACCGGCATTTTCTACGGCAAGGGGGAAGTCTGCGCCGCCGGCTCGCGGCTGCTGGTCGACCGATCGATCAAGAACGAGTTCATCGACAAGGTCGCGGCGCGCGCGAAGAAGATGGTGCCGGGCGATCCGCTCGACCCGAAGACGCGCCTGGGCGCCATCTCCTCGAAGAAACAGCTCGAGGCGGACCTGCGCTACATCGAGATCGCCAGAACGGAAGGCGCCACCCTGGTCGCCGGCGGCAGCCGCGCCGACATCGGAACCGGCAAGGGCTATTTCCTGCAGCCGACGGTCTTCGACGGCGTCACGCCGGAGATGACGATCGCGCGCGAGGAGATTTTCGGGCCAGTCCTCGCCACCATCGAGTTCGCGGACGTGGACGAAGCGATCGCGCGGGCCAATGATTCCCGCTATGGGCTCGCCGCGGCCGTCTGGACGAAGGACATCAAGAAGGCGCACTACGTGGCCAGAAAGCTCCAGGCGGGCACCGTCTGGATCAACACCTACAACGTCTACGACACGGCCGCGCCGTTTGGCGGGTACAAGCAGAGCGGGTTCGGCCGCGAGATGAGCGTGCACGCGCTCGAGCACTACACGCAGGTCAAGAGCGTCTGGGTGGATCTGAATAGATAGGATGCGGAGGCGCTCGGCTGAAGCCTTCGCGCTACGCCATGCCTTCGCGCGACACCATGCCTTCGCGCGACACTATGCCTTCGCGTTACACTATGCCTTCGCGTTACACTATGCCTTCGCGCTACGCCATGCCTTCGCGTTACACTATGCCTTCGCGTTACACCGCCTAGGGTTTTATGCGGGTCGCGCCTACCGCTGGGTCAGCACCCAGGCGATCGTCAACACGATCATCACCACCACCGTGACCCACGCGATGATGTTGAAGGCGCGCGTGTTCACGTAGTCGGCCATCAGTTCCCGGTCGTTCGTCAGCAGGAGCATGAAGATCAGCACGAACGGCAGCATGATGCCGTTGACGACCTGCGAGAGCACCATCACGTGCACGAGCGGGAAGTTCGGGATCAGCAGGATACCGGCGCCGGCGACGATCAGCAGCGTGTACAGCCAGTAGAACACCGGCGCTTCGTGGAACTTCTTGTCGAGTCCCGACTCGAAGCCCAGCCCTTCGCAGACCGCATACGCCGTCGAGATCGGCAGAATCGACGCGGCAAAAATCGACGCGTTGAACAGCCCTGCCGCGAACAGGAGATAGGCGTACTCGCCAGCCAGCGGCCGCAGCGCCTGCGCGGCATCGGCCGCCTCCTTGATCTCGGCATGCCCCTTCGCAAACAGCGTCGCCGCGCACGCGACGATGATGAACCAGGCGACGATATCGGTAAAGATGCAGCCGAGAATCACGTCCCAGCGCGAGGCGCGGTACTGCCGCGCCGTGATCCCTTTCTCCACGATCGACGCCTGCAGGTAGAACTGCATCCATGGCGCGATCGTCGTGCCGACGATCGCGATCATCATGAAGAGGTAGCCGTAGTTGCGGATCCCCACGGCCGAGGGGCGGCTCACCGTCGCGATCGCGGCTGCTTTCCAGTCCGGATGCGCCAGCAGCCCGGCGACGATGTAGCACAGGTAGAAGGCCGACGCCGCCAGGAACACTTTCTCGATGCTCTGGTACGTCCCTTTCACCACCATCACCCAGACCAGCAGCGCCGATGCGGGCACGACGAGGAAGCGCGAGATG
>DATATJ010000156.1:0-7321 GCA_036268855.1 Vicinamibacterales bacterium
CGTGCCGCAGGGCATGGAGATCGTGCCGGGCGTCTCCGGGTCGCCGGGCGACGCGGGCACCGTCTACTATCTCGTGCGCAAGGCGGCCGCGGTGAGCGGCCGCGACCTGCGCAACGCGCGGCCGACGGTGGACGACAACAACATGCCGGCGGTCAGCTTCACGCTGAGCTCCGAGGGCGGCGCGAAGTTTGGCAAGGTCTCGGGAGAGAACATCGGCCGGTCGCTGGCGATCATTCTCGACGGACGCGTGCAGTCGGCGCCGCGCCTCGAGTCGCGCATCACCACAGACGGCCGCATCACGGGCAGCTTCACGCAGGAAGAAACGCAGAACCTCTCGCTGATTCTTCGCTCGGGCGCGCTGCCCGCGACGCTGACCTACCTCGAGGAGAAGACGATCGGGCCGAGCCTGGGCGCCGACTCGATCCGGTCGGGCGTGCTGGCCTCGATCGTCGGCCTGCTGCTGGTGGCCGCGTTCATGCTCATCTACTACCGGCTGTCCGGCATCAACGCGGTCGTCGCACTGGTGTTCAACCTGATCATCCTGATCGGCATGATGGCGTATATCGGCGCGGTGATGACGCTGCCCGGCATCGCCGGCTTCGTCCTGACGATGGGCATCGGCGTGGACTCCAACGTGCTGATCTTCGAGCGCATCAAGGAAGAGCTCGAGGCGCAGCGCGGCGTGCGCGCGTCGATCAACACCGGCTTCGGCCGCGTGTTCTGGACGCTGGTCGACACGCACATCTCGGCGCTGATCTCGGCCGCGTTCCTGTTCCAGTTCGGCACCGGGCCGATCCGCGGCTTCGCCGTGACGCTGTTCTTCGGCCTCGCGTCGAATCTGTTCACGTCGATTTTCGTCTCGAAGACGCTGTTCGAGCTGGTGCTCGGCCGGCGCCACCAGGTCGCGGCGCTGAGTATCTGAGGTAGCGCGAAGGCTATGCATATCTTCAATCATCCGAACTACGACTTCCTCCGGTGGCGCTGGCAGGCCATGATCATGTCGTGGCTGCTGATCCTTGCCGGCCTGTTCACGATTTATACGAAGGGCATTCCGAAAGGCGTCGAGTTCGCGGGCGGCACGGTCGTCATCGTCCAGTTCGATCAGCAGCCGTCGATCGAGCGGGTCCGCGGCGCGCTCGACAAATCGTTTCAGGGCGGCGGCGAGAACCTCCTGGTGCAGACGTACGGCGATCCCGCTGCGCATCAGGTGATGATCCGCGTGCCGCAGGTCGGCGCCGAGTCGGGCGGCGCGCTCAGCTCGATCCGCCAGACGATCGAGGAGGCGCTGCAGAAAGCCAACATCGGTCACTTCTCCGTGGCCGGCACCGAGATCGTCGGCCCCGCGGTCGGCCAGGAGCTGCGCACCAAGGGCCTGTGGGCCACCGTGCTGTCGCTCATCGGCATCCTGGCGTACCTCGCGTTCCGCTTTCAGTTCAGCTTCGGCGTCGGCGCCGTCGTCGCGACCATTCACGACCTGCTGATCACTCTGGCGTTCCTGGCGTTTTTCCGCTACGACATGTCGCTCAACGTCATCGCCGCGATCCTGACGATGACCGGCTACTCGACCAACGACACCATCGTCATCTACGACCGAATCCGCGAAAACCTGCGCTCGATGCGGCGTGACTCGCTGAACCACGTGATCAACGTGTCGGTGAACCAGACGCTGGGCCGCACCGTCATCACGTCCGGCACGGCACTGCTGACCGCCCTCGCGCTCTTCTTCTTCGGCGGCGAGGTCCTTCACGGCTTCGCGTTCACGATGATCGTCGGCATCATCACCGGCACCTATTCCAGCGTGTTCATCGCGGCGGCGATCGTCAGCTTCTGGCGCGGAACCGGACCAACGCGCGCCGCGGCACACGCGCCCGGCGCCTCCACGCCAGCGGCGCCGCCGCAGCCCACGCGGCGATCGAAGCCGTCGCGCAAGGCGCGCGCGTCGTAACGGTATCGAGGCGGGTCTCCAGAAAAGATTCGCGCCGATCTGTAGCCCCGATCCACATGCAATGGCTGCGGCGTAGCTTCATCGCCGGATTTTTCGTCACCGTGCCGTTGTTCATCACGGTGGCGGCGCTGGTCTGGCTGTTCACGATCGTGGACGGGTTCACGACCCCCCTGTACGACAAGCTGCTCGGACGCCGGATTCCGGGCCTCGGGACCGCATCGACGGCGCTGGCGATCATCATGGTCGGCGCGTTTGCCAAGAACGTCATCGGCCGCCGGGTCCTGCAGCGGACCGAGGGCTACCTGCTGCGCGTGCCGGTATTTCGATCGATTTACGCGCCGGTGCGCCAGCTCGTCGCGGCCTTCTCCCCCGACAACGAATCGGGCTTCAAGCGCGTCGTCATGATCGAGGACGCCAAGCGCGGCTATGCGCTCGGGTTCCTGACGAAGGAGTTTTCGGTCGACCGCGGCGCGGGCCCCGAGCCGCTGATCGCCGTATATGTCCCGACCAACCATCTGTACCTGGGCGACATCGTGATCTGTGAGCGGGATCGCGCCAGCTTTCCCGACATCACGGTGGAAGAGGGCATCAGCATCTTCCTGACCGGAGGGATGGCGCTTCCCTTGCGGGTCCGAAACGTGCAAGACACACCGCGCGCCGAGGACTTCCGGGTATAATCCGAATTTTTGTCGCCGGGTCCGACGGACCTGGCCTGGGTAGGCGGGCGGATCGACGAGGTCCGCGCGCGACGTGTGGCGGCTCTCTGTCGGCGTCGCCGCGTTTTCCGAGAGGTGAGATGAGCGTGACCGTCCAGAGAATCCGCGCGCGGCTGATCGTTCCGGTGCTGCTGTTGGCTGCCCTCGCGGCGGCGGCGCGGCCGCTGCTGGCGCAGACGGCGCCGAGCGCGCAGCCCGAGAGCCGATCGGCGCGCGCCGTCGTGCAGGAAGGCGCCGGCGGCGAGGCGAACCTGCGGCTGCCCGATTTGTCGGTCGTCGACTTCAAGGGGATCAACGGGCGCACGCTGCTGATGGGCGGGCTGGTGGTTTGCGGCCTCGGCCTGCTCTTCGGCCTCGTGGTCTTCACGCAGACGAAGAACCTGCCCGTTCATCCGGCGATGCTCGACGTGTCGGAGCTGATCTACGAAACGTGCAAGACGTACCTGATCACGCAGGGTAAGTTCATCCTGCTGCTCGAAGTGTTCATCGGCGTGATCATGGTCTTCTATTTCGGCGTGCTGCAGCACTTCGCGCCGATCAAGGTGATCATCGTCTTGCTGTTCAGCCTGATCGGGATCGCCGGCAGCTACGGGGTGGCGTGGTTCGGCATCCGCATCAACACGTTCGCGAACTCGCGCACGGCGTTCGCCAGCCTGCGCGGGAAGCCGTTCCCGCTCTATGCGATTCCGCTCCGCTCGGGCATGAGCATCGGCATGCTGCTCATCAGCGTCGAGCTGTTCCTGATGCTCTGCATCCTGCTCTTCATCCCGGGCGACTATGCCGGCGCATGCTTCATCGGCTTCGCCATCGGCGAGTCGCTCGGCGCCGCGGCGCTCCGCATCGCGGGCGGCATCTTCACCAAGATCGCCGACATCGGGTCCGACCTGATGAAGATCGTCTTCAACATCAAGGAAGACGACGCGCGGAATCCCGGTGTGATCGCCGACTGCGTGGGCGACAACGCGGGCGATTCGGTGGGCCCGAGCGCCGACGGCTTCGAGACGTACGGCGTCACCGGTGTTGCGCTCATCTCCTTCATCCTCCTCGCCGTCCCGAACGCGCGCGTGCAGGTGCAGCTCCTCGTCTGGATCTTCGTGATGCGCATCACGATGATCATCGCGAGCGGGCTCTCGTACTTCGTCAACGAGGCGATCGCGAAGGCGCGGTTCGCCAACGTGGACAAGATGAACTTCGAGGCGCCGCTCACGACGCTCGTCTGGCTCACCTCGTTCATCTCGGTGGGCATCACGTATCTCACGTCGTACGCGCTCATTCCCGAGCTCGGCGACGGGACGCTCTGGTGGAAGCTCTCGACGGTCATCACGTGCGGCACGCTGGCGGGCGCGATCATCCCCGAGCTCGTCAAGGTCTTCACGTCCACCGAATCGGGCCACGTGCGCGAGGTCGTGTCGTCGTCGCAGGAAGGCGGCGCGTCGCTGAACATCCTGTCCGGCTTCGTCTCCGGAAATTTCAGCGCGTACTGGCTCGGCCTCAGCATCGTGTCGCTGATGTCGATCGCGTACTACGTGAGCCTGTTCGGCCTCGGCACGCTGATGGTGGCGCCCGCGGTCTTTGCGTTCGGCCTGGTGGCGTTCGGTTTCCTCGGCATGGGGCCGGTGACGATCGCGGTGGACTCGTACGGTCCGGTCACCGACAACGCGCAGTCGGTCTTCGAGCTGTCGGTGATCGAGCACATCCCGGGCATCCACACGCAGTTGAAGAAGGACTTCGGCTTCGACGTGAAATTCGAGCACGCGAAGGATCTGCTGGAGGAGAACGACGGCGCCGGCAACACGTTCAAGGCGACCGCCAAGCCGGTGCTCATCGGCACCGCCGTGGTCGGCGCGACGACGATGATCTTTTCGATTATCGTGGCGCTGACATCAGGCCTCACGCAGAACATCGACAAGCTGTCGATTCTGCACCCGCCGTTTCTGCTGGGGCTGATCACGGGCGGCGCGGTGATCTACTGGTTCACCGGCGCGTCGGCGCAGGCGGTGACCACCGGCGCGTACCGCGCGGTGGAGTTCATCAAGGCGAACATCCGGCTGGACGACGGCGCGCAGAAGGCGTCGGTGACGGACAGCAAGAAGGTCGTGGAGATCTGCACGCAGTACGCGCAGAAGGGGATGCTGAACATCTTCCTCGTCGTCTTTTTCGCGACGCTCGCGTTCGCATTCATCGAGCCGTACTTCTTCATCGGCTACCTGATCTCGATTGCGCTGTTCGGCTTGTATCAGGCGATTTTCATGGCGAACGCGGGTGGCGCCTGGGACAATGCGAAGAAGATCGTGGAGGTGGAGCTGAAGATGAAGGGGACGCCGCTGCACGCGGCGACGGTCGTGGGCGATACGGTTGGCGATCCGTTCAAGGACACCTCGTCCGTGGCGCTGAATCCGGTGATCAAGTTCACGACGCTGTTCGGGTTGCTCGCCGTCGAGTTGGCGGTGAAGCTCTCGGCTGAGATGGGGAGCGGCCTGACGCTCGTCCTTTCGGCGATTTTTTTCTGCCTATCGGTGGTCTTTGTCTGGCGATCGTTCTACGGCATGCGAATTGGGTCTGTCCGGCCGTAGTTGGGCCGGATCGGGAGACCAACTTTTACAATCGGATTCGCCGCGGGGCGCAGAGCGTCAGCCATTTCGGCAGTTCCGGTGTCTAAGTTTTCGAGAGTTCGTTGACTCTCAGATTTTGGCCTGACTATAATCGGCGCCTTGTGCCGGTTTAACTGAAACACTTCGAGGAGGAGCGCCGCCTCGCGACGCGCGACGGCGCACCAGGAGAAAGCCCTTGCCACGTGACATGTTCGGCGATGTCGTCGAGCCGTCGATCAAGGTTGGTAGCCAGAAATGGTACACGGTGCCTCTCTCGATCATCGTGCATACGGTGATTATCGGCGCCGTCGTGATCATTCCGTTGATGGCCGCCGACGTGCTGCCGACGCCGCCCGGAATGATGGCCTTCGTTGCGGCGCCGCCTCCCCCACCGCCGCCGCCCCCGCCACCACCGCCGCCGGCGGCTGTCGCCGCGCCGAAGCCGGTGGTCGAGTCGAATCCGGCGGCCGCGCCGGTCGAGGCGCCAAAGGAAATCAAGCCCGAAACCGGGATTGAGAACAGCAAGAGCGCCGTCGGCGGCGTCGAAGGCGGTGTGGTCGGTGGCGTCACCGGCGGCATCGTCGGCGGCTTGTCGGAAGCGCCGCCGCCGCCTCCCCCGCCGCCGCCACCCGCGCCCGTGCGCGTCGGCGGTGCGATTCGCGCTCCGCAGAAGACCAAGGACGTGAAACCGGTCTATCCCGCGATTGCGCAGTCGGCGCGCGTGCAGGGCGTGGTGATCATCGAGGCGACCATCGGACCGACGGGACAGGTGACGGATGCGAAAGTCCTGCGGTCCATTCCGCTGCTCGACGCTGCGGCCCTCGAAGCGGTGAAGCAGTGGGTCTTCACGCCGACCACGTTGAACGGCGTGCCGGTGCCGGTCATCATGACCGTCACGGTGAACTTCACGCTGCAGTAGCGCCCGGCGTCCTGGCTACTGCGGGGCAAGACTCGAGAACGACGACATTACGCGGCGATTTGCAGTCGGCATTTTTTCAGCAACCTCGTCTCCGATGGAGGATGGACCGTGGATTTAATGGCAATGTGGCAGTCGATGGGCTACGTCGCGAAGGCGGTGGCTTTCGTTCTCTTCTTCATGTCGATGTGGTCGTTCGGCGTGGCCATTGAGCGCATCTTTACGTTCACCCAGGCGCGCAACCAGTCGAAGCTGTACGCGCCCCAGGTGGCCAAACACCTCAAGGAAGGCCGGCTCAAGGACGCGATCGCGATCTCGTCGTCGAAGAACTACCGGTACAGCCACCTCGCGAAGGTCGTGCTCGCCGGACTCCAGGAATACCAGTTCCAGCAGGAGAGCGGCGGCGGCCTGAGCCGCGAGGACCTGATGGACACCGTGCGCCGCTCGATTCAGCGCGCGTCGGCGCTCACCGCGTCGGACCTCAAGAAGGGCATTTCGGCGCTCGCGACGATCGGCTCGACGGCACCATTCGTCGGACTGCTCGGCACGGTGGTCGGCGTGATCACGGCGTTCCAGGGCATCGCGGCCAGCGGCTCGGGCGGCATCGGCGCCGTCTCGGCCGGTATCGCCGAAGCGCTCGTCGAAACCGCGCTCGGTCTGGTCGTCGCGATTCCGGCGGTGTGGTTCTACAACTACCTCACCGGCCGCATCGAGTACTTCAACGTCGAGATGGACAACTCGTCGTCGGAGCTCGTCGACTACTTTATTAAGAAAACGGCGTAAAGAAGACGGCATAGGGAATTGCAAATTGCGAAATTGCAAATTGCTGATTGGCTGGTCAATCCGCAATTCCAATGAGCAATGAGCAATGAGCAATTAGCAATCAGCATTCTGGAGATTACCTATGGCAATGGACATGGGCGGCGCCAAGGGCGGCGTCAAGTCCGATATCAACGTGACGCCGCTCTGCGACGTCATGCTGGTGCTGCTGATCATCATGATGATCGTCGCCCCGCTGCTCCAGCAGGGCGTCAACGTCAAGCTGCCGGTGGCGGCGAATACCACCGACAAGCCTGAGACGCAGGACCAGACCGTCGTCGCTATCAGCGCCGACAAGACGATGTACCTGAATGCCAAGCCGGTGCAGGAAGCC
>DATATJ010000157.1:0-6656 GCA_036268855.1 Vicinamibacterales bacterium
CCGGTAGGCGGACGGGCACGTCGGCGATGAGCGGCACGATCTCGTTGACGCTGACGAGACGATCCGCCTTTGGAAACGGCAGCGGATTCAGCAGCGCGCGATTGGCGATGCTGAAGATCGCGGCGTTCGCGCCGATCCCGATGGCCAGCGTGAGAATCGCGGCGAGCGCGAAGGAGGGCGCCCGCCGGAGCTGCCGCACCGCATACCGCGCGTCCGTCCACGCATCGTCGAGCAGGATCCAGCGCCACAGGTCGTGACTCCGTTCGGCGATGAGCGTGACATTGCCGAACTCCCGGCGCGCTCTCGCCGCGGCGTCGTCGCGCGAGACGCCCTGATCGACGAGCGCTTCGATCTTTTCCTCGAGATGCTGCTGGATTTCGTCCGCGAGATCGCGGCCGGCGTGGCGGCGCGCGCGGACGCCGTCCAGCCAGCTCATCGCGACGCCGGCGCCAGCACGAGGCGGATGCCTTCGAGCATCCGCTCGAAACGCGAGACTTCGCGGCCCAGGTGCGTCGCGCCCGCTGCGGTGATCGCGTAGACGCGAATGCGCCGGCCGGTCGCCGACGTGCGCCAGGCGGCTTTCACCCACCCGGCTTTCAACATGCGCTGAAGGGCCGGGTAGAGCGATCCCTCTTCGACTTGGAGCAGATCGTTCGAGGCCTGCTTGATGTGCTGCACCAGGGCGTAGCCGTGCTGCGGCTGCCGCTGGAGGATCTGGAGCACCATCATCTCGAGTGCCCCGGGGAAGAGATCTTTTCGATCGGCGCGGATCGTCATAGGCGGCGAGCGAAAATCCTATGTTGCTCTATGCCTATCCTAACACAGGCTCTGCAGATCGGTGATCTCGCGCGGGGGACACCAATTCGGAAACGGTGCGCCGGGGCAAGCCTACTGGAGGGGCAGGAGCGCCGAGGCGTCGGCCGCTGGCGGCTGCCTCGGCGTGCCCAGAAGCGTGCGCGTCAGATCGACGATGTCCTCGACCCACAGCGGCTTGAACAGCAGGCGCGCGCCGAGCTCTTGCAGCTCGGCGGCCAGCGTGTCCTTGACGCAGTAGTCGCCGGTGATAATGGCGACGGGCACCTCGCTGTGCGCGTGCTGTGCGCGGAGGCGATAGAGGAACCCGAGCCCGTTGATGAGCGGCATCCGCAGATCGACGATGATCGCGTCAGTGCGGCCCGTCTCGACCGTGCGCAGGCCCGCTTCCGCGTTGGGCGCGGTGCGCACCTCGTATCCTTCGAGACGCAGCGTCTGGGCGAACGTCTCCCTGACGCCCTGGTCGTCGTCCACGATGACGATGCTGGCGGCCATCTCAGCACGCCTCGGCGTGCGGAGCGGCCGCGCGCGCCGCGATCAGCAGCGCCTCCAGCTGTTCCTCGCGCTTGAGCGCGTTCGAGACGTCGCCGAAGTACTCGACGATCGTGCCCGCCGAGTGATGCATCGAGAGCCGGTAGGGGCCGTCGTGGCCGAGCGCCGTCAAGTCCCACCGAACGAGATCTGGTCCTGCCATGAAGCAATTGGCCATCGTAAGTGCTGAGATCGCACTCAAGGTCGATGCCGTCCGTAACCCGCCCAGAATTGCTCAGAATTGCACATGAATCGGCCGACGAGTGTGCCGAAATCGTAATCGCCTGCTTCCTAAGAGCACATAGGACGAAGCGGCTGCCGCGCGGAGCGGACAGGCTTGCCGTCAGGCGCCGGTGTGCCCGAACCCGCCGGCGCCGCGTGTGGTCGCCGGCAGCTGGTCCATCGGCTCCCACGACGCCCGGCTCACGGGCGCGACGACGAGCTGCGCGATGCGCATGCCCGGCAGGATCGAGAAAGGCGCCGCGCCGTGATTGATCAGCAGCACCTGCACCTCGCCGCGGTAGTCGCTGTCGATCGTGCCGGGCGCGTTCAACACCGTCACGCCGTGCTTGCTCGCCAGGCCCGAGCGCGGACGGACCTGCGCCTCGAAGCCGCCGGGAATCGCCATCGCAAAACCGCACGGGATCAGGCCGTACTCGCCTGGCGCGAGGGTGCGCGGCTCCGCCAGCGCCGCACCCAGGTCCATGCCGGCTGCGTCGGCCGAGAAGTACGCGGGCAGCGGAATTTCGGCGGCGCCGACACGGGAGATCGGAATGCGCACTGAGATCATGCCTGCCATACTAATCGAAGGCGATGTGGCGGCACGACTCCTGCTTCGTGTTGCCGCATGGCTAAACGCACATCCGCCCCGGTCGCGCCACCATCGGACGACAGCCTCGTCGAGCAGAAGGTCGTGCAGTTTGCGGAACAGGTAGGCCGCGTCGTCGGCACCATTCGCGCCACGGCCGATGGCTTGATCGATCGGCGCGCGCTCAGCGCCCAGATGTCCGCGATTCGTGATGCGGCGGCCGACCTGCTGCAGCATGTCGGGAAAGGCGAGTCGCGCGCCAGCGCCGCGTCGTCTGGATCGGCCGCGACGCCGCGTCGCAGCCGCGGCGCCGTCGATGCGCCGGGCAAGCGCCACCGGAAGCCCGCCCCGAGCCGGCGCGGCACCAAGCATTCGGATGCGCGGATTGCCAAGGTGAAGCTGGCGAAGACCGCTCGCCCGCCCAGGCGCGGCTAGCGCGCTACTTCGATCGCTCGATCACGTCGTAGTACGTCTGAATCCGGCCGTCGCGGACCGCGCCGATCGCGTCTGAGATCGGCTCGATCAGCGTGGCCGAGCGGATTTGTCCGTTCGCGGTGGAGGAGGGAAAGCGGGCGCCCATGTTGAAGAAGGCGCGGATGAAGGTGGCGTGCTCGTCGATCGGCAGCGTCGCCACGTTGCTGAAGAATCGCTTCCACGCGTCGCTCTGAAACAGGTATTGCTCGACGTTGGACGTGTAGAACCAATTCACCGTGGCGCCGTGCGCCTTGAGGTACCGGCTGACCGCACGAATGGTCTTGTCGCCGCCGAAGTCGCCGGTGAGCGGCACGATGAGGTTCCGGCGCTCCATCGTGCGCAGCGCCTGATAGGACTCGTCGGTCGCCAGGTAGCTGTGGCGTCCGCCCCGCTCGTCCGATTCCAGCATCAGCTCCGCGTAGCTCGGAAACCAGCGTCCGCCGCCGAACTGCCGCGGGAAGGAGTAGCGCAGCTCGGGGCCGCCGATGAAGAACGCGCGGTCGACGTACTCGATGCTCTGCACGTCCTGGCGGCTGAGCGTGAAGCCGTGCTGCACCGTCAGCCGATCGAGCACGGTCTTTAAATTCGTCTGGAACAGCGCCTCGTCGGCCTGAGCCGATTCAAAGGCGTCGAACAGCGCTTCCGGCGGCGACGTCCGCGTGAGCCCGGCGGGCCGGGCGCGCGCGAAGAGGCGCGACAGGAAGTCGGCCCGGTCTTCCGACATCTCGATCATCGCCTTGTACATGAGGTGCAGCAGCAGATTCTGCCGGCGGATGTCGATGATGAAGACCAGGCGCGGCGCCAGCGCCGTGATGTAGGTGAAATTCTGATCGGGGCCGACGCCGATATACACGCCCAGCTTCGCCGGGCTCTTCGTCAACGCCGGAATGACGTGCTGGAACGTGCTCTCGTTCGAGATGAGATTGTCCGAGCGGAAAAAGCCGTCGGCCTCCGAGAAGTCGCCGATCATCTTCCAGAACGCGCGGTCGCTCAGCTGCGCCGGGAGTGGTTCGCCGCTCGAGACGTCCGCGCGCGGTCCCAGCCAGAGCGCCGCGGCGAGCAGCGCCAGCGCTGCCACATACACGGGCCAGTGCCGACGGAAGGGGAAGGGCATGGGGCCGACCGAGCGGCTCAGTATACGCCTCGCGGGACAACGGCTAAACTGAGCCCGTGAAGAAAATCTGCGATAACGTCCTCGAGGCCATCGGCCATACACCGATGGTGCGGATTAACGCCATCACCCACGGGGTGGTCAAGGGCACGGTACTCGCCAAAGTCGAGACCTTCAACCCCGGCAACTCCATCAAGGATCGGATGGCGGTCCGGATGATCGAGGACGCCGAGAAGAGCGGCGCTCTCAAGCCCGGCGGGACGATCATCGAGGGCACCTCGGGCAACACCGGCATGGGCCTCGCCATCGCCGCCGTGGTCAAGGGTTATAACTGCATTTTCACGACCACCGACAAGCAGTCCAAGGAGAAGGCGGACGCGCTCAAGGCGTTTGGCGCCGAAGTAATCGTCTGCCCGACGAACGTCGATCCGGAGGATCCGCGATCGTACTACTCCGTCTCGTCGCGCCTGCAGAAGGACGTGCCGAATTCGTGGAAGGCGAATCAATACGACAACCTCTCCAACAGCGCGGCGCACTACGAGCAGACCGGGCCTGAAATCTGGGAGCAGACCGACGGGCGGATCACGCACCTGGTCGTCGGCGTCGGCACGGGCGGCACGATTTCCGGCGCCGGACGGTATCTGAAGGAGCGGAACCCCGACATCAAAGTGTGGGGCATCGACACCTACGGCTCCGTGTTCAAGAAGTACAAGGAAACGGGTGTCTTCGACAAGAACGAGATCTATCCGTACATCACCGAGGGGATCGGCGAGGATTTCCTGCCGAAGAACGTGGACTTCAGCGTCATCGACGCCTTCGAGAAGGTCACCGACAAGGACGCGGCGATCATGACGCGCCGGATTGCGCGGGAGGAAGGCATCTTCGCGGGCAACTCGGCGGGCTCGGCGATGGCCGGGCTGCTGCAGTTGAAGGATCGCTTCACAGAGGATGACGTGATCGTCGTGATCTTCCACGATCACGGATCGCGCTATCTCGGCAAGATGTTCAACGACGACTGGATGCGCGAGAAGGGATTCCTCGAGAAGAGCGGCATGACCGCGCGCGATCTCGTCGCCTCCGGCTTGTCCGGCGAGCTCTTTGCGGTCGAGGAGAGCGAGCTGGTGGCCACGGCCGTCAAGGTGATGAGCCAGCACGATTTTTCGCAGATTTCGATCACCCGCGACCGGCGGCTCGTCGGATCCTTGAACGAGACGCGCCTCTATTCGGAGCTCGTCCGCAATCCCGCGGTGAAGCGACAGGCCGTCGAGTCGATCATGCAGCCGGCCTTTCCCTTCGTGGACATCTCCACGCCGGTGGACCTGCTCTCCACGATGATCACGCCGGAGAATCCCGCCGTGCTCGTGCGCGACTTCAAGACCGACAAGACGTTCATCATCACGCGCTCGGACGTCATACCGGTGCTGTAAATTTGAGGATTTGAGGATTTGAGAATCTGAGGATGTGAGGATCTGAGGGTTGGCTGCGAAGGTTCTCCTCGTGACCGGCGCGAGCCGCGGGATCGGCGCCGCCACTGCCCGGCTCGCCGGCGCGCGGGGGTACGCCGTCTGCGTGAACTACCGCGCGAACCGCACGGCCGCCGACGCGGTCGTCGCCGACATCGCGCAACCCGGTGGCCGCGCGATCGCTGTGGCGGCCGACGTCTCCTCCGAGCCCGACGTCCTGCGGCTCTTCGACACCGTGGACCGCGAGCTCGGCCCCCTCAACGCCCTCGTCAACAACGCCGGCGTGCTCGCGAAACAGGCGAGGGTCGAGGAGATGGATGCGGAACGGCTGCGCGCCATTTTCTCGACGAACGTGATCGGCGCGTTTCTGTGCGCGCGTGAAGCCGTGAAGCGGATGTCCACGCGCCGCGGCGGATCGGGCGGCGCGATCGTGAACGTGTCCTCGGCCGCCGCGCGTCTGGGGTCGCCGAGGGAGTACGTGGACTACGCGGCCTCGAAGGGGGCGATCGACACGATAACGATCGGCCTGTCCAAAGAGGTCGCCGGCGACGGCATCCGCGTGAACACCGTGCGTCCGGGGCTGATTTACACGGAGATCCACGCCAGCGGCGGCGAGCCGGCGCGCGTCGATCGCCTGAAGACGGCGATGCCGATGCAGCGGGGCGGCGACCCGCTCGAGGTTGCGCGGGCAATTCTGTGGCTTCTGTCAGAAGAGGCGTCGTATTCCACCGGCACGTTCATCGACGTCACGGGTGGCTGGTAAGGGAGTTTCTATGGCAAAGACGACGACCGAGCTTCGGGAACAGATTGCGCGCCTGCTCGATTGGGAAGAGGCGCATGTCGGCTTCGACAAAACCGTGAAGGGCATCGCGCCGCGGTTTCGCGGCGTCGTGCCGAAGGGGCTTCCGTATTCCGCCTGGCAGCTGCTGGAGCATTTGCGCATCGCGCAGGCCGACATCCTCGAGTTCTGCCGGAGCTCGCGCTACAAACACAAGAAATGGCCCGACGACTACTGGCCCACGTTGCCGAAACCGCCAAGCGCTGCGGCGTGGACGAAGGCGATCGCGGCGTTCCGCCGCGACCGGCGGGCGCTGCAGCAGCTGGCCAGGAACCCGAAGATCGATCTGTTCGCGACGATTCCGCACGGCACCGGACAGACGTACCTGCGCGAGCTCCTGCTGATCGCCGATCACACCGCTTATCATGTCGGACAGATCGTCATCGTTCGGCGGTCGCTTTCCATCTGGTAATTACACGTGACTCACGAGCGCCTTCAGTCGTACGCCGATCTCGCCGTCAGGGTCGCCCTGAACCTGCAGCCGGGACAGCGCCTCGCGATCATCGGGCCGCTGATGAATGGCGGTGTGTCGCTCGAGGCCGCGCCGCTCGTCCGGCAGGTCGCGGCGAGCGCCTACCGCGCCGGTGCCGAGCTGGTCGAGCCGATCTGGGGCGACGA
>DATATJ010000158.1:0-19263 GCA_036268855.1 Vicinamibacterales bacterium
CTGATAGTAGTAAGGCACGAGACTGTGACTCGGCAGAATCCTCGGCCGGACGATGCCGCGTTCAACATGCAGTTCCAGACTCATCATTCCCACGTCGTCTGGCACCTGAAAATAGTGTGTGTTCACCCGCATGAGCGGCAGCGCGCCAGCGATTCGAAGGGACCGTGTGGCGCTGTCGAACGATTCCGACGCAACGATCGTCGCTTGCACGCGGTGGACGATCGCATCGGTCGCCGGGTCGTGCAGGTTGAGCAAGGCGCTATCCGCGCCTGGCGAGCGCGGGTGAATCGTGACAGAGGCGCCCACCGTCTCGTTCAGCGGCAGCGTCACCGAGGGTGCTGTCGCGAACGTTCCATCGTTGCCGGTCCAACTGACGCGATAACTCGTGGGCTCAACGGGACCCGATTCGCGACGGAAGCGAATGTTCCGGGTTTGTGTCGTTCCAGCCGTCCATCCTTCGAACTCGAAGATGCCCTGGCCGTCTGCGCCGTGGGCCGCGTACTGCGCCAGCGGATGGACGATGGTGGCTGACGTGACGATATGAGGAACAGCGACGTCGTGCGTCAGCTCGTGCCACGCCATGTTGACGTCGAGCACGCCATTGCCCTGCTGGTAACTCGGGAAATCCGGCAGGAATCGCGCGCCGATTCGAAGCGCACGCTCCAATGCTCCGAGCGAATAGGGAACGTGCTGCTGTTTCGCCCCACTGATCAGCAGCGCAACCACACCAGCGGCGTAGGGACTGCTGGCGGACGTGCCGCCGCTGAGCTGATAGCCAACCGGCAGGCGGTCGGTCGGCCCGTTTTTCGGCAGCCCGCTGCTGGCGGCGGCGCCCGGCAAATCGGCGGCGATGCGGTGCATTGGCGCCAGAAAGTCCGGTTTGATCGACCCGTCGATCGCCGGGCCAGCCGAGCCAATCGGGCTGACGAAAAGACCGCCGATCTCGCCGCCCCCAAAGAGAGCCGCGAATGTTGCCGATCCGATCGCGCCCCCGACCGAGAACCCCTCCCCGAGAGCGTTGACGCTGTTCATCAGGAGCTGCAGGTTTCCCGCACTGTGAATTACGGGCTTGCGGTACTTCTCCGTGAAACGCCGGAACACCAGCCCGGAAAAATCATCAGCCGTATCCGGCACGATCTCGATGCCGGAGGAGTCACAGAAGATATCGACGTCCGATCGTGCCGCCGTCTCGAGATAGCCCTCGATCAGATCGTTGAGCCGATATTGAATGTCGCGCGTTCGCACGAGCAGGACGCGCGCGTTCGGCGAGACGCCGTAGGCCAGACCATCTTTGCTCCGGCTCCCCGCGGCGACACTGAGCGTCATCGTCTGGTGGCTTCCGATCGCCAGATAGAGATGGACCGTGTGAGCCCGGCGCCCTCGCGCCATGACGAACGAGATGTCCCGCTGCGGGTGCGTCAATCTCAAGGTCCGCGCGTCGAAGCGATCGTTCACGTCCGCGACAGGCGTTTCGTCCTGAAAGCTCGCGTCGCCGTTGGTATCGACCAGGATGGCGTTCGTCGTTTCGTTTTCGAGGACGCCGAAACGGTGAACCAGATTGGATCCGGCGGGCAGCTCGAAAACACCCAATCGATAGGCGCCGGGAGCCGGCACGATATACGTCCGCGCGCCGACGCGCGCCCACGTCGTTTCGGTCTTGACGACCGTATCCAGCGACACGCGCGTCTCGTCCGGCTCGTCGGGATCGATGGTGTTGAGAATGCCGGCAAGCTTGGGTAGGCTACGGCCGTCGAGTGCTTTGGCTGTGCCGACGATCGAGTCCAGAAAGGCCGGCTCCCCCGACTCGAGCAGCGCGATGGTCACCCCTCGGCCATCGAAGGTCGGGTGCTGCGTGATCCACTCGCCAACGCCCGCGTCGTCTTCGGCCGTGTATCCACTCTGTCGCGACGATGCAGCCGAAAGCACCGGCAGATCGCCGTGGGGCACCGGCGCCGGCGCGCCGTCCGGAGGCAGCACCTCGAAGCCGCGGTGCATCTCCGCATTCCCTTCGGGCGCCCCGTCCCGATACCAGGTGGCCTTCGACATCGACGAAATCTGATACGCCGCGATGCTGTCCGAATCGACGAGGGTCGATAGCTGTTCAGTCGGGACCTCCACCCGCATGTACCCGACGTCCGGGTACGATCGCTGCACATGACCGCCGAGGCTCTCCACCAACGCTCGCGCTGCGGCGAGGTCTGCGTCGCGCGCAAGCAGCATGACCTCGATACGATGGAGGTGCTCGACCACCGCCCGGTTCAGGAGCAATCGATTGTGAAACGACATCCGCTTCTGGTGCGTCGCCAGGGTCGAAGACTGTCCCGTGCACACGGCCAGGCCGAGGCCCACGCCGGCGGCCGCACAGATCCACTCCACCGTCCGGTGGCGAACGCCATTCGCGCGCATGACGGCCGTCAGAACGTGATGCGCAGAACGACCTGAGCCGATCGCGGAAGCTGGCGGAAGGTCGTCGTGCCGTACTGCGGGTTGTAGGTCTGATTGGAGCCGACATTGAATCCCTGGTCGGCACCGTTGTTCGTGACATTGAAGACATCGAGCGACGCATCCGCCTTCGCGCGGCCGAGCTCGAAGCGGCGGCCGGCCCGCAGGTTCAGCGCGTTCAGCGCCGGCGTGTGCAGTTGACCGTCGCCTCGGTTCGCATACGCGAACCGCACCAGCGTTGCGAGCGGATTGCTGACGACGCGCCCGTTCGACAACGTGACGGTGGGAGGTCCGAAGGCCGGATCGGATTTGGAAAGTTGCGACACGATCGGGCCGCCCCACGTGCCCGACTGAAACGTGTAGCTGCCCGACAGGATGAGTGCCCATGGGCCCACGTACGTCAGCCCCGTCCTGACGGTGTGGTCCTGCCATTGGCCGCTCCCGGTGACCGGCTGGGTCATCTGCGTGCCGGACAGGCTGTTCGCGTCGCTCGTGGCCGCTGCCGTCCCGGTGGAGCTGCCGATGCCTTTGTCGTTCGCGAACGCGTCGGGCTGAATGAACGACGCGGGATCGTTCGGTTGCCATGTGCCGTCCATGTGCCGCCACTGCCGCACGTAGCTCGCCACGGCTTCCACGCGCGCCGTGCGCTTCGTGATGGAGACGTCGGCCGAGCTGTACACCGGCGTATTCCACCGATTGTTCGTCGCGACGTAGATCTCGTTGAATGCCGGATTCTTGTATCCGGCGAAGACGTCACCGTTGTAGAGCCCGTTGGTCTCAATAAGATCCGGCCGATCGACGAAGGCGCGGTGCACGACGTCCACGTTGGCGGCCATCCCGCCCGACAGCTGCCGGCTGTACCCGACTCCCCATTCCCGCACCGACGGCTGGTGCAGGTCGGGATCGTTGGAGCGGTTGGCGATGATGCCGGCCGTCGGCGGCGTGACGAAGGTTGTTTCGAACGTGCCGTCGAGGTTGAGATCGTAGAGGTCGCGGATGCCGAGCGACGGGCTGCCGACGGTCGTGATGATGCCCGGCTGATCGTGGACGAGCACCCAATGCGCGCGCGCCACGTTGCGGGCGTCCGCTGTGAGCGCGTAATTCGCGCCGAGGCGCGGTCCGACTTCGGTGCTGCGCTGTGAGGTCACGTTGAACAGGAGATCTCTCGTGTCGATGTGATCCACGCGCACGCCGCCATTGATCGTCAGCCGAGGCATCGGCCTCCACGCGTCCTGTACATAGGCCGCGTAGTCGTTCGTCTTCTGTTTGTAGGTCGTCAAACTGGTGCCGTCGAGGATCTGCCGATGAAACGGGATGAACCCGCTGTTGACGTCGCCAGGGATGCGAAGCACGTCTTCTTCCAGCGTGAACCCGCCGTTGATGTAGTGCGTGTCGCTCCCTTGCACGCGAGGCTGCACATAGAGACCGCCTTGCAGCTCGTGCGTGCCGCCGCCCTGGTGTGCGTAGAGCGTGGCATCCGCCGACAACGTGGCCATCCAGTTCGGCTGCACCGGCAGGGAGACGGCCGGCGCCCCGATACTCCCGAGAATCGAGCTGCCGACCAGCCGTCCGCCGGACAGCGTGACGGTGTTGTCGACGCGCATCAGCGGTCCAGGGATGTTGGGATCGAACGTCTCTCGGTGTTTGGAGTTGTAGCTCGCATTCAACCGCGTGGTCAGACGATCGGACCAGACGGAAGACAGGCGCACGGACGATGCGACGCCGCCACTCGCTTGTTTGAACGAATTCGCGAGGGTGGGCGAGACCACATCAGACGGGTTGACATCGCGCTGATAGAAGCCGCTGATCTGATGCGCCGCCGAGGCCTGTGCCGTCAGCTTTCCGAACCAGATATTCGCCTTGTTGCCGGCGTCGAGCGGCTGGTATCCCGGATCGAGCGCGCGAAACGTCGTGAGCTGGGCGGGTGTGCGACTGAGGCCTGACGTGATGTCGATGTACCGGTACGAGCCGAACCCCCAGACGTGATCTTTGAGGAGGGGACCGCCGGTCGAACCGTCGAACTGCTTCTGATCGACCGTGCTGCTCGTGCCGCCGGGCGTGTTCGAGCCATTCCACGACCGTGGCTGAAAGAACGCGGTCGCCGCTCCGCTGAGCCGGTTGGTGCCGCTGGCGGTGGCGATGTTGATCACGCCGCCGATGCCGAGCGGCGCGGAGGCGTCCACGCCGGACGTTTGAATCTGCAGATCGCGGACCGTGTCCGCATTCAGGTTCAAGTACGACACGCCGTCGTGGTTGGCCGACGTCACATCGGCGCCGTCCATCTGAATCACCGTCCCGGAGGGATCGGCACCGTGGACGTAAATCAGCTTGCTCGTGAGGAAATCAGAGATCACGACGCCGGGCGCCAACGCCAGCGCGCCAAACCATTCGCGCTTCTCTGTAAGCGGAATCCCGCGCAGCAGCTCGCCCGAAACATTGATCGACTGTGCCCCCGTTCCCGTTTCGAGCAGCGGCGTGTCCTGGCGCACCTCCACGGTCTCTTCGACGCTGCCGAGCTTCATGGGAATGTCGACGGTCACGTTCAGCCCGGTCTGCACTCTGATCGCCGTGCGCTCGAATCGCGCGAACCCGGAGAGCTCGGCGGCGATGGTGTAGTCGCCCGGAGGCAAATCGTCGAGATGGTACTGGCCTGCGCCGTCTGTCGTCGCCGCAAAGCGGCCAGGAACACTGTCGCTCTTCGCAGACACCGAGACGCCGGGCAACACGGCGCCGTCCTGATCCCTCGCCGTCCCGTGAATGCTTCCGCTGGCCGTCGTCTGCGCGTGAATCGGCAGTGCGACGAGCAGAGCCAGGCCGGCCAGGCTGAAAATTCGACACATTGGGAGGGACTCCTCTGGTTGATGAACGAGGATGGTTGTGTGGTGAAGACGCTGAAGAAAACTGTTGACCGTCAGGCCGCAGCACACGAGACGCCGCTCTGGCGTCCCATCTGCTGCGGCTCGACACCTCACGCGCTACGCGGGCTCCAGCACAGGAGCGAGCGCCTGCGGGATCTCCTCTTCGCGAGTCGAGTCGTGTGGCACACCGGTGCAGTACTCGTACGCCAGCGGTGTGGCCTGCGCCCGAACCGTGCAGTCTTCGCGCACCAGCTTGAAGGCACGCGCCAGCGCCTCGGCGTCCGCCACGCCGGCGCGGTCACCGAAGAAATCGGCCAGCGCACCCAGATGGCGTCCGTTGTTGCGCATGCGCTGGCCATGATCGGCCCAGCGTCGTGGACCGTCCTGATGCGCGAGGATTCGGTCGAAGTTGTGACGAAGCCCACTGAGCAGCGTCTCGAGCGCCGCTTCGTCGATTGGCAGCCTGCACGCAGCTCGCAACTCGTCGACACATTCCTTCATCGCGGTTTCCGGCAATCTCTTCACTGCATCACCTCCAACATCTGTGATCGCACGCGTCCCGTGGCGCCGGCCTCCCGACTGCCACGACGTGTGTTCAGAAGAGAATGCGCATGACCGACCGCGTGTTGTACCGCCATCTCGAACGCGGCGACTTCGCACCCGCGCCGACCTCGCCTCGCCTACCTCAGATTGACAGCGCCAAACCAGCGCCGTACGCTCACCTGATCGACTTTGTCGAGGACCCACCCATGAGCATCACCCTGCACGTGAACGGCCGCCCGCACACTGTGGACGTCGACCCCGCCACACCGCTGCTCTACGTCCTCAGCGACGATCTCGCACTCCGCGGCCCGAAATTCGGCTGCGGCCTCGGCCAGTGCGGCGCCTGCACGGTGATCCTGCGCGGCCGCGCGATCCGCTCCTGCGTCACGCCGGTCAGCACCGTCGGCGACGCTGACGTCACCACGCTCGAGGGACTCGGGACGACCGAGCACCCTCACCCGATTCAGCAGGCGTTCATCGACGCACAGGCTGCGCAGTGCGGCTTCTGCCTGAACGGCATCATCCTCACGGCGAAGGCGTTCGTGGACGCGCACCCGAAAGCGACGCCGGCGGAAATTCAACAGGGCCTGTCGGGCGTCCTCTGCCGCTGCTTCGCGCACACGCGGATGCTGCGCGCGATTCACCAGTACGCCGGTCATCGCGCGACGGAACAGGCAGACGATGCCGGCGGCCGCTCGCACGCCATCCCAACGGCGGCAGCCGAGGAGGCGTGACATGACCCCCGATGCCCTCGCCGCGCTCGCCCGGATCGGCTGCTCCCGGCGCGCCTTCCTGCAAACCTCCGGCGCGCTCATCGTCGGCTTCAGCGCCGCGGCCGCATGGGAGCCGATGGGCGACGCGCAGGGTCCGTTCGATACTCACGCCTCGCACATCGATCCGAAGCAGCTCGATTCGTGGCTGGCCATAGCTGCCGACGGCGGCGTCACCGCGTACACCGGCAAGTGCGATCTCGGGCAGGGCATGCTCACGGCCCAGACGCAGCTGGTGGCCGAAGAGCTGTGCGTCCCCCTCGATCGCGTGAAATTAATCCAGTGCGACACCGACGTGTGCCCCGACCAGGGAACCACTTCGGGCAGCCAGTCGACGCCGACCAACTTCAACGAGCGCAACCTGGCGCAGGCTGCCGCGAGCGCTCGCGAGGCGCTGCTGCGCCTGGCGTCCACGCGGCTCGGCGTCACGCCGGACGCTCTCGCGATCGCCGACGGCGTGATCACCAACAGACGCAACCCTGCGACGCGGGTCACCTACGGCGAGCTCGTCGCCGGAAAAAAGCTCAACCTCACGCTCGATCCGCAGGCGAAGCGCAAGCCGTCGAGCGAGTGGACGATTCTCGGCAAGTCCGTGCCGCGCGTGGACATGGCCGCGATGGCGTGCGGCGTCTTCGAATTCGTGCACAACGTGCGTCTGCCGGGCATGCTCCACGGGGCGGTCGTTCGCCCGCCGACCGTCGGCGCGACGCTGACCGAAGTGGACGAAAGCTCCGTCCGCCAGATGCCGGGCGTCGTGAAGGTCGTCGTGAAGCACCATTTCGTCGGCGTCGTGGCGGCGAAGCCGTGGCAGGCGCTGCAGGCGGCGGCCGCGCTCAAGGCCACGTGGACCGAGGGCGCTGCGCTGCCGTCGCAGCGCGACATCTACGATCACCTGAGGACGCAGCCATCGCGCGACGCCCTCGTCGTCAATTCGGGAGATGTGGACGCGACACTCGCACAGGCGTCAGCGATCGTCACGGCGACGTATCTGCATCCGTATCAGATGCACGGCTCGATGGGCACGTCGTGCGCCGTCGCCGACGTGACGGGCGGCAAGGCGACCGTCTGGTCGCCGACCCAGTCCGCCTATCCGACCCGGAGTGGCGTCGCCACGCTGCTCGGTCTGAAGCCGGAAGATGTGCGCGTGATCTTTACGAGGGGCGCGGGCTGCTACGGCATCAACGGCGCCGACACGGTGTCGTACGACGCGGCGCTGCTGTCGCAGGCGGTCGGCAAACCGGTGCGCGTCCAGCTCTCGCGCAAGGACGAAATGGCGTGGGAGAACTACGGCTTCCTATACACGATCGACCAGCGCGCCGGCGTCGACGCCGGCGGCACGATCAAGGCGTGGGACTACGAGGCGTGGTTCGCGTCACGCGGCGGGCGGCCCGGATACGACACGCCAGGCAACGTGATCACCGGCGTGCTGGCCGGTTACGAGCCGGTCGCGTTCAAGCCCGCCAAAGCGACCGATCCGGCTGGCGAATTCCGGAATGGGAGTAACGCCGCGCCGTCGTACGTCGCCGGCCGCATCGCGCGGCACGCCGGCGGCGCGGGCACGATCGCCAGCGAGCGCGTGCTGACGCACACGGTGCTCTCGCCATTCTTTACAGGTCCTCTGCGATCGCCATCGCGCCTGCAGAACACGTTTGCCCACGAATCGTTTTTCGACGAGATCGCCGCGAAGGTGAAGGCCGATCCGGTCGCCTATCGCCTCCGCCATCTCAGCGCGGACCGCCTGAAGGACGTGATTGCTGCGGCTGCCAAGGCCGCGAAATGGGAAGCGCGGCCCTCTCCCAATCCCAACCGGCCCGCCAGCGGTGTCGCGACCGGCCGCGGCATTTCGTGTGTGGCGTACGAAGGCACGAACGGCTACATCGCGATGGTCGCCGAGGTGGCCGTCGATCAGGGCACTGGAAAAGTCGTCGCGACACGGCTGGTCGTCGCGCAGGATTGCGGTCCCGTTTCGAACCCCGATGGCATGCGGAACCAGATCGAAGGGGGTGCGCTCCAGGGCTTGAGCCGCGCGCTCGGCGAGGAAGTAACCTGGGACGCCGCGAAAGTGACGTCGATCGACTGGCGGACGTACCACAGCCTGCCGCTCGGCTTCGACGTGCCGGTCGTCGAGAGCGTCCTGATCAATCGTACCGGCGTCGAGGCCACGGGCGCCGGCGAGACCGCGATCACGATTGTCGCCGCGGCGATCGGCAACGCGATCTTCGACGCCACCGGTGCGCGGATTCGTCAGGTGCCCTTTTCCGCCGACCGCGTGAAGGCCGCGCTGGTGGCCCGCGCCTGATCGCGGCATCGCGCGGCGCTCGATTGAAGCCTTCGCGCGACGTCGCATCGAAAACCGCGTTAAACCGTCCTAGAATGGCTCGGCGCCATGCATGACGGTCTTCAACAGGATCTCGAAGAACAAATCGAGGGGGAAGTCCGGTTCGATCGTGCGTCCCGGGCGCTGTACGCGACTGACGCGAGCGTCTATCAGATCGAGCCCGCCGGCGTGGTCATCGTACGCTCCCGCGAAGACGTCGTCCGCGTCGTTCGGATCGCGGGAAGGCACGCGTGTCCGATCACCGCACGGGGCGGCGGCACGTCGCAGGCGGGCCAGGCGATTGGACGCGGCCTGCAACTCGACACGTCGAAGTACTTCAATCGCGTCCTGGAAGTGAACGTCGCCGGGCGCTGGGCGCGCGTGGAGCCGGGCGTCGTGCTGGACGTCTTGAACGCCCAGCTCAGGCCGCACGGCCTGCGCTTCGCTCCCGACGTGTCCACGGCCAGCCGCGCGACCGTCGGCGGCATGATCGCGAATAACTCGAGCGGCGCCCGCTCGGTGATCTACGGCAAGACGATCGATCATGTGCTCGATCTGCACGTCGTGCTCGCCGACGGCGAGGTGGCGCACTTCCGTCCTCTCGATCCGTCCGAAGCCGCGGCGGCGTCGATGGGCGACAGCCTGCAGGCGAACGTCTATCGCACGGTCCGGCAAGTCGCCACGGATTGCGCGAGGGAAGTCGAGCGCCGGTTTCCGAAGGTCCTCCGGCGCGTCGGCGGCTACAACCTCGACGAATTCACCGATCCGCACCGGCCGTTCAACCTGGCGAAGCTGATCGTCGGGTCCGAGGGCACCCTCGGACTGATCGTCGAAGCCCGTCTCAACCTGGTGCCGCTGCCGGCCGCCAAGGCGGTGCTGACGATCGAGTTCGAGCATCTGCTCGACGCGCTGTCGGCCGCCCCGGCGATACTGCGTCATGGTCCGTCCGCGGTCGAGGTGATGGACCGCTTCATTCTCGATCACGCCCGGGAGAGCCCCGTGCTCGATGCGCTGCGCCGATCGATTCTCGACACCGATCCCGGCGCGCTGCTCTGCGTCGAGCTCTACGCCGATCGCGCGGACGACCTGCCACCGCGTCTCGAGGCGCTGGAGCGCGCCCTCGCCGACGCGAACATCCGTTGCCATTGTCGCCGCGCGTTGACGGCCGACGCGCAATCGCGCATCTGGAGCCTTCGCGAAGCGGCGCTCGGCCTGTCGATGGCGATGAAGGGCGACGCGAAGTTGCTGTCGTTCGTCGAGGACACCGCGGTTGCGCCCGAGAAGCTGCGTGACTACATCGAGCGCTTTCTGCAAATCGTCCGCGCGCACGGCACCGTGGCCGGCGTGTACGCGCACGCGTCGGTGGGCTGCCTGCACGTGCGCCCCGTGGTGAATCTGAAGACCGCGGAAGGCGTTCAGCGGTTCGAGGCGATCGCCCGCGACATCGCCGCTCTCGTACTGGAGTTCGGCGGGGCGCTCTCCGGCGAACACGGCGACGGCCTCGTGCGCGGGCCATTCACCGAGAAGATGTTCGGTCCTGTGCTGTACGGGGCATTTCGCGCTGTCAAGCAGGCGTTCGATCCGAACGGGCTGTTCAACCCGGGCAAGATCACCGACGCGCCGCCAATGACGGGAAGCCTGCGGTACGGCGCGGCCTACGAGACGCCCGATCCGCCGACGCACTTCGATTTTTCCGAACACGGCGGCTTCGCGCGCGCGGTCGAGATGTGCAGCGGCCTGGGCGCCTGCCGCAAGAAGCTCGATGGCACGATGTGTCCGTCGTACATGGCCACGGCCGAGGAGCGCGATTCCACGCGAGGCCGGGCGAACACGCTGCGCCTGGCGATGAATGGCCAGCTCGGCGAAACGGCGCTCAGCGACGACGACGTGCACGATGTCCTCGACCTGTGCCTGGAGTGCCGCGCGTGCAAAGCCGAGTGCCCCGTCGGCGTGGACATGGCGCGCTTCAAAAGCGAATTTCTCGCGCGCTACTGGACGAAGCGGGGCGTGCCCTGGCGTGCGCGCGCGATCGGCCACATTCATACAGCAGCGAAGTGGGGCAGTCGGCTCGCGCCGGTGTCCAATTACGTGGCGGCGAGCCCGCCAGGCCGCTGGCTCGGCGAACGGACGTTCGGCATCGATCGCCGGCGGACGATTCCTGCGTGGACGAGCAAGCCGCTCACGCAGCGTTTCGTGAAACGCGATGGTCCTCGCGACGTGATCCTCTTCAACGACACCTTCACCAATTTCAGCCATCCGGAAATCGGTCTCGCGGCGGCCGACGTCCTGGCTGCCGCCGGATTCGGCGTCCGCCTGGCGCCGCACGTCTGTTGCGGCCGGCCGCTCATCTCCCAGGGGCTGCTCGACGATGCGCACACGCTCGCTCGACAAAACGTCGATGCTTTGTACGACGATGCCTCGCACGGCCGTCCGATCGTCTTTCTCGAGCCCAGCTGCCTGTCGGCCGTGCGCGAGGACGCGCCGGGACTGCTTCGCGGCGAGGCGCAGCGCCGGGCTCGCGTCGTCGCTGGCGCGTGTGTGCTCTTCGAGGAACATCTCGAGCGGGAGTGGCGGGCCGGGCACGCCGCGCTTTCGCTGCGGTCCGGTCCGTCCACCGTGCTCCTCCACGGCCATTGCCACCAGAAGGCCATGGGCCTGGAAGCCGCGGCGCGTGCGCTGCTCGGGCGGATTCCGTCCTGCCGCGTCGTGTCGCTCGACGCGGGGTGCTGCGGCATGGCGGGCTCGTTCGGCTATGGCCGCGAGCACTACGATCTGTCGCGCCAGATAGGCGAGCGCAAGCTGCTGCCCGCGGCGCGCGCGATGGCACACGGCGAGGTGCTGGTGGCGTCTGGTCTGTCGTGCCGGCAGCAGGTGGCGCACTTCGCGGATGTGGCCGCGGTGCACCCGGCCGTTCTTCTTCAATCGCTGCTCGAGCGGGCCTGAGAGGTGTGCGCTGTTGACCACTGACGACCAGCGGAGCACGGGCATGCGCCGATTGACGCCGAAGGCGACGCACGTCGTCATCGGCTTGATCTGCGTGATGTACATGATCACGTACGTCGATCGCGTCAACATCGCGACGGCGGCGCCCGCCATCAAGGGCGAGCTGTCGCTGTCGAATACGCAGCTCGGCCTCGTGTTTTCCGCGTTCGCGTATCCCTACCTGCTGTTCCAGGTCTTCGGCGGCTGGGTCGGCGATCGATTCGGGCCGCGCCGTACGCTGTTTCTCTGCGGCCTGGTCTGGGCGGCCGCGACGATACTCACGGGCCTGGCGAGCGGGCTTGCGACGTTGTTCGCCGTCCGCGTGCTGCTGGGTGTCGGCGAAGGCGCGACGTTTCCAGTCGCGACGCGCGCCATGCAGAGCTGGACGCCCCCGGATCGCCGTGGATTCGTGCAGGGCATCACGCACGCGTTCGCGCGGCTCGGCAACGCGATCACGCCGCCGGTCGTCGCGGTCTTGATCGCGTGGCTTTCGTGGCGCGGGTCGTTCGTGATTCTTGGCGCGTTGAGCCTCACCTGCGTGACGGCCTGGGTGATCTACTTCCGCGACAACCCGGCGGACCACCCGCGCATCACCGCCGAAGAGCTGGCGCGGCTCCCGAATCGCGGCGGCGCGCTGAAGACGATGCGTCCGCAGGTGCCGTGGGCCAGACTGATCCGCCGGATGGTGCCGGTGACGATCGTCTATTTCTGCTATGGCTGGACGCTGTGGCTATATTTGAACTGGCTGCCGTCATTTTTCCTGCACGAGTACAAGCTCGATATCGGCCGGTCGGCGCTGTTCGCGTCCGCCGTGTTCTTTGCGGGTGTCGGCGGGGATCTGCTGGGCGGGACGATCAGCGACGCTATTCTCCGGCGCACCGGCGACCTGCTGAAGGCGCGGCGCAACGTCATCGTCGGCGGGTTTCTCGGGTCGTTTCTCTGCCTGCTGCCGATTTTCGCGACGCGCGATCTGACGGTGATCGTGTTGAGCCTCGCGGCGGCGTTCTTCTTTGCCGAGATCGTGATCGGGCCGATGTGGTCGATTCCGATGGACATCGCCGGAAAATTCTCAGGGACGGCCAGCGGGCTGATGAACACGGGCTCGGCGCTGGCGGCCATCCTCTCGCCGCTCGCCTTCGGTTATGTAGCCGACCTCACCGGCGATTGGCACCTGCCGTTCCTCGGATCGCTCGGGCTGCTGCTGCTCGGCGCGGCGCTGGCGTTCACGATGCATCCGGACGTGGCGTTTGAATGACGCGGGGTCAGGCGCCCGTCCATTTCGGCGCGCGCTTGGCGAGAAACGCCGTGACGCCCTCACGGAAATCGGCGCTCGTGTAGCACATCTCGACGAGGTCGCGATCCTCGCCGGCGGTCAGGCGGCGCTGGGCGAGCAGGCGGCGGATCATCTCCTTGGTGGCGCGAATCGTGAGCGGCGCGTTGGCCGCCATCTGCAGGGCCAGATCGCGAACGACGCGCGCGATGTCGGCCGCCGGCACGAGTCGATTCACCAGTCCCATCGCGTACGCTTCCTCACCGCCGGCAAAGCGGCCGGTGAACAGCAGATCCTTCACGCGCCCGGGCCCGAGCAGATCCACGAGACGGCTGTAGCTGGCGCCGGAGAGGCAGTTGCCGAGCGTGCGCGCGATCGGAATGCCGAACGTCGATTCCGGCGTGGCGACGCGCAGGTCGCAGACCAGCGCGATGGCGCAGCCGCCGCCTGCCGCCACGCCCTGGACTTGTGCGATCGTCGGCTTGGTGACCGCCTCCAGGCGGTCGAGCACGTGGTCGAGCCGTTCCTCGTACCGCAGGCCGTCCTCGCGATCGCGGAAGTTCTCGAACTGCGAGATGTCGGTTCCCGCGACGAAGGCCTTGCCGCCGGCACCGCGGAGGAGGAAGACACGGATGCCGGCATCGGCGTCTACGCGGTCGCACGCGTCGACCAGCGCCTGATACATCGCCCACGTCATCGCGTTGCGCGCCTCGGGACGATTGAACGTCAGCGTCGCCAGCGCGCCGTCGGTCTCGAACGTCGTGTGATCGGTAGACAACCAGTCCTCCCTCTAGTACAACCGCACGATGAACGCGACCGATCGCCGCCGTGCGCTGGCGGGCATCCGCGTGCTCGACGTGACGCAGGTCATGGCGGGCCCGTTCTGTGGAATGGTCCTCGCAGACCTCGGCGCCGATGTCGTCAAGATCGAGCCGCCCGCCGGCGACTCCACGAGGCTGATGCCCGGCGCGGTCGGGGCCGACAGCCCGAGCTTCAACGCGGTGAATCGCGGCAAGCGCAGCCTGGTCCTCGATCTGAAGATCCGCGAGGGACGCGACGCGTTCGAGCGTCTCGTGCACTCGACAGACATCCTAATCGAGAACTACCGGCCCGGTGTGATGGACCACCTGGGCCTGGGCTACGAGGCGCTCGCGCGAATTCAGCCGGGGCTGGTTTACGCGTCGATCTCCGGCTACGGCCAGACCGGGCCCGATCGCGCGAAAGGGGGCTTCGATCTGATCGCGCAAGGCGTCGCCGGCATCATGTCGGTGACGGGCGAACCCGGCCGCGCCCCCGCCAAGGCCGGCGTCCCGGTGACCGATCTTGCCGCCGGCCTGTTTGCGCTCGTCGGCATCCTGGCGGCGCTGGAACATCGACATCGGACCGGCGAGGGTCAGCGCATCGACACGTCGCTCGTCGATGCCGGCGTCGCGCTGTCGGTATGGGAAGCTACCGAGTATTTTTCAGGGATTGGCGTGCCGGCGGCGCTCGGGTCGGCTCATCGCATGAACGCGCCGTATCAGGCGGTTCGCTGCGCGGACGGGTACATCACGCTCGGTGCCGCGAACCAGCGGTTGTTTCTCCGGCTTTGCGACGTGCTCGCACATCCGGAATGGGCGCAGATGCCGGAATTCGCCGATAACGCGAGCCGCGTGGCCCATCGTGCGGAGCTCGCCGCCCGGATCGAGGCCGTCACGACGCAGAAGCGCTGCGGTGAATGGCTCGCGATTCTGGGGGCGAACGACATCCCGAGCGGACCGATCAACGACTACTCCCAGGTGTTCGCGGATCGACAGATCGTGGCGAGAGACATGGTGGTCGAGGTCGACCATCCGACGCTCGGCCATCTCCGAACGCTCGGCTCCCCGATCAAGATGAGCGCCACGCCCGCCGAAGTGGATCGCCGGGCCCCGATGCTCGGCGAGCACTCGAGCGAGATTCTCCGCGAGGCCGGATTCTCGGATGCTGAGGTGATCGCGCTCCGAGGCACAGGCGCGCTCGGCTAGAGAGCCGGCCACCGGCGAGGCGACGCGCACGCCTGCTCGTACGCGCAGGCGATCTGCAGCAGGCCCCAATCGTCCCGATGGCGAGCCACGATCTGCAGGCCGATCGGCAGGCGATCTTCAGTGAAGCCGGCCGGAACCGAGATCGCAGGATGGCCCGTGGCCGACACGAAATAGCACGACTTCATCCAGTCGATGTACGTTTCCATCGCGATGCCTTCGATCTCGGTGACGTACGGCTGCGTGACGTCGAACGGCGGAACCTGGCTCACCGGCAGGACGAAGAACTCGTAGCGCTCCATGAACTGCCGCATCTGCTGATACAGCGCCGTGCGCTTCATCTCGGCGCGCGCAACGTCGGCGGCCGTCAGCCGCAGGCCGCGATCGACTTCCCAGACAATCGTGTCCTTCACCATGCCGCGATGTTGCGCGACCGTTTCGCCACGGCTCTCGAGGAACGCGAGCGCGCGCAGCGTCTTGAAGATTTCGTCGGCATCGCCGAAGTCGGGTTCGGCCTCCTCGACGATGCAGCCGAGCGACTCGAAGTGCCGGCGCTGCGCGTTGACCTGTGCGCTGACGCGTCGGTCGACGGGAAGCCCGCCCAGGTTCTTCCACCACGCCACGCGAACGCCGGAGAAGTCGCGGTCGAGCGGCGCGGCGAATCGCGCGCCAGGCTCCGCCAGCGAAATCGGCGATCGGGGATCGGGGCCGGCAAGCGCGCTCAGGAGCAAGGCCACATCAGCGACACTGCGTGCCATCGGACCCTCGACGCTCAGCGTGGACCAGCCGCTGACCGAGGGCCACACGGGCACGCGCCCTGCAGACGGCCGCATGCCGACCACGTTGCAGAAGCTGGCGGGATTGCGGAGGGATCCGCCCATGTCGCTGCCGTCGGCGATCGGCAGCATGCCGCACGCGAGCGCCACCGCCCCGCCGCCCGTGCTGCCGCCGCAGGTCTTCGACGGATCGTACGGATTGCGCGTGGCGCCGAACACGGTGTTGAACGTCTGCGATCCGGCGCCGAACTCCGGCGTGTTGGTCTTGCCGACGACGATCGCGCCGGCGCGCGCGACACGCTCGACCAGGAGCGATCCCTGGCTGGGGACGAAATCCTTGAAGAGCGGCGAGCCGAACGTCGTCCGGATCCCCGGCGTGGGCTGCAGGTCCTTGTGCGCGATCGGCAGCCCGTGCAGAGGACCGACGGCTGCGCCTGTTGCCAGCGCCTCGTCGGCGCGGGCCGCCGCCGCGAGCGCCTGCTCGGGCACGAGCGTGATGATGGCGTTGAGCGCCGGGTTGACGCGATCGATTCGGTTCAGGTGCGCGGCGAGCACTTCGCGAGCCGACACCTGCCTGGTGCGCAGGAGGCGCGCCATTTCGACAGCGCTGAGGGCGCAAACTTCTTCAAGGCTCATGACATTTCGAGGGCGCTCGGGACACTTCAGATTTCAGATTTCAGATTTCAGATTTTAGATTTTAGATTGGACGGCCGGCGACGCGACCGACGGCGCGAGGTACTCGAGCGCGGCGGTGATGCCGCCCCGCGTGAACGGGACGTCCGCCAGCGCCAATCCCATCTCCACGCCGCTCAACGTGCCAGCGAGCATCAGATCGTTGAAGTCGCCGAGGTGTCCGATGCGAAAGGTCGTCCCCTTCAATTTGCCGAGACCGGCGCCGAGCGACATGTCGAACGCGTCGAGCGTGGCCTTTCGGAAGTGGTCGGCGTTGTGTCCGTTCGGCATCACGACGGCCGTCACCGAGCTGCTGTACGCCTGACGATCGAGGCAAACGAGATCGAGGCCCCACGCGCGGACGGCGCGTCGCGTGGCTTCGGCGAATCGCTGGTGCCGGGCGAAGACGTTTGGCAGCCCTTCTTCCTCGAGCATCCGGATCGCCTCCACCAGCGCGAACAGCATGTTGGTCGCCGGCGTCGTCGGGAAAAATCCGCCGCGGTTGTCGGCGATCATCGGCCGCCAGTCCCAGTACGAGCGCGGCATGCCGGCAGAGGCGCCCGCGGCGAGCGCCTTGTCGCTGATTGCCAGCAGGCCTAGCCCCGGCGGGAGCATGAGGCCTTTCTGTGACGCGGCAATCGAGACGTCCACGCCCCATTCGTCGTGCCGGTAGTCCATGCACGCGAGCGACGACACCGTGTCCACCAGCAGGAGCGCTGGATGGTTCGCCTCGTCGAGCCGCCGTCGCACGTCCGCGATCCGGCTCGTCGTTCCAGTAGACGTCTCGTTGTGCACGACGGCGACCGCTTTGATGCGCCGCTCGCGGTCCGCGAGGAGCCGCTCTTCGATCGCGGTGAGGTCCGCGCCGTGCCGCCAGTCGCCGGGAATGACGTGAGCGTCGAGGCCGAGCCGCAGCGCGACTTCGCGCCACTGCGCAGAGAAGTGTCCGGTCTCGGGTATCAGCACACGGTCGCCTGGCGACAATGTGTTGACGAACGCGGCTTCCCATCCGCCACTCCCCGACGCTGGATAGATGACGGCGTGCGCCGATGTCTTGAACAGGCGCCGGACGCCATCGAGGGCTTCGCGCGTCAGCGCGGCAAATGCCTGGCTCCTGTGGTCGATGGTCGGCTGCGCCAGGGCGCGCAGCACGCGATCGGGCACGTTGGTCGGGCCCGGGATCTGCAGAAAGTGCCGCCCTCGTGTCAACGTCATCACCTCACTGACGAATTGTCGCACGGGCGCCGCGTACAGATGCCGGATCTGCGTACGTGCCGTTTCAGTACAGAGACCCGTCCCCGTACGGCTGGACGATGTTCTGGCGAATCGCGGATACTACGCCGTCCACGCGTAACGGACAGGAGGATTCGAGATGCTCAAGAGAAATATCGGAGTGACCGTCGGCGTGTGCGCGGCGGTGGCGTTTGTCGTCGCCTCGTTGTCGGCCCAGAGTAATCCGCGCTACGGCAAGTGGAAGATCAAATCGGACGCGCCCGCGCCGCAGAGCAACATCATGACCTACGAGCCGTACCACGGCAACGGCATGAAGATCACGATCAACGCCGTCAACAAGGACGGCAAGGCCTCCGAGTGGGGCTACACGACGATGTTCGACGGGAAGGACGAGCCGCTGGTCGGTAATCCGGGAACGGACACCGGTTCGGTGAAGATCCTCAACGACAAGGTGAACGAGATCGTTTACAAGAAGGGCGGGAGGGTCACGCAGGTCCTGACCAACGTGCTGTCAACGGACGGCAAGACGATCGGCGTGCTCTACATGCGCTATGACGCCGAGGGGCACTGCACGAACGTGTCGGCGGCCACGTACGAAAAGATCCAGTAACCTGCCTGCCTGGGCCTTCTAAAACAAAGGGCGGGTCCCGGCGGACCCGCCCTCCCATCACCGACGGACAACTCTGCAGGCCGGGTCGTTCAGACCCGGCCTACAACCCTAGAAATCGAGGCTGAACCCGACGCGGATGATCCGCGGGGAAATGATCCCCGACGGCTGAAGATACGTCCCGCCCACCACCGTGTTGACCGAGGTCGGCGTGTACCGGTTGGTCACGTTGAACAGGTCGATCTCCGGCACGATTTTCCGTCCCTGCCCGAAGTTGAAGGGACGCGAGAGGCGGAGGTCGAGCAGGGTCGTCGTCGGCAGGCGCTCGTCGCCACGATCGCTGAGGAACACGGTCTGGCTCGAGCGGACGAGGCCGGTGCCGCAGTTCGCCGTGCAAAGCGTGGCGAACTGCGCACGCGTCATGCTGTAGGTCGACACGTACGGGTAGCCGCTGTTCGAGATGAGCGTGCCGGCAATCGTCAGGGCGTACGGCGCCTGATAGCTGCCGGACAGGCGGAACGCGACCGGCGAGTCGTAACCGACGATGCCGTTCGCGTAGGCCGTGAGGTTCGGATCGTTCAGATCGGTCGTCGTCGACTGGCCCGTTCCGGTGCCGCTGCTCTGGTTGAGGCCGCCCGTGTTCTTGCCGAACGTCAGGCCGGCCACCATCTGCCAGTGGTGCGAGAAGCGCTTGTTCGCGGTGATGTCGACGCCGTTGTAGACGGTGTCGAGGAACGGCTGGTTGGACAGGACGTTGTTCGTTCCGAGTGCCAGGACGGCCGTCGAGTTG
>DATATJ010000159.1:0-4214 GCA_036268855.1 Vicinamibacterales bacterium
AAAGATCGCGTGTACGCGCGGCTCCGCGCCGTGCTGACCGGCGCCGACCAGTCGGACGATTTCGCGGATCTGTCCGCGGAAGACCGCCGGGCGATTCTGGAAATTCTGATGGACACCAAGCCCGACTTCTCCGGCGCGGCGCGATAAGCCGCCGCGCCGCAAGGCGGTCTACTTCTTGGCCGGCCGGCGCTGCGAGGACGGCGGCACGATGCCGTTCGAGCGCAGCATCATCGCGGCCTGGCTGTAGTGATCGCCGTAGTCGAGCGCCAGGTGGACCACCACCCACGCCTTGGTGACCGATCGCCCCATCATCTGCACCTGCTCGCCCATCTTCGCCGGATCAATCGTGGCGAACGCCTTGTCGCAGAACGCGAACGACTGCTTCATCTGATCGACGAGCGCCTGCTTGGTGCCGCTCGCCTTCACCGTGAGTTCCGGCGGCTTCTCGCCGCTGATTGCGCCGCAGAGCGCGTGATTCGCGACCGCAGCGTGATAGATCAGATCCGCGAAACTGATTTGCTGCTCGCTCGGTTTGTAGACGTACTTCTCGGCGGGCATCGCCTCGGCCGCGCCGATCATATTGGTGGCGTTCGAGTGCGCCTCGGTTGCGATCGCGTCGGCGATCGGGTTCGTCTGCGCCGATGCCGAACCGGCGAAGAGAATGAGTCCGGCGACGAATGTCGTGAGCTTGAGCATGCTGCCTCCTGGATGACTGGCGCTCAGAGTACTTCGACTCGAGGGCGATCGTCCACGGGGGTGGGTCGCGTGAGAGGGGCGTCTCGGAGAGTGAGGTCAGACCGCTTTGCGGGCGGCCCCGGATCCCGGACTCTGGCGCGTGACGACTCCGCGTGCGAGCAGGCGGCGCGCTTCTGCGGCGAGCCCGTCGGCGCTGCACGGCTTGATCAGCACGCGATCCGCGCCGGCATCGCGCGCCCGATCGTCGTACTGCCGATCGCCATACCCGGTGATCGCCAGCACGGGAATTCTCCGCGTGCGCTCGTCGGCGCGCAGCCGGCGGCACAGCTCGATGCCGTCGATGCCGGGCACGGCGATATCGGTGATGATGAGATCGGGAAGTGCCTGCACGGCTTTTTCGAAGGCCTGCAGGCCGTTGTGCGCCTGCCCCGTCCGAAAACCTTCGAGCTCGAAAACACGCATGTAGAATCGTCGCGTCTCCACATCGTCCTCGACGATGAGGATTAACGGCGACAGAGTGGCGCTCGAGAGGTCAGGAGACCCCGCAGCCATTCGTCGATAATAGCGGGGCTCGAAAGCTGGTCGCAAGCTCTGCCGCCGCACCAAGCTGATCATCGTGCAAGCTGATCAGCGGTCGCGAAGATCGGGGCGTGCCCGCGAGCGCCCGCAGCCGATGCGCCCGAGGGTCATGCGCACCTGATCGAGATCGAGCGGCTTGCGGAGGAACCCGCTGGCGCCGAAGGCGCGCGCATTCTGGGCGGCCTCTATGCCGCCCGACATCAGCACGACAGGAATCCACGCCAGTGACCGATCGGAGAGCTGAGCGGCGCGGAACCGAATCACGCCGTTGGGGGGCGTCGTCTGGTCCGCGACGATCACGCACGTGTCAGCGTGCGATCGAAGGTAGGAGAGCGCTTCGCGTCCGTCCGGGACCGCAGCGACAACGTAGCCGTCGGCCGAGAGGGATACACGCAGCAGTTCGCGCACGTCGGCGTCTTCGTCAACCACGAGCACGCCGCAGCGATGCAGTGGATCGGCTTCGATGCCCACGCGAGTTGGATGGCGCAAACCGGGTGCCAGCGCTGCATGTGCCCGAGCTGTAGCGCGCGATCGTCAGGACGGCGCCGCCGACGCCGGGTGAGCGAGCTCTTCGACGGCTGATGCCAGCTCGTGAGGGTCGATCGGTTTCGACACGTGTCTCTGGTACCCCGCGGCGAACGCGCGCCGCCGATCTTCGGCTCGCGCAAGACCGGTGAGCGCCGCGGCCGGCGTCCGCCCACCGTGCGCGGCGTCGAGCTCGCGAATGCTTCTGATGAGATCGAGGCCGTCCTGTTCGGGCATCACGATATCGCTCACGATGACGTCGGGCACCTCGCGCGCGAATCGCTCGCGCGCTTCGCGTGCGGAGGCGGCGGTCACGACGCGTGCGCCGTAACGTTCGAGCGCGGCTCGCGCGAAGCTGAGCGCCTGCGGGTCATCGTCCACGACCATGACGGTGATGCCGCTCAGCGACAGGTCGTCGTCGGCAGCAGGCGGCGCCTCGGCGGCGCGGCTCTCGGAGCGCCGAAGGGGCAGACACACTTCGAAAACGGAGCCGCGGCCGACGCCTCCACTCAACGCCGTCACCGTGCCACCGTGTAGTTCGACCAGGTTCCGTACGATGCCGAGCCCGAGACCGAGGCCGCCATACAGCCGCGTGGGGCTGCTGTCGCCCTGCCGGAAACGCTCGAAGAGATGCGCGGCGACCGCCGGATCGAATCCGACTCCGGTGTCGCGCACGGTGAGCGACACCTGTTCACCCTCCGTGTGCAGCCGTACGGCGACATTGCCGCGGGCCGGTGTGAATTTGATGGCGTTCGAGACCAGATTCCAGACGATCTGGTGAAAACGATCCGCGTCCACTTCAATCGGCCCGAGCGCGCGGTCGACGTCGAGATCGAGCGCGATACCCTTGGCGGCCGCAGCCGCTCGATGCGCGTCCACGGCCGCGGCGACGAGCGGCTGGACCAGCGTGGAGCGCGGCGTGATTTTCAACTCGCCGCGGACGATGTGCGAGATGTCGAGAAGATCTTCGATGAGACGGGATTGGGCCCACCCCGAGCGCTCGATCGCCTCGAGGCCTTTTGTTGTTTGCCGATCGTCGAGCTTGCCGCTTCCGAGCAGCCGCGTCCACCCGAGGATCGCGTTCAGCGGCGTGCGCAGTTCGTGCGACAGCGTGGCGAGGAATTCGTCTTTCATCCGGTTGGCCGATTCGGCGCGCCGCGATTCTTCGTCGGCAATCCGGAGCAGCGACTCGTAGTAGCGCGACAGCTCGTCGAGTTGACGCCTGACCCGGCGAGCGATGAAGAGGCCGGCCACGAGCCCGCCGATGGCGAGCGCGAGTGCGAGCGCCAAGGACCCCACATGCTCGATTTCCCATGTGAGCACCGCCGCCAGAACCCCGATGGTCGAGAGTGGGATGACGACGAGACGTCCGAGCTTGAGGCGCATCTGCCCTGCCACGAGGCCTGACGATTGCAAGGCCGTGGCCCTGTGCTCCGGCTCAGCCGCTCGCCGACGGTTGGCGTAAGTCTTGAACGCTGGAAGCCGGACGTGGCGGAAAAGATGGTGCGCGTGGCGGCGATCGGCGATCTGCACTGCACGAAGGGGTCGCGCGGCGCCTTTCAGCCGCTGTTCGCGCGCATCGTCGAATCAGCCGAGCTGCTGGTGATCGCCGGCGACCTCACCGACTATGGTCTGCCGGAGGAGGCGCAGGTGCTGGTGAAGGAGCTGGCGACCGTCCGCATACCGATTGTGGCGGTGCTGGGGAACCACGACATCGAATCGGGTCAGGAGGCGGAGATCCGCCAGATTCTGGCCGGAGCCGGCGTCACGGTGCTGAATGGCGACGCCTGCGAGATCCACGGCATCGGCATCGCCGGGGTCAAAGGCTTCGGCGGCGGCTTCGGCAAGCACGCGCTCGGCCCCTGGGGCGAGACGATCATCAAGCAGTTCGTCCGCGAAGCGGTGGACGAAGCGCTGAAGCTCGAAACGGCGCTCGCGCGTTTGCGCACCAGGCATCTGCTCGCGCTGCTGCACTATTCGCCGATTGAGCAGACGGTCGAAGGAGAGCCGCTGGAGATTTACCCGTTCCTGGGATCGAGCCGGCTCGAGGAGCCGATCGGCCGCTATCCCGTCTCGCTGGTCGTGCACGGCCACGCCCATCGCGGTCAGCTCGAGGGGCGAACGAAGACCGGCGTGCCCGTGTACAACGTATCGATGCCGCTGCTGACGCGAAACGATGCCGACAAGCCCCCCTTTCGTGTGTTCGAAGTGCCGGCCGGCGAGGCCGATGCCGCAGACGCCCCATCGCCGGCCGTCGTGGGCGCCAGCCGCGGCCGTCGTGCGACCGACGCCATAGCGTCCTGAGGTCCTGATGGAAACCCAGACCGCGCGCGCAATACACGACCCGGCTGCCGAGTTCTACATCGATGCGCTCCGGAAGCTGCAGGACACCAATATCCCGTTCCTCGTGGGAG
>DATATJ010000160.1:0-14809 GCA_036268855.1 Vicinamibacterales bacterium
CGACCAGCACGATGCCCGACGTGTCCTTGTCGAGGCGCCCGACGAGGGACGGCCGACGCGCTGCCGGCCAGGCGCGCGCGTGCCAGAGCAGCGCGTTCATCAGGGTGCCGGCGGCGTGCTTGTACGTCGGGTGCACCACGATCCCGGGTGGCTTGTTGAGGGCGAGCAGGTGCTCGTCCTCATACAGGATGTCGAGCGCCATCGCCTCCGCGGCCATGACGCGCGGCGGCGCGTCGGGAAGGCTGACGGCGACGATGTCGCCGGCGGCGGTGCGAGCGGCCGCACGGCGAACCGGTCTGCCGTTGACCGTGACGCGGCCGCCTTCGATCCATGCCTGGACCCGCGTGCGGGTCGCGACGCGCACATCGGTGAGGTGGCGGCGCAGGACGAGGTCGAGCCGGCGTCCGGCATCGCCGCGATCGGCTGTCAGCGTCCGGGTGACGAGACCCTCCTCGACGGGCGGCGGCGCCAGGCTCACGCGTCCATTGTAGAAGCGATTTATCATCGTTCCATGAGCGATGGCGGGAAAGCGCGGCTCGTCTACTCCACCGAAGCCGGACGCATGTGCCCCCGCTGCGGGTGGCCCGAGGCCAGCTGCCGGTGCGCGACGACGGCGGGTACTGAATCGATCCCGGGGCGGGTGGTCGCGAAGCTCCGGATGGAGAAGAAGGGGCGCGGCGGCAAGATCGTGACGGTCGTCTACGATCTGCCGCGCAATGTCGCGTTCCTGAAATCGCTCTGCCAGGAGCTCAAGCGCGCCTGCGGCACGGGCGGCGCAGTGGCCGGCGACACGATCGAGCTGCAGGGCGACCTGCGCGAGCGCGTGCGGGACGCCCTGCTGAAGAAAGGGTTCGTGGTGAAAGGTTGACGGGCCGGAACCCACTGTCGGCGCGCTTCGCCGCAACGCGAATCGAGTTCGACTATCGCTTCTGGTTCATCGGCGCGATCTTCGGCGTCGGCTTCGATCTCCCATCTTCGATCGGCAGCTTTGCCGTCTACCTGGCGCTGGCGGCTGGACGTCGAATGGCGCATCCGCAGCCCCGCTCAGTACAATGAGGCCAGTGAGCGTGACTTCCGATCCCGCACCAGACCCGTCGATCGTCGCCGACCCCTCCAGTCAGCCGGACCTCGATCGCGAGGTCGCGCGGCGGCGGACCTTTGCGATCATCTCGCACCCCGACGCCGGCAAGACCACGCTGACCGAGAAGCTGCTCCTCTACGCCGGCGCGATCGAGCTGGCCGGCGCGGTGCGCGGCCGCCGCGACCGCAAGAAGGCGACGTCCGACTGGATGGAGCTGGAGCAACAGCGGGGGATTTCGATTACGTCCGCGGCGCTGGAGTTCGAGCTGCAGGGGCGGCGGATGTCGCTGCTCGACACGCCGGGCCACCGCGATTTCAGCGAAGACACGTACCGCGCCCTTATCGCCGCCGACAGCGTCGTCATGGTGATCGACGCCGCCAACGGCGTCGAGGAGCAGACGCGCAAGCTGTTCGAGGTCTGCCGGCGGCATCGCCTGCCGATCCTGACCTTCGTCAACAAGTTCGACCGCCCGGCGCGCGATCCGCTCGAGCTGATGGACGATCTCGAGCGCACGCTCGGCATCTCCGCCGCGCCCGTGAACTGGCCGATCGGCAGCGCCGAGCGGTTTCGCGGCGTCTACGACATCCAGCACAAGACGCTGCTGCGCTACGAGCGGGAGGCGCAGGGGCAGTATCGAGCCCCGGTCGGCGTGTCGTCGCTCGACGATCCGGACGCGAAGGCGATGATTGGCGAGACGGAGTACGCGCACTTTCGCGAATCGCTCGACGTGATTCGCACCGCCGGCACCCAGTTCGACGTCGACGCGTACCTGGCCGGCCGCCAGACCCCGGTCTTTTTTGGAAGCGCGCTGACGAACTTCGTCCTCGAGCCGTTTCTCCAGGCGCTGGTCGAGCTGGCGCCGCCGCCGCAGGCGAGGCCGAGCGACGCCGGCGTCGTCCGCCCGACCGACGAGCGATTCAGCGGATTCGTGTTCAAGATTCAGGCGAACATGGATCCGCGCCATCGCGACCGCGTCGCGTTCGTGCGTGTCTGCTCCGGCCGCTTCACCAAGGACATGACGGTGTCCAACAGCCGGGTCGGCAAGACGATCCGCGCGTCGCGCGCCTACCGGTTCTTCGGCCGCGACCGCGAGACGATCAGCGTCGCGTACGCGGGCGACATTCTCGGCCTGGTCAACCCCGGACAGTTCGCGATCGGCGACACCATCCACACCGGCGAGCCGCTTCGCTTTCTGGGCGTTCCTCGTTTTCCGGCCGAACACTTCGGCCGCGTCCGCCTGCAGGACACCCGCTACAAGCAGTTCGACGAGGGGCTCCGCCAGCTCGAGGAAGAGGGGCTGATGCAGGTGTTCTACGTCACGTCGGGCCGCCGCGAGCCGATCGTCGGCGTCGTCGGCGCGCTGCAGTTCGACGTGATCACGAGCCGGCTCCGCACGGAGTACGGCGTCGAGGTGGCGGTCGATCCCGCGGGATACACGGCCGCGCGCTGGCTCGCGAATCCCGCGCAGACCGTTCCGCCGCTCGGCGGACAGAGCGCCGTCGCGGCCGATCGTCAGGAGCGGCGCGTGCTCTTGTTCAGCTCTGCCTGGGAGCTTCAGTACTTCGAACGGCAGAATCCCACCATCGCGCTGCTGGCGGAGTCGCCGGTCGGCGACGCGACGACCACCAGACGGTGACATCGCCACGCCGCGCATCGCGCGGTTCACGATAAGTCAGGATCGCGGTTCGTTCCGCGCGTCCGTCTGGCATGGAACGCGCACTGCGCGCCGCCATGACCAGCCCTTTACGGCTTTTTGTGTTTAGAAGCACTGCAGCCGTGTTGTTAATGGCTGGGCTCGGGCACGGCCATCTGCGCGCGCAGTCGGCGCCTCCACCGGCAGTCGCCCTCTCGCAGCTGCCGCGGTTCTTTTCCAGCACGATACCAGCCGATTTCAACGGGGACGGTCATCCCGATCTGATAGGCGCGGCGTCGAACAACAGCGGATTTACGGTGCCGCCGGATCTCGTGATCGCGCTCGGACGCGGCGATGGAACATTCACGCCGGCGCATTCGCTCGACGTCGCCGCCAGGCCGCTGGCCGTCGGCGACTTCAACGGCGACGGCCACGCCGACGTCGTGATCGACGGCCTTGCCATTCTGCCGGGCAGGGGCGACGGTACGTTTCGCGCGGCGCGCACCATCGATTCGTCCGGCGCGTCCTCTGATGTCGACGTGATTGCGCCGCGGGCCGTCGCGGCCGATTTCAATGGCGACGGCAAGCTCGATTTCGTCATCGTCGACCAGGCCAATCTTTACGTCTACCCCGGGCGTGGCGACTTCACCTTCGATGCGCGCGTGGCGCTGCCTGTCAGCGACGGCGCGCTGGCGATCGTCGTCGGCGACTTCAATCACGACGGCCGGCCCGACATCGCCGCCACCGTCACGAGTCAGCGCGTCGACCTGTTCTTGAACCAGGGCGGCCTGGTCTTTTCGGTCAGTGCCGTCCCAATCGCCGACGAGCTCTGGGACATCGGCGCCGGCGACCTGAACAAGGACGGAGCCACGGATCTGGTCGTCGCGAGCAGTTCGGGCGCCACCCAATTCGGCGAAGGGCACTACTACGTGCTCCTCGGCAACGGCAACGGCACCTTCCAGCCCGCCGTCGCGCATGCGACTGGCGCAAACGGCGCGCTGACGGTCGCCGTGAACGACTTCAACCATGACGGCTCGCTGGACGTGGCGATCGGGAACAAATCGTTCCGCGAGGCCGACACGGCCTGCTCCGGCTTCGCCTACTGGGACAGCGTCACGATTGCGCCTGGCCTCGGCACGGGCGACTTCGGCGTCCCGTCCACATTCCGTCTGGGCACGAGCAATAGCGACGACGAGCTGTACCGCAATACGCACAACGCGCTGGCGACGGCCGATCTGAATGGCGACGGCTGGCCCGATCTCGTCACATCACCCGGGGCCATTCTGCTCGCGCACGCACCGTCGGCGAACCATACGCCGATCGTCAATGCCGGACCGGATCAGGTGCTGACGAACGGCGATCCGGACGTCCACTTCGACGCGATCGCGTCCGACGCCGACAATGACTGGCTCGAATTCGAATGGCGCGACGGCACCGGCGCCGTCGTCGGACGCTGGCCGCATTTCTGCGGTGGAGAAGGGGCTGGCACCTACACCGTCACGGCATCCGACGGCCACGGCGGTGTCGCCACCGACTCGATGACGGTGTTCCCGCGCGCCGCGAACGATTTGTTCGTGGGGGTCGCCGCACCGATCGCGGACGAAACCGTATCCGTGCAGGCACCGTACACCATCCGCTTCGTGCACTCGAACGACGCGGCGGTCGCGTCGTACCGCGTGCTGTCGTCCACCAACAACGGTCAGACGTTCGCGGCGATCGGCGGCTGCGCGAGCCTGCCACAGACGGCGACCAGCTGTGTGTGGTCGAATCCCGGTCCCGTCAGCACGACCGCCCGCATCCAGGTGGAGGCATACGACGCCGCCTCGCATCGGCTGACGTTTGCGACGACCGATCGTTTCCAGATCGTCTCCGGCCCGCCGGTGTCGCTGCCGGCCGGCTGGCTCAGCCGCGACGTCGGACGTGTCGGCGAGCCGGGCTCGGCGACCTTCAACGGCACGAGCTTCACCATCAACGGATCGGGGAGCGACATCTGGGGCACGGCTGACGAATTTCATTGGGCGTTCACCCTCATGAGTGGCGACTTCGACGTCGTCGGCCGCGTCGCGTCAGTGCAGAACGTCAACCAGTGGACGAAAGCCGGGCTGATGATTCGCGAGCAGCTCGCGGCGGGTGCGCGTCACGCGTCCGTCTTCGTCACGCCGACGACGGCGAAGGGCATTGCGTTTCAACGCCGGCCCACCATGGACGGGATCAGCGTGAGCACGGCCGGACCGTCGATGACCCCGTCGGTCTGGCTGCGGTTGTCGCGAACGGGCGATGTTGTGAGCGCGTTCTGGCGGATCGGCGCCAACGGCGCCTGGACGCCGATCGGCTCGCAAACGTTTGCTTCACTCGCCGACGGCTTGCAGGTCGGCCTCGCCGTATCGAGCCACGTGCATGGCACCCTGGCGAGCGCCACATTCGATCACGTGGACATTGAGGCCGCCGGCGTGTCGTCGCCCGGCTGGTCGAGTGAGGACGTCGGCGCTGTGGGCGCCCCGGGCAGCGCCACGGTGCCGCCCGACGGGACGGCGACCGTCACCGGATCGGGCGCCGACATCTGGGGCACTGCGGATGCGTTCCACTGGGCCTACCAGCCTGTGTCCGGCAATTTCACGATCGACGCACTCGTCGACAGCGTGGACAACGTGAACGTCTGGACGAAAGCGGGCCTGATGATCCGTGCGAATCACGGCGCCGGTTCGCAGCACGCGTCGTTGTTTGCCACGCCGACGACTCAGAAGGGGGTCGCCTTCCAGGGGCGGGAAGTGTCTGGAGGTCTCAGCATCCAGCAGTCGAGTGTGGCGTCGTCGCCTTCCGTCTGGATCAGGCTCACGCGCGAAGGCGACACGATTGCCGCCTTCATCCGCAAGGAGCGCACCGATCAGTGGGTGAACCTGGGCGTCATCACGCTGCCCAATCTGCCGAGCACGGTGCTGGCCGGCTTCGCGGTATCGAGCCACGTGAACGCCACGCTGGCGACCGCGCATTTCAGCAACATCGACCTCGAGCGCACGCCGAATTGGGCAGCGGCGCAAATCGGTCCCGGCGCGTCCGACGAGAGTGAGAACGGCACGTTCTTCAGCGTGTCGAGTCAGGGCCGGGACATCTGGGGTACGAGCGACGACTTCGGGTACGTCTACACACCGTGGAACGGAGACGGGACCATCACCGCGCGGCTGACGGACCTGCGCGCGGCGGATCCGTGGTCGAAGGGCGGCGTCATGTTCCGCGAGTCGCTCGCGCCGGGCTCGAAGCACGCGTTTGCATTCTCGGCGCAGTCGTTCGAGTTTGGCGCGGACTCGAAGGGACTGGCGGAGCAGTATCGGCCGGCGACCAATGGACCGAGCGCGAGCGGCGGCAGCGACCCGGGCGAGCCGCCGATTTTCGATCAAGCCAAGCCGCTGTGGATCCGATTGACACGTGCGGGGAATGTCTTCAGCTCGTCTGTGTCGTACGACGGGGTGACGTTCAAGCCGCTCGGTGCGGCGACGGTGGTGATGCCGGCCTCGATTCTGGTCGGTCTCGCCGTGACCAGCCACAACGTGAACGAGGCCGCCCAGGGGCTGTACGACGAGGTGAGGCTGCGACGATAGCCGGAGGTCCTCCCGGACTACAATCCACCTGATCACAGGAGGATCACCGGCATGGAACGAAAGAAGGCGTCCGACTATCCCCAGGAGCTCTTGGATCTCTTTCACGAATACCAGCACGGCGACATCAGCCGCCGCGACTTCCTGGATCGCGCAAAGAAGTTCGCGGTGGGCGGGCTGACCGCCGCGGCGATTCTCGAGACGCTCCGGCCGAACTACGCATGGGCGCAGCAGGTGCCCAAAGACGACGCGCGGCTGAAGACCGAGTCCGACACGGTGCAGTCGCCGCAGGGCAACGGGAGCATCAAGGGCTACTTCGTGCGTCCCGCGAACGCCAGCGGCAAGCTGCCGGGCGTGCTCGTCATCCACGAGAATCGCGGCCTCAATCCGTACATCGAGGACGTGGCGCGGCGGTTGGCGCTGGCCAACTTCGTCGCGTTCGCCCCGGACGGCCTGACCTCCGTCGGCGGCTATCCTGGCGACGATGAAAAGGGCGCCGCGAAGTTCCGCGAGGTGAACGGTCCGAAGATGATGGAGGACTTCGTGGCGGCGGCCGGCTGGCTGAAATCGAATCCGGCCTGCACCGGCAAGATGGGCGTCGTCGGCTTCTGCTTCGGCGGCGGGATCGCCAATCAGCTGGCCGTACGCCTGCCCGACCTCGGCGCCGCGGTCGCGTTTTACGGACGCCAGCCGAGTGCCGAGGATACGGCGAAGATCAACGCGCCCCTGATGCTCCACTACGCCGGGGCCGACACCGGCACGAACGCGGGGTGGCCGGCGTACGAGACGGCGCTCAAGGCCAATCACAAGAAATACGAAGAGTTCATGTACGAGGGCGCGCAGCACGGCTTCCACAACGACACGACGCCGCGCTACGACGAAGTGGCCGCCAAACTGGCGTGGCAGCGCACGCTCGACTTCTTCAACAAGAACCTGCGCTAGCGTTCGTTTAGACATCGGTGTAGCGCGACGGCTTCAGCCGAGCGCTGCTCCAGCCGACACGCCCGGCTGAAGCCGTCGCGCTCGGCTGAAGCCTTCGCGCTACGTCGATCCCCCCACGCCATCACGTGGCGCGCGTGTTTACTTGACGCCGCGTCGCGCTGGCGCGAACATCCGGCCATGGCAAGTGTGAGCACGACGACGGCGAATCTGTCGATGACGGCGCATCGCGGCGACGCGAAGACGCTGCTGGCCTTCAATCTCGCGAAGAAGCAGACGAAAAATCTTGCGGGCTTCACGGTCCAGTGCCGGCCCGGCACGCTGGCGCCGTATTACATCTTCAACGAGCTGCAGTTCAAGACGCCCGGCGATCACGCGCAGGATCCGACCGAGCCGCCGTACTCCAGCGTCAACGCGCCGATTCACAAGTTCCGCTGGCTCCACGTGCCCGGCTCCTCGCATCAGGGCACGAAGCCGTTTTTCGGCACGTACCGGTACTCGGTCACGCCGCGCTATTTCGACGCGAAGCACTCGCTGCAGCCGCTCGATGCGAACCTCACCGCTTCGCTCGACGTCGAGGTCGCGCCGTTCGTGAAGCAGGGGCTGGCGGTCGGCTTCACGCGCGGCTTCACCCAGTCGCAGGCGTTCGTCCGGCATTTTGGATTGACCGCGTTGATCCGGCCGAAGGGGTCCGAGCTCCTGTTCGACACCTCGGCGCCATCGGGGCAAAGCGCCACGGGCGAGCACTACACGTACCGCGACGAGTACGACTGGCTCGGGTTCACGGCGCGCGAACGCGTCTTCGACGTGCTCAACGAGGTCCTGGCGGACAAGGCGTCGAGGCTCGACATGTTCGCATACGACTTGAACGAGCCGGATCTGATGGCGCTGGTGATCGAGCTGGCCGGACGAGGGCAGGCGCGGGTGATTCTCGACAATGCCAGCCTCCATCACGACGCGAAAGGCTCGAAGCCCGAGGATCAATTCGAGAAGCTGTTCACTGCGGCGGCCGCCCGGCAGCCGACGTCAGGACAGTCGGCGATCAGGCGCGGAAAGTTCGGGCGCTACGCCCACGACAAAGTCCTGATCGTCTCGCGTGCGAGCGCGGCGGTGAAGGTCGTGACCGGTTCCACGAATTTCTCGGTCACCGGTCTGTACGTCAACTCGAATCACGTCCTCGTGTTCGACGATCCGGCGGTGGCCGGCAAGTATGCGGCGGTGTTTCAGGAGGCCTGGGACGACAACGTCAGCGCGCCGGCGTTTCGGCAGTCGCCGCTCTCCGCCGGTCCGTTCACGTTTGCGTCCGCTTCGATACCAGCCGTGGACATCAGCTTCGCGCCGCACGAGGAGCCGGTCGCGGCGAAGATTCTCGGCGACCTGGTCGCTCGCGTGGCGAAGGAGGGGCACACGGGCAAGCGTGTCGGCAGCGTGCTGTTCGCGGTGATGCAGTTCGACAGCCCGACCGCCAAGACTCCGAATCCCGTGTACACGGCGCTGCGCAGTCTGCACACCGACCAGAGCATCTTCAGCTACGGCATCACCGACAGCCAGGACGGCATCGTCCTCTATCGTCCGAAGAGCAAGCAGGGCGTGCTGGTGACCGGGAAGCCGGCGAGCAGCCAGCTTCCGCCGCCGTTCAACCAGGTGCCGAACCTCGGAAGCTTCGGACATCAGGTGCACCACAAGTTCGTGGTCTGCGGCTTCAACGGCCCCGACCCGGTCGTCTACTGTGGGTCCTCGAACCTGGCGTCCGGCGGAGAAGCGGACAACGGCGACAACCTGCTGGCGATCCGCGACGGCGACGTCGCCACGGCGTTCGCGATCGAGGCGCTCGCGCTCGTCGATCACTTCGATTTTCTCGATCGGTCGGCGACCGCCGCCGGCGCGAAGACGGCGAAGCCCGCCGCGATCAAACGTCAGGCGGCCGTGTCTGCGGGGTGGTTTCTGTCGACCACCGACGCCTGGACGGCTCCGTATTTCGATCCGCAGGATCTGCGCAGCGTCGATCGCCAGCTGTTCGCCTGAACGCGCCCGAAACGGCGTCTACTTCAGCTGACCGTCGAGCTCGAGGTAGACGCGCTTGATCGCCGCGAACGCATTGTTCGCTGCGCGCGTCCAGTTGTCGAACGTCCCGAAATTGGCGCTCGCCGTGGCGTTCTCGATCGGCACCTTTCGCTCGTGCAGCCGCGTACCCTCCGCGACGATCTGTTCGAGCGCGAGCCGGTAGTTGTGCTCTTCCTCGCGCAAGACCGCGGGGCTGTCCACGAACCCGTGCGCCGGCACGTAGACGCTCGGGTCGATCTGCTCGGCCTTTTTGAGCGTCTCGATCCACTCCGTCGGGTAGCCGTTCGCCATCGATGGGAAGATCCGGTTCGAGAAGACCTCGCTCATGAACAGGATCTTCTCGCGCGGCAGGTAGACCTCCAGATCGCCGCCGGTGTGCGCGCGTCCGAGGAAGAGGATGTCGATCTCGGTGCCGCCCATCGTGATCGCCTTCTTGTCGGCGACGGGCTCGGTGTGAAACTTCAGCTTGGGCGCGGAAAACGGGTGTGCGAAGAAGGTCGCGGTCTCCGGGAAGGCCGCGTCGCCGCCCGTGTGATCGCCGTGCTCGGAGCCGACGACGACGTATTTGATCGGCTGCGGGGTCAGCGTGCCGATGTCGGCGACCAGCCGCTTGACGTGCTCGACCGTCCCCTGCCCCTCCGCGACCAGTACGCCGTCGCTGGTGATCACGATCAGGTTGTTCGCCGTGACGGTGCGCTTGGACGGATCGATCTGCTCGTACGCATAGACGTTCGTGGCGAGCTTCGTCATGCGCGGGAAGTCCGCGGGCGTGAGGCCTCGCACCGTGATGTCGCCGGTACGAATCGAATCCTGCGCGCGCAGCGCCGGCGCGCTCGGGAGCACCAGCGCGAGGAGGACGATGAAGGCGGTTCTCATATTTTCGTCGCTCTCGTCATCAGGTAATCCTGCCGGATGATGTTGTCGTCGAAGTACTCGGCCGCCAGCATGTCGCAGTCGCGCCGGAACGTGGCGAGCCGTGCCGGATCGTTGACGGCGAGCGATTCGACCAGCTTCATCACTGGACCGGCCGTTCGCTCGAACAGTTCACGGTTGTGTGCCACGCTCAGCGCCGGCACGGACATCCGGCCGCGATCGAACGTGATGTCGCGAACCGCCGCGCCGAGGCGTTCGCGAATGACGCTCGGGTCGCCCCACAATGGCGGCGGCGCGATGCCAGGCGGCAGCGGCGGCATATAACGGCCGACCAGCGCGAACAGACGGCCGACGAAGAGCTCAGGCGGCCAGGTCGCGAACGCCAGGGTGCCGCCGGGCTTCAACACGCGCAGCATCTGGCCGATCGCCACGTCAGGCCGCGGCGCGAACATATGCCCGAACTGGCTGACCACGACGTCGAACGCGCCCGCGTCGAACGGCAGATTCTCGACGTCGCCCTCGTGCCACGCGACATCCGCGCCGGCAATTCGCGCGTTGTCGCGCGCAACCGCCAGCAGCTCCGGCGTGAGGTCGAGCCCTGTCACCTGCGCCCCGAGGCGTGCGGCCGTGACGGCGACGACGCCGGTTCCGCAGGCCACGTCGAGCACGCGGAGGCCGGGCGCGACATGCGCGTGCTTGGCGAGACGCGCCGCGGTGAGCGTGGTGAAGACCTGCAGCGGCGCGAAGTGCGCCCAACCCGCTTTCTGCGCCGCTTTGAACGTGTCGAAGACATCCATGCGCCGAAGCTTACTTGAACTCAGTGCTGCGGCGCGTGCTCGGTGCCGAGGCGCGCGGCGATCGCCTTCAGCTTTTCGGGCAGGGCGCCGGCCATCGTCGTGTTCTCGACGTGGCCGCCGGAGGCGCGCGCCGCCGCGTTGGCGATCACTTCGGGCATGCCGTTGGCGTGGTAATCGAGGACGATCGAATCGATCGAGACCCGGCGAGTGGATACGGAGGTCAGCCACTCGTTGAACTCCTTGTCGTCGGTGCGGATGCTGCTCTCGGCGCCGTCGCCCGTGACGACGACGAACGCGCCCCACCGGTCGGCGGCCTTGCGGATGAAGCGCTGGTCGATCTCCATGAGCGAGTCGATCAGCGGCGTCGGGCCGTGATCGGCCGTGAGTCCGCGCGCGGAATCCTTCACCTTCTGGCGATCCGTGGTCGGCGGCACGCGGACCGCCGTGTGACGCCCGGTCGCGACGAGCATCAGCTCGTGCTCGGGCGGCAGCGCGTCGGCAAACGCCGCGACGGCGTCGCGGATCTGCGGGATCGCGTCGCCGATGCCGTCGCTCGTGTCGATCATGAGCACGACGCGCATGGGTCCGGCTGTGGTCCGGCCGCCTTGCGTTGGCGCCGTGCCGATGAGTGGCCGGGTGACTGCCGTCGCCTCGGCCATCGTCATGCCGATCGAAATGAGGGCGAGCACGCACACGCGATTTCGCATCGACGTCTCCCATCGACCGCGTCGGGTCCGGGGCCGCGGTCTGCCGGGCGACAGAGTAGCAAATCCAGAGCAGGATGATGGTCGCGTTTTCGCAAAACGGCTGTCCGGTTGCGGACGGTGCGAAGCGAGGCCGCGGCGTGTTTCGGCCGGTTTTCCGCTTTCGCTCGCCGGTATCCGGCTTGCTTCGCCTCGCGGGCGATGGCCCTGTTCACGATCGTGATCAACGGCGAGCCGCGCCAGATCGACGCGGATCCACGCATGCCGCTCCTGTGGGCGCTGCGCGATCGCTGGCAACTCACGGGCACCAAGTACGGGTGCGGCCTGGGGCAGTGCGGCGCCTGCACGGTTCACGAGCATGGCCGCGCCGTGCGGTCGTGCCAGGTGACCGTGGCGGCCGCGGCGGGGAAGGCGTACACGACGATCGAGGGGTTGTCCGCCGACGGCACGCATCCGTGCCAGCGCGCGTGGATCGAGGAAGATGTCGCGCAATGCGGCTTCTGCCAGCCAGGGATGATCATGGAGGCCGCCGCCTTCCTGCGCGCCAACCCGGCGCCGTCCGATCGCGACATCGATCGCGCCCTGGCCGGTCACATCTGCCGGTGCGGCACGTACACGAAACTGCGGGCCGCCGTACGGCGGGCCGCGGGTGACGGACGATGACCGCGACCCGACGCGAGTTCCTTCGCGCGGGAAGCGTTCTGGCCGGCCTCACGCTGGCGTTCCGCCTGCCGGATCTGATCGGCGTGTCAGCAGACGACAGCGGCGCGTTCGAGCCGAACGCGTATCTGCGCGTCGCCTCGGACGGCCTGGTCACGCTGTGGGTGACGCACCTCGAGATGGGACAAGGCGTGCGGACGCTTTTGCCGATGATTCTTGCCGAGGAGCTCGAAGCGGACTGGACGCGTGTGCGGATCGAGCAGGCCTCGCCGGGGCCGCGCTTCAAGGGGATCGAACTGCACACGAGCGGCAGCGGCAGCAGCGCCGGCTCCTACCGGCGCCTGCGCACCGCCGGTGCCGCGGCGCGCGAGATGCTGATTGCCGCCGCCTCGGCGGCGTGGCAGGTCGATTCGGCGTCCTGCCGCGCTGAGCGAAGCGAGGTCGTCCACACCGCAAGCGGACGACGAGCGGGCTACGGCGCGCTTGCCGCAGCTGCCGCGCGATTGCCCGTGCCTGCGACGCCCGCGCTGAAAGATCCGTCGGCGTTCACGCTCCTTCGAACGCCGGTAAAGCGCGTCGATGGTCCGGCGATCGTGTCGGGACGCGCGCAGTACGGCATGGACGTGCGCGTGCCCGGCCTGCTCTTCGCGTCCGTCGAGCGCGCGCCGACGCTCGGCGGCACGCTCGTCCGCTTCGATTCGTCTCGTGCGCTCGCGGTACCCGGCGTCCGGCATGTCGTGCCCGTGACCGCAGGCATTCACCCGGGCGTCGCGGTCGTCGCCGACGACAACTGGTCCGCATTGCAGGGCCGCGCCGCGCTGCAGATCACCTGGGCGCCTGGCCCGCAGGCGGCATTCGATTCCGATCGCTTTCTGGCCGATCTGCCGCAGGCGTTCGCGCGGGCGACGTTCAAGGTGCGGCACGAGGGCGACGCGCTCGCAGCGCTCGCCTCAGCCGACCGCCGCTTCGCGGCGACGTATCTGTTCCCCTTCCAGGCGCACGCGCCGATGGAGACGATGAACTGCACGGCGCGCGTGACGCAGGCGACCGCCGAAGTGTGGGCGCCGACGCAGACCGACGTGCGGACGCTCGCGCAGATCAAGAAGGTGGCCGGCTTGTCCGAGGAGGCGATCACGCTGCACTGCGTGATGATGGGCGGCGGATTCGGCCGGCGGTTGTTCGCCGACTACGCGGCAGAAGCGGTCGAAGTTTCCAGGGCGGTCGCGGCGCCCGTGCAGGTGACGTGGACCCGCGAGGACGATCTCCGCCACGGCTATTTTCAGCCCGCGACCGGCGAACGATTTACCGCCGGTCTCGACCGGCGCGGCGCGCTGGTCGCGCTGGTGCATCAGACGACTTCGTCGGATCTGACGATCTACGACATCCACGACGGACGGAATATCTGGACGGCGCCCCCGAAGCCAGCGAAGGCCGCCGACGCCTACGAGGCGGATCAGAGTCCGTGGGGCGCATTCGACACGCCCTACGAATTTCCCGCTCTGCGCGTCGATTGCGCCGACGTAACGGGTCCCGTGCCGGTGGGTCCCTGGCGCGCCGTGGAGTACCCGTCAACCGTCTTCGGCCGCGAGTCGTTTCTGGACGAGCTCGCGCACCTGATGGGAAAGGATCCGATCGCGTTCCGGCTCGAGCTCCTCCCGGCCGGGGTCAAGACCGTCGGTCCGTACCAGATCGATCGCACGCGGCTCGCGCGCGTCCTCGACGAGGCGCGCCGTCGCAGCGGCTGGAGCACGCCGCCGCCAGCGGAACGGGGCCGGCGGCGCGGACGCGGCGTCGCCGCCAACGTGTACCACGCGGGCAGCTACCTCGCGATGATCGCCGACGTGTCGGTCGCCGACGATCTCTCCGACCTCCGCGTGCATCGCCTGACGACGGTGGTCGATTGCGGCATGGCGCTGAACCCGCTCGGCGTGCTCGGTCAGACCGAAAGCGGCATTGCCTGGGGATTGTCGCTCGCGCTGTTGGGGAAGATGGATTTCAAGGCCGGCGCCGCGGTGCAGCGCACGCTTGCCGAGTTCGCTGTGCTGCGCATCGATCGCATGCCGGAGCTCGACACGGTGATCCTCGATAGCGGCGCCGCGCCGGGCGGGTACGGCGAGCATCCCGTGCCGCTGGTCGCGCCGGCGGTTGCCAACGCCGTATTCGCCGCCACGGGCACGCGCGTCCGCTCGCTGCCGCTGACGACCGAGGCGCTGCGCGCGTGATCCGCCGCGTCATCGCCTGCGGCGCGGCACGCCGCGGACCATGCGCGCCACGAGCAGGTACCCGAAGATCAGCAGGATGATGATGAGGGCGCGCAGGAGCACGAGCGCATCGTACTCCTGCCGAGACGCTCGCCTAACGGAGACGCTCGCCCAACGGAGACGCCCGCCTAACGGAGACGCCCGCCTAACGGAGACGCCCGCCTAACGGAGACGCCCGCCTAACGGACACGCCCGCCTAACGGA
>DATATJ010000161.1:0-10216 GCA_036268855.1 Vicinamibacterales bacterium
CTCTGTGCACGTGTCGCGCGTGCGCGCGAAGAGCAGGCGCTCCTCGTCCAGCCGCGTGCGCGCGTGGACCGAAACCGGTTGTCGATCGAGTCGTCCTGTCGCCGGTTGCTCCTTCGTCGTGGCGCCCTCGACGTGAGGGAATGAGATCAGCATGACGCGGCGCACCTGAGCCTCCAGTGCCGCCGCCAGCAGATGCGCGAACCAGCCCGCGTTGGTGTCCGCGAGGAAGCGCTCAGGACGCGGCGCAAACAGGCGTCCAGCGAAATGGACGATGACGTCGGCCCCTCCGACCGCGGCTGGCAGCGTTGCGGGATCGCCCAGATCTGCTTTCACAGGGTGCACGTGCGGAAGATCGATCAAATCGTGGGGCAGCGGCGTGCGATGGTGCATCAGGCGGAGATCGTGGCCGGCGGGGGCCAGGTGCCGCGCGAGGCGGCTGCCGAGATTTCCGGCCGCGCCGGTAATGAGGATCGTACGCCGCTGAGGCGTCGGCGCGGCGTCGGGCGGCGGCGCAGGCACGCTGGGCATTATCTCCGATCGCCGCAAGGGCTTCCGCGTTCAGCCGAGATCGCGCGTCCACCCCTCCCGGCGGACCAGAGCGCTGACGCGATCACGGATGTCGTCGCGAATCTGGCGGACGCGCTCGAGCGACTGACCGCGGGGATCGTCGAGCGGCCAGTCTTCGCGCTGTGTGCCCGGCACGACGGGACACGCGTCGCCGCATCCCATGGTGATCAGCTGGCGTGCGCGCGCGGCGAGGTCTGCGGTCAGGCGCTGCGGGCGCGCGCTGGACAGGTCGAACCCGGCTTCCGCCATGACCGCGATTACTTCGGCGTGCACCTGAGAGCCGGGCTCGGTGCCGGCCGAAAGCGCGCGTGCTTTCGACGGATCGGCCAGCGCGTTGAAAAACGCCGCCGCCATCTGCGAGCGCCCTGCGTTGTGCACGCACGCGAACAGCACCCTCGTCATTGTGGCGGCCCCTGCGTTCCGGCGATCACGACGACCTCAGTCTCTCCGGCGAAGGCGGGGTACAGCCATCGAAACAACACGGTCGCGGCCGCGGCGCCGAAAATCTGCGCCGCGACAAAGCCGGGGACATCGGATGGGCGGATTCCCGAGAAGGTGTTCGTGAGGGCGCGCGCCATCGTCACGGCCGGATTCGCGAACGACGTGGACGCGGTGAACCAGTACGCGGACGTGATGTACGCGCCGATCGCGAACGGCACAAATGCCGGGCGGTGTCGCGAGGCGCCCCACACCACCGACAGCAGTCCGAACGTCGCGACAGCTTCGCTCACCAGTTGTCCGGAGCCGGCGCGCGCGTGTTGCGACCACATCAACGTGCGCTCGCCAAACATGACGTGCGCGACGACGACGCCCGCGCAGGCGCCGACCAGCTGCGCGGCGACATACAACGCGGCGAGCTTCCAGGGCATTCCCCCTTGCGACGCATCGGCGAGCGTCACCGCGGGATTAAAATGCGCGCCGGAAATCGGGCCGAACGTCAGGATCAACGCCACGAGCGCGGCGCCCGTGGCGATGGCGTTCGCGAGCAGGGCGATGGCGACGTTCCCGCCTGCGAGACGTTCGCCCATGATGCCCGAGCCGACGACTGCCGTCAGCAACAGCGCCGTGCCGACCCATTCAGCGACCGCCCGGCGGCCCATCTCGGCGGAGGTCATCGCTTACTCGCTGCAGCACGTCGGACCGCAGCACGCGGCGGCGGGTTTGCGCGCCCGGATGAACGCGCTGGCAAACCGGCCTTCCACCTGCGGCGCGATGCGATCGACGTCCACGCCGCTTTCGGTCAGAAATGCGCGCGCGTCGTCTACGCGGTACACGCGCCAGGGTTCGACCTCGACGTCCACGAACCCGGCGGCCTGCAGCTTCGCGGCATAGTCGCGCTCTTCCAGCGCGCCGGCGATGCACCCGACCCAGAGCTCCATGCTGCGCCGGATCTCCGGCGGCACGTCGCCGCGAACGACGACGTCCGACACGGCGAAGCGGCCGCCCGGCTTCAGCACGCGGAACGCCTCGCGCAGCACGGCGTCTTTGTCGCTCGCCAGGTTGATCACGCAGTTGGAAATGACGACGTCAACCGTGCCCGCGGGAAGGGGAATCGCGTCGATCGAGCCCTTGAGGAATTCGACGTTGGTCGCGCCGGCCTTCCGCTGGTTCTCGCGGGCGAGTGCCAGCATCTCGTCGGTCATGTCCACGCCGTAGGCTTTGCCGGTAGGCCCGACGCGCCGGGCGGACAGCAGGACGTCGATCCCGCCGCCGGAGCCGAGATCGAGCACGGTCTGGCCGGGATCGAGCGCGATCAGGGCGGTCGGGTTGCCGCACCCCAGGGAGGCGGAGACGGCGTCGGCGGGCAAGCCGGTCGTGTCCGCGGCGGAATACAGGTTCGACGTGATCGGGTCGCCGCCGCCGCAGGGGCTGGGACCGCAGCAGCCCGGCTGCGCGCCCGCAGCGACGGCGGCGGCAATGGCGCCGTACTTGTCGCGAATCGCCTGTTCTACATCGGCCATGCGTGGATTCTCCTGTATGCGCGATGACGAATATAGAACGTAGATCTGCCGGAATATATTTGTCAAGGCGAATATGATGGAGCTCAGAGGCTCAGGAGCTGAGGATTTGAGGAACTGAGGATTTGAGGATTTGAGGATTTGGTGGACGACACGAGGCTCGAACTCGTGACCTCCGCGTTGCGAACGCGGCGCTCTCCCAACTGAGCTAGTCGCCCTTACAGGGAATACTCAGTTTACCACGCGGCTTTTCCCGCTCGCAACGTGGCCCTGTTATAGTCGATCAAAATGCCTACACCCTCGCGCCTCGGCGTCCTGACCGGCGGCGGCGACGCACCCGGCCTGAACGCCGTCATCCGCGCCGTCGTGAAGTCCTGCTCGCACTGCGGCATCGAATGCGTCGGCCTCGAGGACAGCTTCGACGGCCTCATCGAGCCAAATCGCTCGCGCGTGCTCACGCCGCGCGACGTCACCGGCATCCTGCGCCTGGGCGGCACGATCCTCGGCACGGTCAACCGCGGCGATCCGTTTCAGCATCCGATCGCCACGTCGGAAGGGACGCACGACTACTCCGACCGCGTCGTGGAGATGTTCCACAAGATGGGACTCGGCGCGCTGATCGTCATCGGCGGCGACGGCACGCTGGCGATCGGTCACCGGTTCTTTCTCCGGGGCATTCCGGTCGTCGGCGTGCCGAAGACGATCGACAACGACATCGTGGGCACGACGAACTGTTTCGGATTCGACACGGCCGTGGACTTCGCGACCGGCGCCATCGATCGTCTGCATACGACGGCCGAAGCGCACAAGCGGATCCTCGTCGTCGAAGTGATGGGGCGCTATGCGGGATGGATCGCCCTCTACGCCGGCGTCGCAGGGGGCGCCGACGCGATCCTGATCCCGGAAATTCCGTTCGACATCGGCGTCGTCGCCAGGCGGCTGCGCGAGCGCGATCAGTGGGGCGCCAAATTCAGCATTGTCGTCGTCGCGGAAGGGGCGTTTCCCAGAGGCGGCAAGCTCGCGCTGCTCGAGGAAGCGCACCCCGGCGTGGCGGAGCGTCTGGGCGGGATGGGCGCGCAGGTGTCCGCAGCACTATCGGTCGCGACTGGAAAGGAAACGCGATCGGTGGTGCTGGGGCACTTGCAGCGGGGCGGCGCGCCCACCAGCTTCGATCGCGTGCTGGCGACGCGCTTTGGCGGCAAGGCCGTGGAGCTCGTCCAGCAGGGGCATTTCGGCACGATGGTGGCGTCGGATCCGCCGGACATCGTGGCGAGGCGCCTCGAGGACATCGTCGGCAAGACGAAAACCGTGCCGATGGACGCCGACCTGCTGCAGACGGCGAGGTCCATGGGCATCACCTTCGGCGATTGACCGCTGAAGCGATTCCCCCTTTCCGGTGGATCTAGGACAGGACGTCGAGGTACTTGAGCGCGCCGCCTGTGTTGAAGAGCACGACCGATTCGTCGGGCTTGATCGATCCGTCGGCGACCAGCGCGCGGACGGCGCCGAGTGCCGCCCCGCCTTCCGGCGCGGCGCTCACGCCGGCGTATTTGCCGATCTCGAGCATGCCGTCGATCATCGATTGGTCCGGCACGGCGACGGCGGTGCCGCCGCTCTCGCGAATCGCGCGGAGGATCAGGAAATCGCCGATGGCGCGCGGCACGCGCAGGCCGTCAGCCACCGTCGTCGCGCCTTCCCACGGGCGCGCCTTCTCCGTGCCTTCCTGAAACGCGCGGACGATTGGCGCACAGTTGTCGGCCTGGACCGACACCATGCGCGGCCGGCGGCCACGCGCCACCCATCCGATGTGCTCGATCTCCTCGAACGCCTTCCACATGCCGACCATGCCGGTGCCGCCCCCGGTCGGATAAATGATCCAGTCGGGCCAGCGCCATTCCATCTGCTCCGCGAGCTCGTACGCCATCGTCTTCTTGCCTTCGATGCGGTAGGGCTCCTTGAGCGTCGACACGTCGTACCAGCCGAGCGGGCCGCCCTTTTCGGCGGCCATGCGTCCGGCGTCGGTGATGAGGCCGTCCACGAGCGTGACGTTCGCGCCGTACAGCCGGCATTCGTTCACGAAGGGCGGTTTGGCGTCCTTCGGGATGAACACTTCGCACGCGAGACCGGCGGCGGCGGAGTAGGCGGCGGCGGCGTTGCCGGCATTGCCAGCGGTCGGCAGGGCGATCGTCCTGGCGCCCAGGCCTCGTGCGCGCGTGATGGCGGCCGACTGGCCGCGCGCCTTGAAGGAGTTCGTCGGGTTGAGCGATTCGTCCTTGATGAACAACTGCGTGAGGCCGAGGCGCGCGCCGAGCGATGCGGCGTGAAACAGCGGCGTGAAGCCTTCGCCGAGCGTGACCGGACGCTCGCCGTTGAAGATCGGCAGCAGCTCGCGGTACCGCCACATGTTCGGCTCACGGCCCTTCAGCGTGCCCTTCGACCATGCGCGCGCGGCGTCGAGATCGTAGCGGGCGAGCAGCGGCGCGCCGCACACGCAGAGATGATGGCGTTCGTGAGGATTGAGGGTCGGCGCCCCGCAGGGCACAGAGCATTCGAGATGCGTGAAGTAGGACATGGCGGAATTACTTGCCCAGCAGCTCGGCGTCCTTCTTTTTCTGCAGGTCGTCGATGTGCTTGACGTGCGAGTCGGTGATCTTCTGGACTTCGTCGAGTCCCTTCTTTTCGTCGTCTTCCGAGATGAGGCGATCCTTCAGCAGCTTCTTCAGCCGATCGTTCGCGTCGCGGCGCACCTGGCGGACGCTGTTGCGCCCCTCCTCGCTCAGCTTGTGCACGAGGCGCGACAGCTCCTTCCGGCGCTCTTCGGTGAGCGACGGCAGCGGAATGCGCACGACCTTCCCGTCGTTGGCGGGGTTGAGCCCGAGGCCGGCGGAGCGGACCGCTTTTTCGACGGCGGCGATCTGCGACGGATCGAACGGCTGGGCGACGATCAGCGTGGGCTCGGGCACGGAGAGGCCGGCGACCTGATTGAGCGGCAGCTTGGACCCGTAGGCCTCGACCTGCACGCCGTCGAGAATCGTGACGGACGCACGGCCGGTGCGCACGCCCGCGAACTCGTGCGTCAGGTGATCGAGCGCCGTGCGCATGCGCGCGTTGACGTCGGCAAACAGCCCTTTGAGGTCCTTTACATCCATGGTCGGTGCCCCTTTTCGCAAACCGTCATGCCGTCACCAGCGATCCGATCGGTTCACCTGTGATCGCACGCTTGATGTTGCCGGGCGTCAGCAGATTGAAGACGACGATGGGCAGGCGGTTGTCCATGCAGAGGGAAATCGCGGTCGCGTCCATCACCTTGAGGCCATGCTCGAGCACCTGCAGGTACGAGATACGATCGAACCGGGTCGCGTTGGGGTGCGTCATCGGGTCGGCATCGTAGATGCCGTCCACCTTTGTCGCCTTCAGGATCACGTCGGCGCGGATTTCCATCGCGCGCAGCGCCGCCGCCGTGTCGGTGCTGAAGTACGGGTTTCCCGTGCCGGCGCCGAACACGACCACGCGCCCCTTTTCGAGGTGTCGCACCGCGCGCCGGCGGATGAACGGCTCGGCGACCGCCCGCATCTCGATCGCCGTCACCACGCGCGTCACCACGTTCTGCTGCTCGAGCGCGTCCTGCAGCGCGAGCGCGTTGATCACCGTGGCGAGCATGCCCATGTAATCGGCGGTGGCGCGGTCCATCCCGCGCGCGCTGGCCGCGACGCCGCGAAAGATATTGCCGCCGCCGATCACGATTGCGAGCTCGACGCCCATGCTCTGGATCTCGGCGACGTCGGTCGCGATTTGCGTCGCGACGGCTGGGTCGATGCCGTACGTCTGCGAGCCCATCAAGGCTTCGCCGGACAGCTTGAGGAGCACGCGTTTGTAGGCGGGAACGGCGGGGGAGGTCACGAAGAATGATTATAGACCGAAGAACGGTGACTCGAGGCTTTGGCCACTGAGCCACGGAGTGGATTTCGGCCACAGAGTCACCGAGGCACCGAGAAGATCGAGCATTTCTCAGGGGCTTGGCCACTGAGGCCACGGAGTGGATTCGCCACAGAGTCACCGAGGCACCGAGAGGGTCGAGCATTTCTCAGGGGCTTGGCCACTGAGCCACGGAGGGGATTCGCCACCGAGTCACAGAGTCACCGAGACGCCGAGAAGATCGAGCATTTCTCAGGGGCTTGGCCACCGGGCCCACGGAGTAGATTCGCCACCGAGTCACCGAGGCACCGAGAGGGTCGAGCATTTCTCAGCGGTTTGGCCACTGAGCCCACGGAGTAGATTCGCCACAGAGGCACCGAGAGGGTCGAACATTTCTCAGTGGCTTTGCGACTGAGGCGAATGGGCCGATTCGCCAAAGAGTCGCCGGGACATCATCGCGGCCTTCAACGAGCGAGAAGATCGAGTTTCTCGGTGGCTCGGTGACTCCGTGGCGAATGGTCTCTGTGCCTTGCGGGAACAGACCCGCTACGGAGTGGCCGGAATACCGAGAAGACCGAATGTTTCTCGGTGGCTCCGTGACTCTGTGGCGAATACTCTCTGTGCCTCGGCGGCTACTGGGTTTCGCCGACCTTGAGTCGCGCGAAACGCGTGACCGCGATCGGCGATCCAAACGTCTTCGAGGCCGCGGCGAGGACGTCGGCCACGGTCTGCTTGGGATCGCGAATCGACGGCTGATCCGGCAGGACCATCTGCTGGTAGAAGCTTCCCAGCTTGCCCTCGATGATCTTGTCGAGCACGTTGGCCGGCTTGCCGGAGTTTTCCATCTGTGCGCGGTAGATCGCCTTCTCCTTCTCGAGCACGGCCGCCGGCACCGCGCCGCGCGAAGCGTACGCCGGACTCGCCGCCGCGATCTGCATCGCGATCTCCTTGACGAGCGTCGCCAACTCCTCGCGTCCGCTGACCGCGGGCGTCACGCCCGAGAGCTCGACCTGGACGCCGATCTTGCCGCCCATGTGGATGTACTGCCCGACGTACCCCTGGCCGGCGTAGCGCACGAAGCGCGGCACGGCCATGTTCTCGCCCATCTTGGCGATGCCGGCGGCGATCAGCTTCTGCACCGGACCGTTGGGATCTTTCAGCCACGCGTCGTTGGCCGCAGCGTCCGCAGCCTCGATCTCGGCAAGGACGTCCTGCACCATGCGCTGAAAATCAGGCGTGCGCGCCACGAAGTCCGATTCGCAGTTGACCTCGACGATCGTGCCGCTGGACCGATCCGCGGCCAGCCGGTTGCCGATCAGCCCTTCGCTGGTGGCGCGGCCCGCCTTTTTCGACGCGCTGGCCAGCCCGCGCTTGCGCAGAATCGTGTTCGCTTCGTCGAAGTCCCCGTTCGCTTCCGTGAGGGCGCCCTTGCATTCCATCATGCCCGCGCCCGTCTGGTCGCGCAGCTTCTTCACCTGGTCCGCCGTAATCGTGACTGCCATCATGCGCTCCGTACAAGAAAAAAGCGCCGGCCCTGATCAAGGCCGGCGCACTGGAAGCCTCTTACATGGCTGATGGCTGATGGTTTCGCTCTCTGCCCATCAACCAATGGCCATTAGCCATTAGCCATGTCGTTGTGCGTCTAAGCCGATGCCGGAGCGGCCTCGCGCGGACGGCGGGAGGGACGCGCGCCGCGACGTCCGTCGTCGCCGGCGTCGTCGCCATTGTCGCGAGCCGATTCCGCATCCACCGACTGCTTCATGTCGCGCCCCGAGATCACCGCATCGGCAATCCGCGACGCGAACAGCCGGATGGACCGGAGCGCGTCGTCGTTGCCGGGGATGACGTAGTCCACTTCGTCGGGGTCGCAGTTGGTGTCCACCACGCCGATCACCGGAATCTTCAGCTTGCGCGCCTCGTCGACGGCAATCTGCTCCTTCTTGGTGTCCACGATGAAGACCGCGTCGGGCAGCCGGGCCATGCCGCGGATGCCATCGAGGTTCTTCGCCAGCTTCTTGCGTTCTTTCTCGTTGCGGGCGATTTCCTTCTTCGACAGCGTGTCGAAGCGCCCGTCAGTCGCCATGGCTTCGAGATCGCGCAGCCGGCCCAGGCTCCGCTGAATCGTCGCGAAGTTCGTCAGCAGTCCGCCGAGCCATCGCTCGTTGACGTGATACATGCCGCAGCGCGCCGCTTCCTCGGCGATGACGTCCTGCGCCTGTCGCTTGGTGCCGACGAAGAGGATCGTGCGTCCCTCGGCAGCGAGTCGGGTGATGAACTCCTCGGCGTCGCGGAACAGTTTGACCGTCTTGCCCAGGTCGATGATGTAGATACCGTTCCGTTCGCCGAAGATGTACTCCTTCATCTTCGGATTCCAGCGCTTCGTCTGGTGGCCGAAGTGCACCCCCGCCTCCAGCAGATCCTTCATCGCGATCGCGGCCAAATGTCCTCCAGAAATTTCAGATTTCAGACTTCAGAGTGCAGATTCAATTTCAGATTCAATCTGGACTCTGAAATCTGCACTCTGAAATCTCAAGTTACTAACGCTTGCTGAACTGGAAGCGTTTGCGCGCTCCCGCCATGCCGTACTTCTTGCGTTCCTTGGCGCGCGCGTCGCGCGTCAACAGCCCTTCGCCCTTGAGCCGTTTCCGCAGCTCGAGGTTGTACTCCACGAGCGCGCGCGCGATGCCGAGCCGCACGGCGCCTGCCTGGCCCGACACGCCGCCGCCAGCGACGGTGGCCAGGATGTCGAACTTGTCGGCGGTTTCGGTGAGCACCAGCGGCTGCTTGATCTGCGTGCGCAGCGCTTCGGTCGTGAAGAACGCCTCGAACGCGCGCCGGTTGACGCTGATGGCCCCGGTGCCGGGGCGGAGGAAGACGCGGGCGGTCGACGTCTTGCGGCGCCCGGTTGCGTAGTACTGAACAGCTGCCACGTTACGCGACCTCGAACTTGGAAGGTTTCTGCGCCGAGTGCGGGTGATCCGGCCCGGCGTACACTTTCAACTTGCGGTACATGGCGGCGCCCAGCTTGGTCTTGGGCAGCATGCCGTGCACGGCATCCTCCACCAGCTTGTGCGGCATGCGCGCGCGCACCAGCCGCGCCCGCTCTTCGCGCAGCCCGCCTTCGTAGCCGCTGTGCTGCCGGTAGATTTTCTGATCTTCCTTGCGCCCCGTGAGCTTCACCTTCGCCGCGTTGACGATCACCACGTGATCGCCCGTGTCGATGAACGGCGTGTACGTCGCTTTGTGCTTGCCCTGCAACAGCCGCGCGGCGCGGGTGGCAATGCGCCCCAGCGCCTGGCCGTCGGCGTCGATGATGTGCCAGCGACTGCTCTCGACGGCCTGCTGCGCGCTGGCCATGAACGTAGACATCCCTGAAAACGCCTTTTCCTGTTTACCCGCGGGCACGCGCCCACGCCAAACCGATGTAAGGGGAATGAGTGCCCGGACGAGCCCGGACGGTCTGGTCAATCCAGACGACGGTAAACCCAAATCATACGTATGTTTCTGGGGAGTGTCAAGGCAAGCCCGTCAGATTGTGTGCACGCACAACGGGCGGCGCTGTAAGGCCGTTGCCACGGTCGCGACCCGGTCTGGGATCGACGATGCACCGAAATCGTGATCGGCTGACGAAACTGTGATCGTTCGACAGCGCTGACTGGTCGTACCGATCGCAGTTTTCGCTATTTGGCACTGGAATTCGCCGTAAAGGCGCCCCAGTTCATCTGGTACCACCTTTGCGGTGGCGAGGCCACCGGTTGTAACGCAGGCGCAAGCCT
>DATATJ010000162.1:0-5353 GCA_036268855.1 Vicinamibacterales bacterium
TACGCGCTCGGCATGGTCAGGCTCCTTCGATTGCGACAGAGCGGATCCGTTGGCAATTCATCTTGATGTCGAGAGAGAAAGGGCATGGCTACCTCGTACGCTTTTACTGATCCCGCGCTCGCGCGCTACGACGCGCGACCCGCATCGCCGAAATGGGAAAGCCAAGGCGCGTTGCCGGACCCACGGCACGATCTCCGCTGAACCCGCCGGTATTTTGGACGTGAGCCCGCATGACGAACCTTCGGTACGGCCCATGTCAGCAGAACCGGGCTTGGCACTTTTTGCGGTAAAACAAAAAAATGCTGAACGCGGACCACGCCCGCCGGCCACGCGGGGCAGGTGAGCGAGGCGCGAAAGATGTCCGTATTGGCGAAGTGGTACGATCATGCGGGCCGATCTCGGGCCGACGTCGCAGGATGAGATCGTCGCCGCTGACGCGAATCTGAGAAGGGACTCGTGACATTGGCGCGCATCGCCGTCATGGCGCGAATCGCATGAAGACGAGATCGTGATCGCGTGTGAATTGTGAGTGGCAGGGAAAACAGGTCTTGTGTTGTTCGGTGTCGGCCGGGGCGCCATCGACGAAACGCCCGAAGCCCCAGCCGCCGGTCGCGGCGTATCGTTTCGAGTCCTTCACCATGAACTGGAGCAGCATGGCGCCGCCGGACACGAAGACCTGCTCGGGCGCCAGTGCCTTGCTGGCGTCGGGCGAAGCCACACGCGCCCAGATCAGCTCGGCCAACATCGCGCCATCCGGAAACGGCAGCGTCCCATTGCGATAGGCGTTGATCGCGATGGCGTTGCCGAGAATCGCGCGTATTCCGTTGCGCTCGCCGGAGGCCGGCGCGATCAGCTCCCATTGGCGATAATCGTCGGGGATGTTGACGCCGAAAATCGGCGAGGCCTGTGGCGCGGCACGCTGCTGGGCGATGGCAACGGCAGCAATGAGCGAAATGATCACCCCGGTTGTCGTCGCCGACAGAAGGATTCTCTTCATGGCACATATGCTCAGAGTGAGCTTGAGATCTCGCACATATGCTCGGAATGAGCTTGAGACCTCGGACGCCAATAAACAGCGTCCAGGCCGCGCGATTGCGCGCTGCTCGAACGCAGTTAGGCCGATACGCCGCCCACAGATCGGCGGCATGTTGTGGTAGAAGTATGCGAAGCGTAATCGGCCCGGTATTGTCGAATTTTATGCTTCTTTGTCGCCGTGCGTCTCGGACCGCGCGAAGTCGAAGGCCGCGAAAGGTCAAGTCGAGGCGTGAATAGGCAAGCACCGTCCCATCATTGGACGCGCCTTGTGCTGCCATGCGCCACAGGAGTAGTAGCTATGACGAATGCTCCGGGAATCGTGGGGCGAACTCCGGACGTCGTGATCGTGATGCCGGCGGCGTCCGACTGCCGAGGATGAGCCAGAAGTGCTCGAACGCGAGCACGACGGCTTGCGTCTTCGCGGACCGGGGATGCCGTAATCTTCGGCCTCATAAAAAAGGGCCGGCAGCCAACGCCGCCGGCCCAAAGAGCTTGCACAACCGCATAAGCCGGACCAGTGGGACGATGCTCGGGAGGGGGACACCGAGAGGGACCCGGCTGGTGCAAGCATTGCGACAAAGCGTAAAGCCGCGCTCGTCCATCCGCTTGCCGATTCTTGCTCTGATTTGGCCAAGCCTATCGCCAAGTTGTCGACCCGCACGAGCGCCCGCATCGGGCGCCGGTTCCGTGATGCATCGATCGATTGGAAATCCGCGGCCGCGCGACCGCGGGCTCAACTCGGCGACACGAGCCTCGCCAGCGTGCCGCCGTGGCCGTCGCTCGCCGCGGTGAAGCTCGATGGCGTAAAGTCGCCGGCGAGCACGAGGCTGGCCGTGGTCGTGCCGTCGCTGACCGAGAGCACGCCGCCCCCGTTATTTGGCGTAAAGAGCAGCGAGGCGCTCGCGCCTGCCGTGATCCCGGCGAAATCGAGCTGGTCCTGCCCGGTGAAGCCGAGGACCGTGCCGGTGACGCTAGCCTGCGGACCCAGCAGGAGCATTCCGCCCGATCCTGCAAACTGAATGTCGCCGGCGTTCGCCGTGTTCAGCCCGAGTGTCGTTCCGAGATCGATGGTGATCGCCTCGCCGCCGTTCGGAAGCGGGCCGAGCACCAGGAGTTCGTTACCGGTCGCCGCGAGTGATCCGGTATCGCCGCTCGGGTCCTGGGTCGGCGCGAAGGCGATCGCCTGGACATTGTTGAGGATTAGCGATCCTGCATGCGCCGGATCGCCCGTGTTGGTGAGCGTGACGGAGCCATTCGGGTTGTCCGCGATCGTATAGTTCGACGCCGCATCCGGCATGATCGCGACGTTCCAGCCGCCCGCGCCGCCCGTGAAGCTGTCGGTCGGGGCCGGGCCGTTCGCGGCGTCGCGGCCCACATAATAATATGTGTTGTCGACGCCGTTCTCGCCGCCGAACACGTCGTTGAACTGCGTGCCGGCGACATACTGGTCGGTGCCGTTCGCGAGATTGGCATCGTTGATGTGCACGCCGGTGGTGCGCAGGTCGTACACATGGGTGACGATCTGCGAGGTGCCGCCGGCATCGAGCGTCTCGTTGAACGACAAGCCGACGCGGCCGTCGCCGAAGATCTCGGTCGGCCCCGCGATGGCGGGCGTGTTGTCGGTGACCGCGCCGAGCTTGTCGCCGTTCTGGTCGAACTCGATCAGGTTGGTCGCGACATTGTCGCCGTAGACGAGGGCCGCGACGGTCTGGCCGCCGTTGTTGAAGGTCGCGACCTGGATGTTCTGCGCATTACCGTCGGCGATCTGGAAGGTGCTGTGCGACACGACCGAGTTCGACGTCGGGTCGTAGATCGCGAACTCGACCTGATCGTGCGTCCCGGCGGCATCGACCACCGTCTCGTTCCACGCGATGGCGTAGCGGTTGGTGGCGTTGCCGAGGCCGAACTGGGTGAACTGGATTTCGGTCAGCGGCCGGGTTGAGCCGGGCGCAACCTCCTGCGTGATGTGATTGGTCGCGCCCGCCGCATAGGCGTCGAGGTCGGGCGTGACCACGAAGCTCTGCCCGTCCGTGTTGCCGTCGAGCCCGAAACCGGTGAACTGGAGGAAGTCCTGGTTCGCGACGGGGTCGTGGCTGGCGAGCGCCTCGATGTAGGCGCCGCCGCCGCCACGGAACTGCCAGGCCGGCGTCGCCGTGATGGCCGACCCAGGCGCCTCGCCCTGACCCAGCAAGGTAACGATCGGCGAGGAGGCGCGCCCGTCGGCGTTGAACGCCTGGAATTGGACGTCGTACGTGCCCGCGGCGTTCAGCGTGTCCCACGCAATCGCATAGCTCGACAGGATGTTGTTCGGCGTGCGGTCGGCGGCGACCAGATTGTAGAGCGTGCCAGTGAGGCCGGTCTCGATCGGCGTTGGCGTCCCGACGCTCAGCAGACCGTTCGGGTCGAGCCCGCCGGTGATCACGTCCTGCATGATGCTGGTGTTGTCGCCCTGATCCTGCGACTCGTAGAACGTAATCGCCTCGGTCGTCGTCGGGCTCGTGTCGGCATAGACCATGGCGGCGCGGTACGGGAATTGCGCAACATCGACGGTCTGCAGCGGCTGGGCGCCCTGAGTGCTGGGCAGCATGAACGGATCGAAGGCGAGGAAGTTCTGCGTGATCTCGTCGGGCCCGTTCGGGTTGAACGGCGTCGGCGTGGCGCCGAAGGTGAACGGAATCGCGTTGGCGCCGGCCGGGCGGCCGAAGCTGCTGAACCCGGAGAAATGCGTGCCGTCCGTCGGCTGCGCCGGGAACGTGAAGCTGCCCCACAAGGTCGGCGGCTCGGGGGCCCCGGGGGCGTCCTGGACGGGCGCCGTGGCGGCACTTATCGCCGTGGCGGTGACGTTGTTGTCCGGGTCGGTCGCGGTGGCGACGACGCGGATGATGTTGTTCTCGTCGCTCTCCTGGACGATGTAGTTCGCGCTATCCGCGGCGCCTGCGATCGGATTCCACGTCGTGCCGCCGTCGGAGGAGCTCTGCCACGCGTAGTGCAGCGTCGCGTCGGCATCGTTGGCCGCGGCAAGCGCCGTGAGCGTCTGGCCCTCCTGCGGCGTGCCGGTGATCAGCACGCTGTCGGCGGCGACAAAGCCGTCGAGCTCGGCGCGGGTAAAAGTGATGCCGCCGGTGAAGATCGTGCCGGTCGGCGCCAACGTCGACGTTCCCGTGACCGTGCCCTGGTCGATGAGCTCGAATGAGCCGGTGATCGCCGTCGCACCGCCGACGTGCGAGAGGTCGAGCTCGATCTGGTTGTTGCCGGCGAGCTGGTCGGCCGTGAGGGTTTGGCTCGCCAGGATGACGGGGGCGCCGTTCAGCGGGGCTTGCTCCAGCTCGACCACGGTGTTGCCGTTGGCGAAGCCCTGCACGAGGAGACGCACGACCTGATCGGCCTGCTGTGTCGCCGACGCGTCGGTGAGGGTGATCCCGTAGGCGCCCTTCGGCAGCGCCGTGAGGTCGAACTTGGCGCTGGCCGTGAAGGTCGCGCCGAGCTTGAGGCCGAGCGTGCTGGCCGGATTGGTGTTGGTGTTGAGACGGGCGGTGATATCGGCGGTGGTGGTGCCGGGGACGAGCGCCACGCCGCTCGACGACATGATCGCCTTGCCGCCGACGTCGGTCCAGGTGCCGCCGGTCATGATGTAATTGATGGCAGTCGGAACGCCGTTGCTCAGGATGGTTGGCGAGTCGGGCGGCGCCACCGCGAAGGTGTCGTCGTAGATCTGTGACCCGTTCTTGACGATCGAGAGCTCGTCGGCCGCAAAGCTGAACGGGATGGTGATGACCGGCGTGACGTCGGCGATCGCGACCGTCGGCGCGCTGGTCGTGCTGACGGGCTGGCCGGTGGCGACATCGGTGAAGGAGGCCTCGGCCCGGAATACCTTGCCTTCGTCCGCCTCGGTCAGCTGGTAGAACGAGCTGGTCACGCCGGCGGCGGTGCCGGTGGTGGCGCCGGTGACGTTGTCCCAGGTCAGGCCGCCGTTGCCCGAGCTCTGCCACTGATAGCTGACCACCGCATTCGCGTCGTTGATATCGGGGGTCGCGGAGGCGACGAGCTGCTGGCCTTCCTGCACGGGCGCGTTGCCGATGACGGACACCGTGAGCGCGAGGCTCGGCGCCGCCGTGACGGTCGCGGTCGCGCTGCTTGTTGCGGCGGCGGACGCGGCATTGTCTGGATCGCTCGTGGTCGCGACGACGCGAATCTCGCTGTTCACGTCGCTCGCCTGCAGCACGTAGGTGGCGCTGTCGGCCGCACCGGAGATCGCATTCCAGGTGGAGCCGCCGTCGCTCGACGACTGCCACTCATAATGAATCGTGGCGTCGGCGTC
>DATATJ010000163.1:0-21942 GCA_036268855.1 Vicinamibacterales bacterium
CGTCTCACTGGAGGGACGGCCGTGGGTCCACGGGCGCTCGCACATCGAGCTGGGAAAGCTGGCGCTGAAGGCCGGCCAGACGGCAGCAGCGCGGCAGCACTTCCAGGCGGCGATTCCGCTTTGCGCGAGCGACAACGATCAGGCCTCGGCCGACGAGGCGCGCCGGCTCCTGCGGCGGCCGTAAGGACGGACCACGATGGCGGCGACGAACAAGAAGCAAACGTGGATTGCGGTGGCGGTCGCCGCTCTGATCATTCTGATCGTGCTGGGCCTGGCGCTGGTGGGCGCGTCGGCGTATCTCGTGTCGCGCCACATCCACGCCCAGTTCACTTCGAGCGAGGCCGCGGAGGCGCGGTTGACGAGCGCGCGGGAGCGTTTCGGGAATCAGACGCCGCTCATCGAGATCGTCGAGGGGGGCGAGCCGATCGTGCACCATCCGCCGGAGGGGGCGCCGGGTGCGCCGATTACCACGCTGCACGCCTTGGTCTACAGCACGGACACGGAGAAGCTGGTCTCTGTGAACGTGCCGATGTGGCTCGTGAAGATGTTGCCGTCGCACGAACGGTTCAGGTTCATCGGCGACGATGTGAACGTCGACTCGAGGCGGTCGCAGCTCACGCTCGAGGATCTCGAGCGGCACGGACCCGGCCTGATTCTCGACGGGCGCGACCACCATGGCGCCCGGGTCCTCGTCTGGGCGGAGTAAGGGGACGGGTCTGCTCTCCGAGGGCCCTGCCGTCCTCTTCAACAGGCAGACCCGTCCCCAGGACCGGGCACTTTCTCGAACATTTCTCGCGATTCAGCCGCAAATTGCCTTGAGCCCCGTCCCACCCCTGGCACACGACTTGAACATAAGGGTTTCATGATGATTTCCCATCGGTATCTCGCGGCAGGACTCCTGGCCGTCGGCGTGTGGGTCTCGACGCCAGCATGCGTATCGGGTGGCTATTATCGCGGCCGCGACGATCGACCGCCGGTCGCGGTCGAACGCCGCGCCTACAACAACGGCTTCCGCGACGGCATCGATGCCGGCCGCGACGACGCGCGCCATCACGAGCGCTTCGATCCGGCTCGCGCCAAACGCTATCGTGAGGGCGATCACGACTACGACCGCCGATTCGGATCGCGCGACGACTACCGGCGCGAATATCGCGCGGCCTTCCAGCAGGGATACGAGCAGGGATACCGGCAGTATCGGAGATGAATGAAATCGATGGGGAAGTTAGGAATTTGAGGATTTGAGAATTTGGGGATTTGGGGAATTTTGGGGATTTGAGGCCGGGCGAAGCTGAGATTTTCAAATCCTCAGATTCCCAAATCCTCAAATCCATTTATAAGTGCTGGTAGCGGTACGGGGAATCGAACCCCGGTCCCGTGGCTGAGAACCACGTGTCCTGACCCCTAGACGATACCGCCACTCGTCGCTACGAACCGCTGATTTTAGCAAACTTGTAGAATGGAGTCCATGCGCTGGATCCTTGGACTCCTCGTTCTACTTGGGCTCGGCTTCTGCGGCGTCTACGTCGCAGCAGGCCGCGGCGCGCCGCCGCACCTCGTCATTCTCAAGCCGGACCGTTTCGTCGGCCAGGCCAGCACACTGGACGTGTCAGCCGAGGCGCCGAACTCGCGCTTCACCACGCTGACGATCGCCGTCGAACAGAACGGTCACTCGTATCCGCTCTTCGCGCTCGATCGAGCCGCCGGCGCCGCAGCCGCAACGGCCGCCGCCGGCGCGACCGTGACCCAAGTCGATCGCAATCAACTTCGCATCGCCCGGCCGCTCGGCAAGCAGAGCGTCCCCGAACTGCAGTCCGGCGCCGCGCGGCTGATCGTCACGGCGACGCGGCCGTCGATGTTGAATCTTCGAACGCTCGCCTCCACCACGAGCAAAGACGTTCAGGTCCGTCTCGAGCTGCCGCGCATCGCCGTCGTCTCGACGCACCACTACGTCAACCACGGCGGCTCCGAGATGGTCGTCTACCGGGCGACGCCGCCCGACGTCGCGTCGGGCGTGCGCGTCGGCGACATCGAATACCCGGGCTTTCCCATCGGCGGAGCCGATCCGGCGCTCAAGGCCGCCTTCTTCGCGCTGCTCTACGACCAGGACCTGAACACGCCCATCAACGCGTTCGCGCGCGACGAAGCGGGCAACCAGGCGAAGGTGAGCTTCGTCGACAACGTGTTCGAGAAGCCGCAGCGCAAGAGCCGCATCGAGCTCGATGACAAGTTCATCAACCGCGTCGTGCCGGAGATCATCGAGAACTCACCCGAGATGAAGATGACCGCGCCGACCAATGCGGACGAAACGATCGCGGGTTTCCTGCGCCTGAACGGCGAGCTGCGCCGCAGGAATGCCGACGAGATCGCGGCGTTCGCCACCAAGACGTCGCCGACGAGGCTCTGGGAAGGTCCGTTCGTCCAGCTCGGAAACTCCCAGGTGGAAGCGTATTTTGCCGATCACCGGACGTATCTCTACAAAGGCCAGGAAGTCGACCACCAGGTGCATCTCGGCTTCGATCTGGCCGTGACGAGCAACGTCCCGGTCGTCGCTGCCAACGCCGGCACCGTGATGAACGCGCGCTGGCTCGGCATCTACGGCAACTGCATCGTGATCGACCACGGCATGGGCGTGCAGTCGCTCTACGGGCATCTGTCGTCCTTCGACGTGAAGGTCGGCGACACGGTGACGAAGGGCCAGACGATCGGCCGCAGCGGCATGACGGGCCTGGCCGGCGGCGACCACCTGCACTTCACGATGCTGGTGGGCGGTCACATGGTGAATCCCGTCGAGTGGTGGGACCCGCACTGGATCGCGGATCGCGTGGACCGCAAGCTCCAGGAAGCGGCCGGCTCAGCCGCGAACCGCTGACGGGCATAAGGTAAGATAAGTGACCGTTCTGTCCTCGTCATTCTTTACGCAGGAGAGTGCAATGCGTCTACGAAGCGTGTGGGTCGGCGCCCTCGGTCTGGCGCTGGCGATGTCCGTCGTCGCCTGTGGTGGAAAACAGGAAACCTCGAGCACGTCGGCGGAGCCAGCCGCGCCGGCGGCGACGCCTGCCGGTCAGAAAGTCGATATGTCGACGGCGGGCGACGTCAAAGGAGTGATCTCCTTCGAGGGCACCGCGCCGAAGAACGAACCGATCAAGATGAACGCCGATCCGGTCTGCATGAAAGAGAACAAGGATCCGCAGTTCCAGGAAACCTACGAAGTGGCGGACGGCAAGCTCGCCAACGTGTTCGTCTACGTGAAGGACGGCCTGGGCAACTTCGTCTATGACATGCCGACCGACTCCGTGAAGATCGACCAGAAGGACTGCCGCTATCACCCGCACGTGTTCGGCATCCGCGTCGGCCAGGTGCTCGAGATCGTCAACAGCGACCCGACGCTGCACAACATTCACGCGATGCCGAAGGACAACGCGGAGTTCAACAACGGCCAGCCGATCCAGGGCATGAAGATGAACCACACCTTCACCAAGCCCGAGGTGATGGTGCCCTTCAAGTGCGACGTGCACGGCTGGATGAACGCGTACGTCGGCGTCATGGACAACCCGTACTTCGCCGTCAGCGGGAAAGACGGCTCGTTCGACCTGAAGTCGCTGCCGCCGGGAACCTACACGATCGCCGCGTGGCACGAAAAGCTCGGCGCGCAGGAAATGAAGGTGACCATCGGCCCGAAGGAAAGCAAGGACGTGAACTTCACGTTCAAGGCCGCCGGCGCCACCGCGACCAACAACAATTAACGTTCGTCATGGCTGAGGGCTGAGGGCGCCCTCAGCCATGGCACGCCCCTCAGAATGCTTCACCGCTTCGCCAAGTTCGTCGCCGGCTGCACGGTGCTCCTGCTGCTCGCCGGCAGTCTCGTCACCAGCACCGCCTCCGGTCTCTCCGTCCCCGACTGGCCGACCACATACGGCTGGAACATGTTCATGTTTCCGCCCTCCAAGTGGGTGGGCGGCATCCTCTACGAGCACGGGCACCGGCTGATCGCCAGCTCGGTTGGTTTTCTGACCATCGCGCTCGCCGCGTGGATCTGGAACAGCGAGCCGCGCCGCTGGATGAAATGGCTCGGCGCCGCCGCGCTGGGCGCCGTGATCGCGCAGGGCGTCCTCGGCGGGCTCACGGTGCTCTTCTTCCTGCCCGCGGCGATCTCGACGGCGCACGCGGGCCTCGCAGAGATCTTCTTCTGCATCACGATCGCGATCGCGCTCTTCACGTCGCCCGGCTGGATTCACGGCTACGGCCGCACCCCGTCCGACGCGCCGGGGGTGGACGATGCGCTGCTGCGCCGGGTCGCGACCGCGACCACGCTCATCATCTACATGCAGATCATCGTCGGGGCCGTGATGCGCCACACGGGTGCCGGCCTCGCGATCCCCGACTTTCCGCTGATGTTCGGCCGCGTGATCCCGCCGTTCTGGGACGCGAAGATCGCGATCCATTTCGCGCACCGCGTCGGGGCGCTGGTCGTGACGCTCGCGATCGCGGCCACCGCCGGCCACATCTGGTATCACGAGCGCTCTCGCCGCGAGCTGACGCGGCCGGCGGCGCTCATCGTCGGCCTCGTGATCGTGCAGGTGACGCTCGGCGCCTTCACGGTCCTGACCCGCCGCAACATGTGGATCAACAGCTTCCACGTTGTCGGCGGCGCGCTCGTGCTGACCACGTCGCTCGTGATGACGCTGCGAAGCTGGCGTGTGCGGTTCGGTGTGGCCGACGCGGTTCGGCTGCCGCGAGAGGCGAGCGGCGAACGGGCGCCAGCGAGCCGCGCGCCGGGTTCCGGGAGCGTCCAGCTCCGGCCGGATGCGGGCACCCGTGGAGCACACGCGTGAAGGACGCGCGCGCGGACGTGGCGACTTCTCCGCTTGCCGTAGCTGGCCGACCCTCGTCGCTGGCCGATTTCGTCTCGCTGACCAAGCCGCGGCTGAACGTTCTCGTCGTCGCCACCAGCGCCGCCGGTTATTACCTGGGCGCTGTGGCACGGCCTGATCTGATCGCGATGGCGGAAGCCGTCGCCGGCACGGCGATGGTGGCCGGCGGAGCCGCAGCGCTGAACCAGGTGTACGAGCGCGACACCGACGCGTTGATGCGCCGCACGCGGAATCGCCCCTTGCCGGACGCCCGCCTCACGACGGGCGAAGCCACGCTCTTCGGCCTGGCGTTGGCCGGTGCCGGCCTGGCCATGCTGGCGGCATGCGCCAATCTGCTCGCCGCGCTGCTGGCGTTGACGACGCTGCTCACTTACGTGCTGTGGTATACGCCGCTGAAGCGGCGATCGCCGGCGGCCACGCTGGTCGGCGCGATTCCGGGCGCCCTGCCGCCGCTCATCGGATGGGCGGCCTCCCGCGGCGACGTGTCGGTCGGCGGGCTCGCGCTGTTCGCGATCGTGTTTCTCTGGCAGATTCCGCACTTCATGGCCATCGCGTGGCTGTATCGCGAAGACTACGGCCGCGCGGGCTTTCCGATGCTGCCCGTCATCGATCCGACCGGCGACCGCGTCGGTCTGCAAGCGGTCATTTACGCCGTGCTGCTGGTGCCGGCGAGCATCATCCCAACACTCGTGGGGCTCAGCGGCCTCGCGTATCTCGTCTTCGCGGTGCTGTCCGGCCTCGCGTTGGTGGGGCTGGCGATCCGGTTCGCCGCGACGCACCGCGAGCCGGCGGCGCGGGCGCTGTTCATCGGATCGATCACGTATCTGCCGCTGTTGTGGATGGCGATGATTCTCGCCAAACGGTGACCGTCCACGATCTGCCGGCCGTCAACGCGAGCCTCAACGCGCTCTCCGGCGTCCTGCTGCTGATCGGCTACGCGTTGATCCGCGCACGCCGGATCGCGCAGCACCGCGCCGTGATGATCGCGGCGTTCGTCACCTCGTCCATCTTCCTGGTCTGCTATGTCGTGTATCACGCGCAGGTCGGGTCCGTGCGCTTCGTGCGACACGGCTTCGTACGCCCTGTGTACTTCACGATCTTGATCACGCACGTGACACTGGCCGCGACGGTACCCGTGCTGGCCATCATCACACTTTCACGCGGGTTGCGGGCGCGGTACGACAAGCACCGCCGCATCGCGCGCTGGACGTGGCCGATCTGGATGTACGTGTCAGTGACCGGCGTGCTCGTCTACGTCCTGCTCTACCAGCCGACCTGGCTGTTCTGAAATTCAATAGAGCAGGTATTTCGCCCGAGTCAGCCTCCACTGCTCTTCGCCCGCGCTCCACGACGCCGCGATCGATGCGGGATCTTCGCCCTGGCGCACGCGCGTCAGCGTCGCGCGCGATCCGAAGAGCCGCGCGGCGTCCTCGAGCCTGAACTGCGCGCCGTACCGCTTCGCGAGCGCGGACGCGATCTCGAGGCCGACGCGGACCGGGCGCAGGCGATCGCGATCGGTGACGATCAGGAAGACCCCATGGCACGGCTGGCCGCCCAATGGCGCGCCCGCCGCGGGCGTGAACGTCACGGGGTAGAAGCTGACGCCGGCCAGTCCGCGCGCGTTGAGCGCGGCCGCCAGCGCAGCGCCGTCGATCCATGGCGCACCCACCTGCTCGAACGGCGAGTCGGTGCCGCGGCCGACCGAGATGTTCGTCCCTTCGATGGCGCCAATCCCCGGATAGAGCGTGGCCTCCACGAGGTTGCGCATGTGCGGGGATGGATTCGTCCACGGCAGGCTGGTCGCGTCGAACCAGTCGTCGCGCTGCCAGCGCGCCATCGGGACAACCGTGAGATTCGCACCGATCGACTTTTCGCCGTTGAACAGGCGACCGAGCTCGCCGAGCGTCATCCCGTGCCGAATCGGCATCGGCAGGTAGCCGTTGAAGCCGATCGCGGATTCATCCTGCAGGGGCCCTTCGATGTCGAAGCCATTCACGGGATTGGGCCGATCGAGCACGATCACCGGCAATGCGTGCTTCGCCGCCTCCTCCAGCACGTACCCCAGCGTCGCAGGAAACGTGTAGAAGCGCGCGCCGATGTCCTGCAGGTCGACTACCAGCGTGTCGAGGCCGGACAGCATCGCGTCGGTGGGACGCCGCGTGTCGCCGTAGAGCGAGTACACCGGCAGGCCGGTTCGCTCGTCGCGCGTCGAATCGACCCCGTCGTCGAGCTCGCCGCGGATGCCGTGCTCAGGGCTGAACAGCGCGACCAGTTTGACGCCGCTCGCACCCGCCAGCAGGTCGATGGCGCTCGTCCCGTCCCGCGATCGTCCCGTCTGATTCGTGAGCAGGCCGACGCGCCTGCCGCGCAGACGCGCGAATTGCTCGGCGGCGAGCACGTCGATGCCGGTCAGGACCGGCGCATGGGGCGGCGCCGCACGCTCGGCGCGTACCGCATCGGCGCTGCTGCCGGCCGGCCGCAGGCGTTGTCCTGCCGGCCGTCGCGCCAGATCGTCCGCGGTCAGCAGCGCGGCAGCGGCGACGGTCGCGACGCGCCCGCGCAGCGGCGTCACATCGCCCTTGCCGTCCGGGTGCACGCGGTTGGACAGGAACACGACATAGCTCTGGCTCGCCGGGTCGAGCCACAGCGACGTGCCGGTGAAACCCGTGTGCCCGTACGAGCCGATCGGAAACAGCTCGCCGCGGTTCGCCGAGTACACGGAGTCGATATCCCAGCCGAGCCCGCGCACGTCCGCCATGTCCACCGGCGTGGCGGGCGAGGTCATGGTAGACACCGTGGCCGCAGACAGCACGCGAACGCCGTCGAGCGCGCCGCCGTGTAGCAGCATGCGACAGAAGCGCGACAGATCGGCCGCGGTGCTGAAGAGCCCCGCGTGCCCGGCGACACCGCCCATCCGGCGCGAGGTGGGATCGTGCACGACGCCTCGCAGGAACGGCGCGTCGGGCCGCGAGCAGGGCCACGCGAGCGGATCGCAGCGCTCGGTCGGTGCGATCCGTCCGCGCCGTGATTCCGGCGGCAGGAACATCGTGTCGGTCATGCGCAGCGGTCCGAACACGTGCGCGGCCGCATAGCGATCCAGCCGCTCGCCGCTCACCCGCTCGACGATGTCGCCGAGGAGGAAGTAGTTGATGTCGCTGTAGACGAAACGCTCTCCCGGCATCGTCACCGGCACTTCTTCCGACGCGCGCCGGATTGCCTCCGCGTCGCCGCGGAATTCCACGGTGAGCTCGAGATCGGGACGCAGGCCGGACGTGTGCGTCATGAGATGGCGGATGGTGATCGCGCGCTTGCCGTACTTCCCGAACTCTGGGATGAACGCGGCCACGGAATCGCTCAGCCGGATCCGCCCTTGTTCGACAAGTTGCATGATGCTCGTGGTGGTCGCCACGACCTTGGTGAGCGAGGCCAGATCGAAGATCGTGTCTTCGGTCATCGGCTCGCGCGTGGGCTGCACCGCGCGATCGCCGAACGCGCGATGGTACACGACCTCGTCGCCGCGTCCAATCAGGACGACGGCGCCGGGCAGTTCGTGGCGCGCGATCGCCGCCTGCACGAGGCCGGGAATCGCCGCGAACCGGTCGGCGCCACCTCCGGCTTGCGGCGGTGCCGCCGCGATGCGCGCGAACGCGCTGCCGGCCAGCAGCAGCGCGCCGAGCGAGCGCCTGCGCGAACGCGAAAACGTGAGGGTCACGGGGGATTCAATATATACTGACCGAGAATAGCTTCTTTACGCGCATTCGGGGGGATTTCAGCATGCGTCACCGTCTTTATTTGAGCCGACTTGTTCTTGCTGCGTCGCTCATCGCGGCCATGTCCGGCGTGGCCGCTGCCCAGACCGGGCGCGTCGGCGGCATCGTGAAGGACGAGGCCGGGCAGCCGATCAAGGGCGCGACTGTTACAGCCCAGAATCCGAACGCGTCGCCAAGCAGTTTCACCGCGACCACCGACGACAAGGGGCGCTTCTCCGTCATCGGGCTGCGCGGCGGCATGTGGACCTTCTCCGCCCAGGCTCCGGGCTATGCGCCCGAATCCGGCAAGCTCAACGTCAGCACGATCGGCACGCCGAATCCGCCGCTCACCTTCACCCTCAAGAAGGGCTCAGGCCCTGCGGGCGGCGGCGGCGCCGGCATCGCCGGGAAAGATCTCCAGGCCGAACTCGCAGCCGCTGACGCCGATTACAACGGCGGCAAGTATGACGATGCGATCGCGAAATACAAAGCGATCATGACGAAAGCGCCCGCGCTGAGCGTGATCAACCTGCAGATCGCGGCGGCATACCGCAACAAGAAGGAGTACGACAACGCCATCGCGGCGTACAACGATCTGCTGAAGACCGACCCGACCAACGAGAAGGCGACGGTTGGCATCGGCATGACCAACCTCGAGAAGGGCGACCTGAAAGCCGCTGAGGAAACGCTCGGCAAGGCCGCCGAGAGCCCGACGGCCAGCCGCGAAGTGTTCTACAACCTCGGCGAAGTGAAGTTCGCCAAGGGCGAGCCGGACGAAGCGGCCAAGTGGTATCAGAAGGCCGTCGACGCCGACAAGACCTGGGGCAAGCCGCTGTTCAAGCTCGGGCTCGTCGCCCTGAACAAAGGCGACAAGGACGGCACGATCAAGCTGATGGAGAAAGTGATCGAGGTCGATCCGACGTCTCCGGACGCGGCACAGGCGAAGGCGGTCATCGAACAGCTCAAGAAGTGAGGGCGTGTCCCGTCCCTTCCGGTACACCTTCATTCTCGTCCTCGTCGCGATCGGCACCGCGCTCGCGGCGGTCGGCGGCTGGCGGTATGCGCGCGCGTCGGCGCCCCTCAGCGGGCCGATCGTTCTCGTCTCGATCGACACGCTGAGAGCGGATCACCTTCCCGCTTACGGTTACACGCACGTCCGCACGCCGGCGATTGACGCGCTGGCGGCGGACGGCGTCGTCTTCGAGCGCGCGTACTCCCACGCGCCACAGACGCTGCCGGCGCACGCCGCCCTCCTCTCCGGAAAACTGCCTTTCGAAACCGGCGTGCGCGACAACGTCGGCTTCGTCGTCAAGCCGGGCGAGCGGCTGCTGCCGCAGATGCTGCGCGAGCGCGGCTTCACTACCGGCGGCGTCGTCTCCGCCTACGTCCTGCGCAAGGAAACCGGCATCAGCCAGGGATTCGACTTTTTCGACGGCGACATGCCGACGAGCTCGCCGGAGTTGAGCATCGGCCAGGTCCAGCGCGACGGCTCCGTGTCCGAGGCGATCGCCGAGCGCTGGCTCAACGCGCAGCGGTCCTCGCGCGTATTCCTGTTCCTGCATCTCTACGAACCGCACAAGCCCTACACGCCTCCCGAGCGCTTCGCCGAGTTCGCGCCGTACGACGGCGAGATCGCCTACGCGGACGAAATCGTCGGGCGCCTGGTGCACGACCTGAAGGCGCACCAGCTGTACGACCGGTCGACGATCGTGCTGCTCTCCGATCACGGCGAAGGGCTCGGCGATCATGGCGAGCAGGAGCACGGTCTGTTCCTGTACGACGAAGCCATTCACGTGCCGCTCATCATCAAGCAGGCCGAGAACCTCGGCGCGGGGCGCCGCGTGCCGGACGTCGTGCAGCACCTCGATCTGGTGCCGACGATTCTCGACTACGTGAAAGCGCCGATTCCCGACGACCTGCGCGGCCGCTCGCTCAAACCGCTCCTCGAAGGCACCGGCCATCTGCCCGAGCGGCCGGTGTACTCCGAAGCGCTCTACGCGCGGTATCACTTCGGCTGGAGCGAGCTGACGGCGCTCACCGACGGCCGCTATCGCTACATCAAGGCACCGGAAGCGGAGCTGTACGACCTGACGCGCGATCCGCACGAGCACGACAACCTCGCGGCGAGCCACGCCTCCTCGGCGACGGCGATGCGCGCGGCGCTGGATCATCTGATGGACGGATCGGCGATTCCGACGCCCGCCGCCGTACCGGCCGACGCGCGCGAACGCCTCCAGGCGCTGGGCTATGTCGGCGCCCAGAGCGACGTGCCGACCGGCCCGGGCGACGCGCTCCCCGATCCGAAGGACAAACGCGAAATCCTGGAGCGATATCGACACGCCGTCGATCTCGCCGGCGATCATCAGTGGGCGCCGGCGATCGCGGTGCTCCAGGAGATTCTGAAAGACGAGCCGGAGATGGCGGACGTCTGGAATCAGCTGGCGACGTTTGCAATCCGCACCGATCGTTTCGACGTCGCGATCGACGCGTACCGGCATTTCATCGAGCTGAAGCCGTCCGATCCGAATGGATACATCGGCGCCAGCACGACGTATCTGCGCGTGCGGCGGCTGGAGGAGGCGCGCCAGCATGCCGAGCTCGCCGTGCAGCTCGCGCCGGTGCGCGACGTGCGATCGCAGTCCTCCGCGCACGAGCTGTTGGCGAAGATCGCGCTCGCCCGCCACGACGCGCTGGAGGCGCGGGCCGAAGCCGCACTCGCGCGGAAGGCCGACCCGGCGCTCCCGGTGCCGGCCTACATCGACGGCCGGCTGCTCTACGATCAGGGCCAGTACGAGGGGGCGCTCCCCTTCTTCCAGCAGGCGATTTCGGCGCTCGCCAAGGCCGGTTCGCTGCAGATGCCCGAACTGCATTTCTATACCGCCGACACCCTCGGACGCCTCGAACGCTACGCGGAAGCGGAACCCGAGTTTCTGGCGGAGCTGCAGTACTTTCCGCAGAACACGCGCGCCCGCGCCGGCCTCGCGATGCTGTATCAGGCGACCGATCGAGCGGATCGCGCCGCGGACGTGGTCGCCGAGCTGATCCACACGACGCCGACGCCTGACGCGTACGCGCTCGCCGCCCGGCTGTACACGATGTTCGGAAACCCTCAACAGGCCAATGCCGTCCGCGCGGAAGCGCGCCGCACGTTCGCCGAGCCCGCGCGGGCCGGCGGGCACGCCGCGCGCCGCTGACCCCGTCCGTCGCCGCCGCGGACCGATCGCCGCCGGCCTCCTCCTGGCCGGCCTGCTGGCCGGCGGCGTCTGGTTCGCGCGCGCGCGCCACGTGCAGACCGACCTGCGGGCGGTCGCCGGCCAGAACGTGCTGCTCATCACGATCGACACGCTGCGCGCCGACGCCATGAGCAGCTATGGCGGACCCGCGGCGACGCCAGCGCTCGATCGGCTCGCGGCCGGCGGCGTGCGGTTCACGTTCGCGCACGCGCAAGCGGTCTTGACGCTGCCATCGCACACCAGCATCTTCACCGGCATGTATCCCTACCAGCACGGCGTCCGCGAGAACAGCGGCTATCGTCTCGCGCCCGGCGCCCGGACGATCGCCACCCTGCTGAAGCACGACGGCTACGCCACGGGCGCGTTCGTCGGCGCCTTTCCGGTCCATTCGCGCTTTGGTCTCAATCAGGGCTTCGACACGTACGACGATCGCTTCGGCGAGACGCGGGCGCCCACCGAGTTCGTGATGCCGGAGCGCCCCGCCAGTGCGGTCGTGCCGCTCGCGCGCGGCTGGATCGCGAAGCACCGCGACGGCCGCTGGTTCGTGTGGGTTCACGTCTTCGATCCGCACGCGCCGTACCTGCCGCCGCCGCCGTTCGATCAGCAGTATGCCGGGCGGCCGTACTACGGCGAAGTCGCCGCCACCGACGCCGCCCTCGCGCCGCTGCTCGACGATGTGCGCAACGTGGGGCGGCCGACGTTGATCGTCGTCACCGGAGACCATGGCGAGTCACTTGGCGAACACGGCGAAGCCTCGCATGGGCTCTTCGCGTACGAAGCGACGCTGCGGGTGCCGCTGATCGTCGCGGAGGTCGGCAAGGGGACTGCCGGGCGCGGCGAAGTCTCCGACGTGCCGGTGCGCCACGTCGACATCCTGCCGACGATTCTCGACGCGGTCGGCCAGCCGGTGCCTGCCGGTCTGCCGGGTCGAACGCTGCTGCCAGCCGCCGAACGCAGAGCGGGCGCCCGACCGAGGACGTCGTACTTCGAGGCGATGTCCGCGATGCTCAATCGCGGCTGGGCGCCGCTGACCGGAGTCGTCGTCGATCGCGACAAGTACATCGACCTGCCGATTCCCGAGCTGTACGACCTGCAGCGCGATCCCGGCGAGCAGACGAACCTCGATGGCAGGACTCCCGAGCGCGAGCGCGTGCTGCAGACCGATCTCCGCGGCTTCGGCGCCGCGCTGCCGGGCGAGCGCGCGCACGAAGATCCGGAGGCGCTGGCGCGGCTGCGTGCGCTCGGATACGTGGCGGGCCAGGCGCCCGTGAAAGCGCGCTACACCGAGTCGGATGATCCGAAGCGTCTCGTGGACATCGCGGAGGCCATTCATCGAGGCGTCGATCTCTACAGCGCCCGGCGGTTCGACGAAGCCGTGCAGGTGTACCGCCAGGTGCTCGCACGCCGGCCCGACATGGCGCTGGCGTACCAGCATCTCGCGTTCGTCGAGTGGGAGCGCGGCAATCTGCGCGGCGCGCTCGACGTGCTCCAGCAGGCGATCCGCAACGGTGTCGCCCAGCCGTCGATCCTGACGCAGCTTGGCAGTTACCTGTCCGAGAGCGGCCGCGCCGGTCAGGCCGTACGCCTCCTGGAGCCGCTCGCGACCGATCCCGACGCGGACGCCGATACGCTGAATGCGCTCGGTATCGCGTACGCGCAGTCGGGCCACGAGCCGGAAGCGACGCGCGTGTTCGAACGCGTGCTGAAGCAGACGCCGGACAGCGGCATCCCGCTCGCGAACCTCGGCGTCCTCGCGCTTCAGCGCGGGGATCTGCCAGCGGCCCGGCGGGAGTTCGAGCAGGCGGTCCAGGTGGATCCGCACTCGTCGCAGGCGTTCGGCGGCCTGGGCGTCGTGTACATCCGCACGGGAGATCGCCAGCGTGCCGTGGACGCCTGGAAGCAGGCCTTCCAGCTCGACGCGACGAACTTCGATGCGCTCTACAACATCGGGACCACACTGGCGCGCGAAGGACAGCGCGATGCGGCGCGCCCGTACCTCGAGCAGTTCGTGAAATCGGCGCCGCCGGCATTTTACGCCAAGGACATTCGCGACATCTCCGAGCTGCTGCGGCACCAGCCATGACGTCCGCCGCGCGATTGACGGCGGCCGCCGGCGCGGCGGCCTGCGTGCTCTCCCTCCACGCGCAGCCGGCGCCCCCGAACATCGTCTTCGTCACGATCGATACGGTCCGCGCCGATCATCTCGGTGCGTACGGCTACACGAAGGGAGCGACGCCGACGCTCGATCGCCTCTCCCACGAAGGAGTTCGATTCGCGGACGCCACCTCGCAGGCGCCGCTCACGGGTCCGGCGCACGCGGCGCTCCTGACGGGCACATATCCGGCCAGGCTCGGCGTCCGCGACAACGCCACCACGCCGCTTCCGCCAGGCGTAACGACGATGGCCGAGCTGTTCAAGGCGCGGGGATACCGGACGGGTGCCTTCATCGGCGCGTTCATCGTGGACGCGCAATACGGATTCGGCCGCGGGTTCGACACGTTCGACGCGCAGTTCGCGCACTTCGACAACGCGGACAAGATCAACGCCCGCCGGCCAGGCGGCGAGGTGACCGATGCCGCAGTCCACTGGATTGACGCCGCGCCGCGCAGCGGGCCGATCTTCGCGTGGGTGCACTTGTACGACGCCCACGGGCCGTATGACGCGCCGGCGCCTTACCGCGCGCGGTTTGCGGCGGCGCCGTACGACGCCGCGATCGCCTACGTGGACGCGTGCATCGGACGCATCGTGTCCGCGCTGGAGCAGACCGGCCGCCTCGAGACGACGATCGTGGCGGTCGTCGCCGATCATGGCGAAGGGCTCGGCGAGCACGGCGAGAAAGAGCACGGGATGTTTCTCTACGACGCCGTGCTGCACGTGCCGTGGATCATGCGGCTGCCAGGACGCCAGCACGCGGGAACGGTCGTCGCTACGCAGGTGCGGTCCATCGACGTGATGCCGACGCTCGCAGAATTGGCGCATGTGTCGATCCCTGAGCATATCGACGGCGAAAGTGTGGTCCCGAGCATCGACGGACGCCCGAGGCCTGAGCCGCCTCCCTCCTATGCCGAAACCTATTATCCGAAGCTGCACTTCGGCCTCAGCGAGCTGGCATCGGTGCGCGTCGGCGACTGGAAGTACATCGACGCGCCGCGGCCCGAGCTGTACCAAGTGAGCCGCGACCGTGCCGAGCGGACCAACGTGATCGGCACCCGCGCGGCGTTGGCCGCCGGGCTCTCCGGCGAAGCGCAGAAGATTGCCGCGTCGTTCGGCGCGGCCACGCGCGTGCCGCCGAAGCAACCGGACGCCGACACGCTCGCGCGCCTGAAGAGCCTCGGATACGCGGGCGTCGTGACGACGCCGGCGTCCGCCGGGCGCGGGATCGATCCGAAGGACGCGATTGGCGGCGTCGAACAGTTCCGCGCCGGCCTGGCCACGGCGACACGCGCGTTGTCGCACGGCGACGCCGCGGCCGCGCTGCCCGTGCTCGAGCGGCTGCTGCCGTCGAACACGCGATCGTACGAGTTGCACCTGGCCCTGGGCGACGCGTACCTGGGCACGAAAAAATATCAGCGCGCAGAGGACGAATACGCCGCCGCGAGCCTGCTGAACCCCACGGCGGCCGCGCCGGTGGTTGCCGCGGCGCGCAGTCGTCTGGAGCGGGGCGACGTGCCAGGCGCCCGCCAGCGTGCAGCCGACGCCGAACGGCTCGAGCCCGGCAGCGGCGAGATTGCGTTTCTTCGCGGGCTCATTGCCGAGCAGCTCGGGCTCACCGCGGAGGCGCTTCAGGAGTACGAAGCGGCGCTCGAGGCGAACGGCTCCGACGCGTCGGCACGGGCGCGAGCAGCCGCCGCCGCGCTGCAGCTCGGCCGGATCCAGGAGGCGCGCGAACAGTTCACAATGCTCCTGCGACTGGGGTATCGTCCATCGCGCATGCACTTCGGCCTGGGACAGGCTGCCCAGGCCGAAGGCGATCTGAAGCAGGCGGCGGCGCAATATCGCGAGTCGCTGCGGCTGGAGCCGGCGTTCGCACCGGCCCGGGCAGCGCTCGCGGCGGTGACGCGGCCGCGTCTGTAGCCTGACGGCCGCCTGGGAGGGCTCCATGTTTACAGCGCTGCTCGTCGTCGCTCTCACGCTCGCGCAAGGGCAAGGCGGATCGGCGCCGGCGGACGCGCGCCAGGTGTCGCTCGACGTCCCGCAGGCCATCGTTCAGATCGACACGGGCAAGATGAAGGGGGAGCCGTGGAAGCTTGCGTGGTCGCCCGACGGATCGCAGCTCTACGTCGAGACGATTGAACGCGACGGCAGCGGAAATCCCAAAGCGATGCACGGTGCCGTGATCACCGTCGCCGCCAGGTCGGCGAAAAACGTCGAGCTGGCGCCGGAGTGGGTCGGCAAATACTGGCTCTGGAAGTCGGGGCAAGCCTCGCCCGCCATGCCCGCGTTCAAGATCTCGGTGAATCAGCGCCAGGAGACCGTCCGCTCGACCGCTTCGCCGACCGGCGGCGCGCTCGCAAAGGGCGGCACGGCCGACCCCGGAGCCGGCTCGTCGATGGGCGATGCGAATTCCGCCGCCAACAGCGCTCAAGTGGAAACGATCTTCGATCTCAAAGTGAGGAGCGAGCTGATCGGCGAGTGGATCAACGAAGCCGTCGTGCCAGGTATGAACTTCAGCTGGGCCCCTTCGCCGCACCGCATGCTGGCATACGCGAAGAAAGGCGGCGGCCCGCTGATGCTGCTCGACGACCAGGCCCACAAGCAGGCGCTTACGGGCGCCCGCGACGCGGTGCTGCCCGCCTGGTCCGACAACGGCGCGCAGATGGCGTGGCTCGAAAAGAAGGACAAGAAGCACTACGACGTGACCATCGCTGGCGTGACAGTGAAATAGCCATCGGCTCCGCAACATGAAGGCGTGGGCCTGCCTCGTCGCGTTCACTATTGCCGCGCTCGTGCCGCTCCTGGCGCACCAGCAAACGGCGCCGGCGCCGCCCTTCCGATCGGGCGCCGACATCGTCGAAGTGGACGCCGTGGTGCACGACAAGAAGAGCGGCCAGTTCGTCGAGGATCTGAGGCCTGAAGACTTCGAGGTCCGCGAAGAAGGCCACCCCGAAAAGATCGATCTCTTCTATGTTGTCGGCGCCGTGCCGGCCACCAGTGGTGCGCCGGCCGCCGGTATGCCGGCCACCGGCGCGGCGCCCGCGGCACGAGCCAACGGTGCGACCGTACCGCCGCGCATCTTCGTCGTGGTCTTCGACGACGATCACCTGACGCCCGGCGGCTTCAAACGCGTACAGGAAGCTGCGCTGCACCTGTTTGCCACTCAGTTCCAGACCGGGGACATCGGCGGTGTGCTCGCGCGCGGAGCGATCGTCAACAACCGGCTCACCGGTAATCGCGAGGAACTGCTCGCCGCCGTCAAATCGGCGAAGCCAAACAGCAAGTCCAACAGCCGGCTGTTCGATTTCCGCGAATGGCCCAGCATGAACGACGCCGAGGCGTTTGCCATCGCCAGAAAAGGGCTCAGCAACGACGATGAACTGCTGGAGGTGGTCCGTCGCGCTTGCGCCGACGATCCAGACGCCTGCAAGCGCGTGCAGATCGAACCGACGGTTTATGAGAAGGCGCAGCGGATGACGAACGATATCCGCCAGACGAGCGATCAGACGCTCCGCTCTCTTGCCGCCCTCATGAGCGGGCTCGCCCGCATCCAGGGCCGCAAGACGATCCTGTTGCTGTCCGAAGGATTCGTCGCCGATGAATCGTGGCCGCTCGTTCAAGAGGCCGTGGGTCTGGCCGCGCGAGCGAACGCGCGGATCTACAGCATCGACGCGCGCGGTCTCGACAAATTACGCGAGCCGATCGGCAGCTACGCTCCCCACGACGATGCGCTCGGCAACCTGCTCGCGTCGTTCGACATCGGGGCCGATTCGATCAACAGTCTCGCCGTCGATACGGGCGGCTTCGTCGTGCGCAACACGAACATCCTCGACGCCGCCATCGGGCGGATCGCCGACGAGGCGAGCCACTACTACGTGCTGGGTTATCGCCCGACGGCGGCTCCGGATGGAAAGTTTCGGAAGATCAGCGTGACGGTCACGCGGCCGGGCATCAACGTACGTGCGCGCGCCGGCTATGTCGCGACGCCGAAGGTCGCGCCGACCACCACCAGCGCGCGGGCCGCGGAGCCGCGCGCGACCGCTCCGGCGTCGGACCCCGCCGCGCCAGACAGTGGGGGTACCGGAAAGGCGCGAGCAGCCCCTGAGCCGTCAGAGGCGCGGCCGGCCGCCGAGATCCCGACGGAACCCGGCGCTGCGCCTGCACGTCCGACGGAAGGTGCATCGGCGGATGCGGCCGTCGACAAGAACGCGTCCGGGATCGCCGCACGACCGTCGGGCTCCGCCTCCATGCTGCACATCCGCCCCGACGCCTCGAAGCACGTCGACGCGCTGGCGAACGGCGCCGCCGACACTGATGCCGCCGCCGGATGGACCGCGTACCAGCGCGGCGACGTCGAATCCGCGCGCGCAGCGCTCGCCGCGGCGGCTGCTCGTCCCCAGGCGCGTCCCTGGGTGCAGTACGCGCTCGGCCAGTCCGAGTACGCGCTGCGTGACTACGCAGGCGCGATCGCCTCGTGGGAGCGCGTTCGCGCCAGCACGCCCGAGTTCGAGCCCGTCTACTTCGATCTCGTGGACGGCTACATTCAGGTTCGAGATGCCGACAGGGCGATTCGCGTGCTCCACACCGCGCGAGATCGCTGGCCGAAAGATGCGGAAGTGCACAACGCGCTGGGCGTCGTCCAGGCGGCGCGCGGGGTCCTCGACGATGCGGTGCGGGCGTTTTCAGACGCGGTGGCGGTTGCCCCGGAGGACGCGATCGGCTATTTCAATCTCGCGAAGACGCTGGAGCTGCGATATCGCCGCCACGAGCAGCAGGCGCGGGCACGGCGATCCGCGGTGAGCCCGGCCGACCTCGAGAAGGCGATCGCCAACTACAAGCGGTACCTGGAGCTCGGCGGACCATTCGCCGAGTCCGCGCGCGAAGGGCTCGCGCGGCTCGGTTGGCAGTAAAGAGGCCTCCAGAGACCTCCGGAGCCCTCGCGATCTCCGTGTCCTTCGTGAATGACTTCGTGAAAGAGGACCATCGAGTTCAGCGTGTGGGGACGATCTCACCGCTTCGCCGAGCTCGGCGCCGGCGAGCGTGCGCAGGCGCAACATTTCGACTCAGGTCGGCCCTGCGCAACAAGAAAAAACCCCGGGGCGCCGACTGGCGCACCCGGGGTCGATGGTCACGAGCCGCCGATCAGAACGTGAAGCGAACGCCGAGGCGCGCGATCCGCGGATTCTGAATCTCGAGGGTCTGGTTGTAGGCGCCGACGCGAGCGTCGTACTGAATGCCCAACACGGTTGCTCGATTGAGAATGTTGAAGACGTCGAGATCCAGGGCGAAGCTGGTGCGCTGGAACTTGAACATCTTCTCGAGGCGCGCGTCGAACTCGACGACCCCGGGCAGACGATTCGCATCCGCGCTGGGACCGAGCAGCAGCGTCTTGCTCGACACCAGCGCGTCACTCGCGCTGACACGAGTGCGATTGTATGGCTCTCCGTAGCCCTGGCGCGCCGTGATGTTGGCGCCCAGGTCGATGCCCCACGGTCCTTGATAGAGGCCGTTCGCCGAGAGGATGTACTTCGGCGCGACGAGGAAGAGGCCGCTCTTGCCGCTCCCCGTCGAGGAGACGACGACCGCGCCGCCGTTGATGAGCGGACCGCTCTGCGTCAGGTTGTTGAACGGGCCGGTCGCCGAAGGCGTGCGCGTCGGATCGACGATGGCATCCGGCGCATCGAAGTACTCGTTCCAGCTCTGCGTGGAGAAGCCGAAGCGTCCCATCCAGTGATTGGCGAGCCGTTTGGTGGCGCTCAACTCGAACCCGAGGTAGCGCTGGTGGTAATCGGGACGGTTCTCGGCTTCGTAGCCGAAGCCGCCGGCCGCCGCGGCCGCCTGGGTGAGGCCGTAGTACGGCACGTTCACCGTTCCGACGTTCGCGAACGTGCCGGTGAGCGTGCCGGTCTGGACGTAGTCGGCAGTGGTGGCGCCCACGGGCGGATTCCACAGGAAGTTGTTGAAGTACCGGTACGTGACGGTCGCGCTGACGCCGAAGCTCGGCGCCACTTCCCGATCGACGCCGACCAGAATCTCCTGCGTGCGCGGCGAGTTGATGCTGCCAATCTTGTTGGCCGTGGAGATCGCGCCGGGATTCGACGGATCGAAACCGCGGGTGCCGATCAGCGCGCCAATCTCGTTCGGGTCGGCCACGTTGTTCCCGTTCTTGTCCACGGCGCTGTACGTCGCATAGGAGTACTGCGCGGGCGAGATGAACGACGCGGCGTTGGCAGGCAGCTGCGACGCAAAGAGCGCGTAGCTTGCTCGCGCGATGGTCTTGCGCGACTCGTCCAGCGCGTACGTGATGCCGACACGCGGGGTGACCGTGTTGAAGGCGTACGCGTTGTCGACGCCGTTCACCGTCTTCGCCGGCAGAATCGTCTCGAAGCCCGGAACCGCGGGTGTCGTCGACGTGTTCAGCGACGACGTGCTCCGATCGTACCGGATGCCGGCAATCACCGTGAGGCGGCTCAACGAGATCGTGTCGGTGACGAACCCGTTCACATATCGTCCGACCGTGCTGCTGATCAGGTCCTGTGTGACCTGGGCCTGCAGGTTCGGATAGCCACTCGAATCGACGAACGTGACGATGCGGCTGCCAGGCCACTGCGAGAGGGAATCCACGGGCGTCTTGCGCCACGAGAAGCCGAACTTCACTTCGTGCTTCCCGGCGAAGTAGCTGGCGTCGCCGCCAGCGTAGTACTGCGGTCGATTCGTCACGTACAGCTCGTAGGACCCGTGATACACGCCGTCGGCGTCCTGGTAGACGTTCGGGGTGAGGCCGCCGGCTGGCGCCAACTGGAATCCGCCCGAGATGTACGCGACGCGCGCCGCCGCGAACAGGTTCTGGCCGACGACGAAGTTCCCATCGCCCTTGTACATCTTGGTAGGGCCCGTCTGGTTCCAGCCTGTTTCCGGCAGGCGCGTCGGGCCGACGCTGCGGCCGTTCTTGACCTTGTTGCCCTCGAAGAACGTGAAGCCCGAACGGATGGAGTTGTTCAGCTGAGCGTCGGCCTTCAGCGCGTAGTTGTTCAGGATCGTTTCGTCCGGCGATCCCGTCAGCGTCAGGTTGCGAACGTTGGTGCGCCCAATCCGCCCCCACGCCCAGACCCGATCCTTCAATACGGGACCGCCGAGGTCGAACCCGTCGTCGAGATACTTGTCCGTGCGGTTGCCCTTGCCGCTGACGCCGCCGAGGCTCGCCGCCAGGTCGGCTGGAAGATTATTCGACTGCAGACTCTGGTTCTCGAAGTAAAGGTTCGCGCCGCCGTGTGGCGTGTTGCTGCCCTTCTTGAGCACCATGTTCAACTGGACGCCAGGAGTCGGGTTCGCCGCATCGGCCCCGCCCGTCGTCACCGCCATCTCCTGGAACATGTCGAAGTCGTAATAGGTTGAACTGGACCCGGTCGCGCCCATGTCGGTGACCGGGATGCCGTCGATGTTCCACGTGTTGTCGGTGCCCGCCGCGCCCTTGCCGATGTAGTTCGACTGCTGGCCCGATTCGGATCCGCCGACGTTGACGCGGTCCACGTAAATGCTGGGCACGGTCTGCATGACGACCCAGGGATCGCGCGCGCTCGGGATGTTCTGGAGCTCTTCCAGCGTCACGTTGGTCGTCGTCGTTTCCCTCTTGGTGTCGATGACCGGCGTCGCCGCGGTGACGTTCACGACTTCGCTTTGACCCGCGACGCCGAGCTTCACCGCGACCGGGGTCGCGGCGGCTGTCGCGACCTGCACGTTCGCGTTCGTATAAGGATTGAAGCCCGAGATGCTCGTCTTGAGGCTGTACGTCCCGACGGGCAGGTTGAGAAAGTGCGCCTGACCTTGGGTGTCGGTGACCTGCGTTTGATTCGTCGGCCCCGCGATGTCGACGTTGACGCCTGGCAGCCGACCGCCGGTAGAGTCTTCGACGGTCACGTCGATGCGGCCTGTGAA
>DATATJ010000164.1:0-5904 GCA_036268855.1 Vicinamibacterales bacterium
GGCGTAGCGCTGATTTTGTGGATGCGCCGCTGGCACGCATGGATGGGCCCATTGCTGCAGATTGCCGCTGGGTTCATCGTGCTCGTGCTGTTCAATCCGACGTACTGGGCGCACACGGGAATCGAGCTGCTCCCGTGGCTGTCGCTCGCCGGCGGCTTTCTCATGGCCAGTCTGATGCGTGCGGTGCGGCCTGGCGGCAACGTCGCAGGCCGGGCGCGCGTTGCGCCGGCGAAGACGTACTCCTGTGCCATCGGCGCGGTGGCTCTGCTGGTGTTCGTGGCGCCGCTGCCCAACTTGAACTGGGAAGCCGGCGATGGCAGCGTGAACGGCTTTGGATATCGCGACCGCAGCGAGATCGAAGCCGTCGCGGCCTACGTGCGCACGCACACGGACGCGAACGCGCCGGTGGCGACGCCGCCGATCATCGCGTTTGCGGCCGATCGACGCGAGCTCGTGCCGTACCCGGAGATCGCCGGAACCGTGGACGAGCTCACTGATGCCGTGCGGCGCCGCGGCTATCTCGCGACGCTCGGTGACGCGGACCTGCGCCACGATTCGTTCTGGGAATCGGTCGAAGCGTCTCGGGCGCGAATCGCGCCGCAAATCCTGAACGCGGTGATCGCGCATCGCGTGTCGGCGGTCATCGGCGACTCACCGGCGGATTTGATGCCCGTGCAGTTCGTCAACGTGCCGCAGGCAGCGCTCGAGGCGAACGGCTATCAGCTGGCGTCGGCGTTCGCGCACTACGACGTGTGGCTTCGCCGCTAGCGCTGTTTTCGATTCGATGTAGCGCGAGGGCCTCAGCCGAGCGTCGCGCGGCGCCAGAAGCGCTCGGCTAAAGCCTTCGCCCTACGTCTGCACTGACGTGGAAACCGCAATATGGGGCGCTTGCCGGCATCTGAATCGCCTTCGAACTCTCCAATCAGGCTCGAAACGCGTCCGCGTGATCGCTGGCCCAGTCGGCGTACGTCCGTGCCGGAGTCCCGGTCACCTCCGCGACCGTGCTGGTCACATATGCAGGTTGGCCCACTGCCGCAGCCCAGGACTTCAGCAACATGTTCACCACGGGCGGAGGCCACGTGGGAGCCCACTCGCGCCGGGCCTCCTCCGGCGACATCTCTTCGATCTTCAGTGGGCGGCCGATCGCGTGGCCGATCGTGGACACCTGCTCGAATTGACTCAGCGATTGAGGTCCCGTCAGAACGTAGTCCGCGCCGCCGTGGCCGCCGTCGAGCAATGCGCGAACCGCGACGGAGGCGATGTCGCGCTCGTCGATTGGGGCGGTCGGAGCGGCAAGATAGGGCCAACGCACGACATCGCCGGTTCGAATCTGGGGCGCCCACCACCCGAGCGCGTTGGACGCGAGCATTCCGGGCCGAAGGAAGGTCCACTCCGCGCTGTCTTGCTGGATGAGCCGCTCGATTTCTTCGTGCAAGACCGACATCGGATTCGGCAGCGATGCCTGGAAAAACGGGTGCGGCGTTTTCAGCGGCGCTGAGAGATAAACGGTGCGGCGCGCGCGCCGGGTGATGCATTCCAGGGCGGGCGCAGCGGCTGCGGCCGGGGCGGTCCATACCAGAAATACGGCCTCGATCCCCCGCAAGGATTCATTCAACGTGTCTGGATGCGTCAGATCTCCGTGCACGACTTCAACCTGTGGCGGCAACCCGGCCAACTCCGGGTCACGAACCATGGCGCGAACTCGAGCGCCGGCCGCGGTCAATCGCGTCACGACGTTGCGGCCGATGTTACCGGTGGCTCCGATGACGAGAATTCGATTCATGTCGATGGTGATTCTATCGCTCGGCGTGGATCGTCAACGTCTCGTCCTGCACCAGCGTCCCCCCCGGCGTGCGCAGACCATCGAGCGTGACGCCGCGCGACAGGCTGGCGCGGAACGCGTCGAAGCCGAGCAGCGCGAATAGCACCCCCATCGTGATCATGACTGTGCGCGGTGTCGCCCGCCGCTTTCCCGCGAATCGATGAAGAGCGGCCGCCAGCGCGGTGGCCTCGAGAATCCAGATGACCGGCAGGTACGCCGCGCCGAGCCGAACGTAACCGTAGAAGAGCAGCGTCGATCCCAGCAGCGCTGCGAGTGGAGCGCCCAGCAGGCCGATCGCCACCTGTCGGCGGCGCAGCAGCCAGACGCCCGCCACAAGCAGCCCCAGATGAACCGGCAGCAGCCACTGATCCGCCGGATCCACCAGATCCACGCGACGGCGTACGCCGTCGACACCGGCGCCGAAATCGTCGATCAAGTATCCGTGCCCGAGGAAGCCGATCGTGTACGCGATCTTGCGGCCCATCAGGGAGAGCGCCGCGCCGGGATGGTTGAGGATCCAGACCGCGCCGATGGTATAGCCGTGCACGTACAGGTCGTACACGGCCGGACATTGCAGATCGAGTTGTCCTGCCGACAAGCGCTCGTCCGTTTCCTGATTGCACCGATCGAGCATCGGGTGATCGCGGTTCGGCCCCCCATCCGCGTCGGGATGATTCGCCATCGCGAAGTTGAACGGGCCGTACGACGTCACCGGGGCGAATTGCGGCAGCGGACCGGCGACGCGGCCGACATGTCCGATGTTGAACGCCTTCAGCGTGCGCCAGTGCCACACCGTGGTCGGCGCCAGGGCGAGGACGAACGCGAGCAGGAAGGCGGCGATCGAGGCACGGCTGGCTCGCGCGCGCCACGCCACGACCGCGATGATCACGGCGCCGGCAAGAAATTCGGCGCGCACCAGCATCGCGCACCCGGTCGCCGCGCCGGCCAAGGGGGCCCACAGCCGCCAGTGCCTCGCGCCGCCTGTGAGCCATCGCCAGGCCGCCAGTAGCGTCGCGATCACGCAGAGGCCATAGAGCGCCTCGGAGTTGGCCACCGTGCCCTCGACCACGTGCGCGAACTGGAACGTGCCGAGCACCGACACCGCGAGCATCGCGCCGCAGCCGGAGATCTCGTAGGCGAGCATCGCCGCCCCGCCGACGGTCAGACCACTCAGGCAGGCGATGAAGATCTTGACCGCGCCGGTCGGGACGCTGACGTTGCCGTGCTGGAGCGCGCCGCACAGGCGCATGAACGCAGCGAGCACGAGCGGCCAACCTGGCGGATGAAACGGGATGCCGTTGTCGAAGAGCCGGCCCCGCAGAATTGCCGTCGCGTACTCGACGAAGCGGGGGGCGTCGCCGTAGTAGAAGACGCTGGTGAGCGACTGCGACTCGTTCCAGGCGCGGCCGAACAGCCAGCGCTCGGCGACCGCGGCGACGGTGACGATCAGAACGACGAGCGCGACCTGGGCCTGACCGATCGCCGGACGCTCCGGCGCGTCGGTCCGCGCGATCGGACGTCCCGGTCGCTTTTTGGGAGACGGAGACATTACAGAATCACGCTCGCTCCCACGGAGATCACGGGGGTCACGGAGGAACACTCCCGTCTGGTGCCGAAGCGACCCCTGCGTCCTCCGTGTCTTCCGCGATGACGCTGTTCAATCACAAAAAAAGGGCCGGCATGCGGCATGCCGGCCCCCAGATTATACGAGCGTCGGTCGAAGGATCAGAACGACAGGCGAATCGCGACCTGCGCCGTCCGCGGATCCACGGCGGCGTTGATCAGGTTGAAGTTCTTGCCGTTCACGAGGTTGAAGTTGGTCACCGCATTCGTGTTCAGCGCGTTGAACAGGTCGAACATGCCGGTGATCTTGTACCCCTTGAACGTGAACGCCTTGTCCACGCGGAATGCGAGCAGGTTGACTGTGTCCGCGCGTTGGTCGCTCAGGTTGTCGTCGAAGAACGCGACGTTACCCGCGTTCGGCAGCGCACCCGCACTGGTCGCCGATTTGGCACCTGATAGGGAGATGATCCGGGCATACGGCCAGCCGGACTGCGAACTGAAGTTCACGGCGGCTCCGATGTCATACTTGAACTCGTACCGAGCCGAGAGGTGCGCGTCCCATGTGGTTGTCTTCTGGAGCGGCGACACCCCCGGGAACACCTGGGCGAAGTACATGCTGCCCGCTCCGCCCACAATACCGATGGGATCGGAGCTCGTCGTGGCGTTGGTGGGAGCCGGAGCACCAGAGTTGTTAGCCGCAGCCCGAAGATCCTCGCGCCACTGATAGTCGTAGCTGGCGTTCACGAACAGGCCCGTGCCGAACCGCTTGTTGACCGCGAACTCCAGCGTGTCGTAGTTCCACGACGAGCCGCCGAGCGAATCGGGAATGTTCGTGATCACGTTGTTCACGACGCCCGCCAGCGACGAGGGGATGTCGTACACCGTGAGCGACTGGCTCCCGGCCGCCGTGCCGGTGCCACCGTTGTAGTTGATGATCGGCACCGTCACGTTCATAGGCACGGTGTACTGGCCGATGCGCGCGGTGTTGATCGTCGTGTAGAGGTTCTTCTCCACCTTCCGCACGTAAGCGATACGGAGCGCGCCCTCACCCCAGAACTGACGGTCAAACGACAGGTCGAACTCGTCGGTGTACGCGTTCTTCAGGTTCGGATCGACGGTCGTCGAGGTACCGCCGAACGCGTTCTTCACATCCAGCGCGCCGGTGGCGGTGCGTCCGAGCTCCTGAGGCCCATCGTAGATACCGTTGTGGTTGATATCGTTGAACGTGATGTCCTTGTAATTCGCGCCGCCCGGGTCCGCGCCGGCCAGATTGTCCGCGAAGTTGAAGTAGAAGCGGCCGTAGTAAGCCTTCACGACCGACTTGCTGTCCCCCATCACATCCCAGCTCGCGCCGACGCGCGGCGCGACGTTGTCCGCTGTCAGGAGCGTCGCCCCCGACACAGTGGTCGGCTGGAACACTTCGGTGAGGATCGGCTGCCGAACGGCGCCGCTGTAGTACGGCCGCTGGTGGTCGTAGCGCAGCCCGTAGGTCAGCGTCACTTTATCGGTGACGGCGAAGCGATCCTGGCCGTAGACCGTGTAGTGGCGGTCGTAGTCGGACGCCTGCGTCCACGCTGTGCCGAACGTGCCGGGTGTGCCGTAGTCGGTAATTCGAATCTGGCTCGGCGCACCGTTCGAATTCAAGTACAGCAGCGGACCGGACGTGCCGTTGGCGGTGTTCGTGGACCGATCGTTCATGTACTCGAAGCCCAGTTTCAGGTCGTGCGTGCCGTGAGATGTCGGCAGGAAGTACGTCATGTTGCCAAAGCCCTGCGGCTTGCCGCGCGACAGCACAAACGGGCCGGTATTGCCGCCGGCATTGAACCAGCCGGCACCAGTGTCCGCACCGGTGACGTTGTCGTGGGTCGGCGGGAACTGCGTGAACGACACGTTCGGCTGCTCAGGGAAGGTATAGCCGAACTCGCCGATGTTGATCTCCGAGAAGAGGCGGTTCGACCAGGTGCGCTGCCACCGGCCGTTGTAGGCCCAACTCGGAGAAGTCTGCGCGAGCGCCGACTGCGCGGGCGTCAGGACATTGATCCCGCGAAGCGGCAGTTCCTTGCGGCCCCACTGGTAGTAGCCCACCAACGTGTCTTTCTCGCTGAGCTTGTAACTTTCTTTGGTGGTGAAGTTATTGAACAGTCCCAGCATTGTCGAGACGTTCTGCGGAACGCCCGAGATGGCCTTATTGATCTTGAAGTGGTTATACGCCGCGTAGAACCACAGCTTGTCGTGGATGATCGGACCGCCCAGGTCGGCGTGTCCTTCGTAGAATTGCAGGTTGGGCTGACCGGTGACGCCGCGCGCCGACGTGTCGCTGTCGATGTTGTTGCCGACGAAACTGCCCGGCTCGTACGCGAAATTTTCGAGCCCGGAGAACTTGTTGCCGCCGCTCTTGATCGTCGAGATGATCGCCGCACCCGGCGTGTTCATGCTCACGTCGCCGCCTGCCGCGCTGACAGCGATTTCGTTCTGCGCGAAGAAGTCCTGGTAGAAGCCGGCGCCGCCGCTGCCTTCCG
>DATATJ010000165.1:0-13896 GCA_036268855.1 Vicinamibacterales bacterium
GACATAACTCGTGTTTGGTCTCGGCAAAGCAAAACCCGTCGTGGGCCTCGACATCGGTTCGAGCGCCGTCAAGGCGGTCGAGCTGAAGGCGGCGGGCAAGAAATTCAAGGTGCTGGCGTTCGCCATCGAGCCGATTCCGCCCGACAGCATCGTCGACGGCGCCATCATCGACGGCGCGGCCGTGGCCGATGCCATCAAGCGCCTGTTCGAGAACAAGGCCTTCAAGGCGAAGGACGTCGCCGCGTCGCTCTCGGGCAACGCCGTGATCGTCAAGAAGATCAGCCTGCCGGTGATGACCGAGTCGGAGCTCGCCGAGTCGATCCAGTGGGAGGCGGAGCAGTACATCCCGTTCGACATCCAGGACGTGAATCTCGACTACCAGATTCTCGACGCCGGCACCGGCCCGAACTCGAAGGGGACGATGGACGTGCTGCTGGTCGCTGCGAAGAAGGAAAAGATTGCCGATTACACCGGCGTGATTTCGCAAGCCGGGCGCGTGCCGGTCATCGTCGACGTGGACGCCTTCGCGCTCCAGAACGCGTACGAGGCCAACTACGGTGTGGACCCGCACGCCGTGGTCGTGCTGCTGAACGCGGGCGCGAGCGCGATCAACATCAACATCCTGAGCGGCGATCAGTCGATCTTCACGCGCGACGTCGCGCTGGGCGGCAACGCCTACACCGAGGCGGTGCAGAAAGAGCTGAACCTGCCGTTCGACGCCGCCGAGCAGATCAAGAAAGGCGAAGCGGTCGATGGCGCCCGCTACGAGGACGTCAAGCCGGTCCTCCACGCGATGACCGATAACGTCCTGCTCGAGATCCAGAAGACGTTCGACTTCTTCAAGGCGACGGCGACCTCCGACAAGATCGATCGGATCTTTCTCAGCGGCGGCGCGTCGCGCGTGGATGGCTTCGCCGCGGCGCTCGCCGATCGCTTCGGCGCGCCGGTCGAGCCATTCGATCCGTTCCGCACCATTGCTTTCGATTCCGCCAAGTTGAGTCTGGCGGATCCGGAGAGCGTCATGCCGATGGCCGCGGTGGCCGTGGGCCTCGCGCTGCGAAGGGCAGGCGACCGATGATTCGCATCAACCTCCTGTCCGCCGGCCACGACGTCGCGAAGAAAAGGAAGCCGCTCCAGACCGCGCAGAAGATGGCGGCCGCGTGCGGGTTGATTCTCGTCGTCACCCTCGGGCTGGTCGGCTGGCGCTTCTGGTCGCTGAACCAGGAGTCGGCGCGGCTCGACGCCCAGATTGCAGCCGCGCAGCAGGAGACGGTGCGCCTGCATTCCGTCATTCAGCAGGTCCAGTTGTTCGAGCAGCAGAAGGCGCAGCTGCAGCAACGCGTCGTTCTCATCGAGGAGCTGCGAAAGGGGCAGACCGGACCGGTCCACATGCTCGATCAGATCAGCCGCGCGCTGCCGAACATGCTGTGGCTGACCGAGGTGAAGCAGAACCCGAAGGCCGACGACGAGGTGCTGATCGAAGGGCGGAGCACGACGCTGACGGGGCTCTCCGATTTCGTGATGAACCTGGAGGCGTCGGGGTACTTCAAGCGGTCGATCGAGATCGTGAGCACGACGACCGAGACGATGCCGCAGCCGCCGGGCGAGTTGATCAGGTTTCAGATTCGCGCGTTGTTCCAGAGGCCGGACGCTGCGAAGGCGGGCACGAAGCCCGCGCCGGGCGCACCGAAAGTCGGCGGGTAGGCACATAAAGCCGCAGGGGAATCGCCCCGATACGGCTGGGTAGCAAACGCCAGATGGAAATCAGTCTTACGAAATTGCCGTGGTATGCGCAGGTGGGCGCGTTCGTCGCGCTCGCACTCGGCTCGATGGGCGCGTTCTACTACTACTACGAGGCGCCGACGCGCATCGAAATGCGATCGCGTCAGGCGCAGCTCAAGGCGCTGCAGGCCGACATCAGCAAAGGGCAGGCGACCGCGGGGAAGCTGCCGCAGTTCCGCAGCCAGGTGGCCGACCTCGAAGATCGCCTCGACAGCCTGAAGGCCGTTCTGCCCGAGGAGAAGGACGCGGCGGATTTGCTGCGCCGGATGCAGAACGTCGCGACGCAGTCGAACCTCACGATCAAATCGTTCAAGCCCTCGCCCGTGGTCACCAAACAGCTGCACGCGGAGTGGCCGATCAGTCTCGAGCTCGACGGCACGTACCACAACCTGGCGACGTTCTTCGATCGCGTGGGACGGTTCACGCGGATCGTGAACATCAGCGGCGTGGACGTGAAGGGCAAGGAGCGGCCGGCGCCCAATTCCACGATGACCGCCGCCTGTGTGGCGACCACCTTCGTGCTGCTCGACAAGCCGATGCCGCTCAAGCCCGGAGCCAAGGGCGCGAAGGGGGCGAAAGCCAAATGATCATGCGCACCCTCTTCATCGCTGCGCTCGTCGCCGCGTGGCCCGCAGCGTCCGCGCGCGCGCAAGCCGCGCCGGTCGCCCCGACGGCGCAGACGCCCGCGCCGGCCAAGCCGTCAGCGTCCGACACGCCGGCCAAGCCGTCGGCGGAGACGTCGGCCAAGACACCGGAGTCCGACGCGTCGGCGAAGCCGGAGGCGGCTGCCGCGCCGGCCGACGGCTACACCTACGACCCGGGGAACCGGCGCGATCCGTTCCTCAATCTCCTCGGCGGCGGCGTGGACGCGCGAGCGGCCCGGCGCGGAGAGGGACCGGCCAGCATGACCGTCGGGGAGATCTCGGTGCGCGGCGTGCTCGAAACCCACGGCGCGCTCATCGCCATGATTCAGGGTCCGGACAACAAGACGTACGTCGTGCACCAGGGCGACAGGCTTCTCGACGGCGCGATCAAGAGCATCACGCCGCAGGGACTGATCGTCCTTCAGGATGTCAACGATCCGCTGTCGCCCATCAAGCAGCGGGAGGTTCGCAAGATGTTGCGATCGATCGAGAGCGCCAAGGAGTGACTGTGACAAGGGCTGTTGCCCTGCTCTTCGCAATCGGACTGGCCGGCACGTTTGCCAACGCGTCCGGCCCGGAACCAGGCGCTCCAACCACCGCGCGGTTGAAGACGATCACGTCGCGCATGCACGGCAACAGTGCGTCGCTCGTGATCGAAGCGACCGAGCCGGTGGCGTACGTGGCCACGCGGCCCGATCCGCTGACCGTGCTCGTCGAGTTCCGGAATGTGGACGCCGCCGGCGTCGCCAGCTCGGTCAAGGCCAATGCGGCCAGCCCGATCTTGTCGGCCGTCGTCGAGCCCGCGGACGAGGCGACCTCGTCGGGGCCGAAGGTCCGCATCACGCTCCTGCAGCCGGTGGCGCATCACGTCCGCAGCGATCGCAACACCGTCGTGATCGACTTCGATCGGGCGGAACCGAACGGCACGCCGTTCGTGCTGCCGCCCTCATCGCGCCCGGCGCCCGACGCGATGCGTGCGCTGGATCACGCAGCCGATGCGCCGGCGATCGACCCGGTGGCCGTGTTGGGGCTCCAGTCGCCGGCCGCCTCGCCGGCAGCCGCTCCCTCGCCCACGCGCGAGACTGCGGCGCCAGCAGCGGCCGCGCCGGCGCCGCGTCAGACGGCCGCGGCTGTCGCTCAGGTGACGCCAGGCCAGTCGGGCACGATCGGTGTGCCGCCCAGCGGGCACAAGTACACGGGCAACCCGGTCAGCCTCGACTTTCAGGGCGCCGACCTTCGCGCGGTGCTGCGCACGTTCGCCGAGATCAGCGGCCTGAACATGGTGATCGATCCGAAGGTGAATGGCACGGTCGACGTGGCGCTTCGCGACGTGCCATGGGATCAGGCGCTCGACATCATCCTGCGCGCCAACGGCCTGGAATACCGGGTGGACGGCACCATCGTGCGCATCGCGCCGCGCGACGTGTTCACGGCCGAGGACAAGAGCCGGACCGACGCGGCGCAGGCGCAGGCGCTGGCCGGCGACCTGATCGTGCTCACCAAGACGCTCAGCTACGCACGAGCGGAAGAGCTGAAAGACCTGCTCACCAAGAGCGCGCTGTCGTCTCGCGGCACAGTGCAGGTGGACCCGCGCACGAACACGCTGATCATCAGCGACTTGCGGGAGCGCCTGCAGACGGCGACCGACCTGATCGCGACCCTCGACAAGCCGCAGCCGCAGGTCGAGATCGAAGCGCGCATCGTGCAGACCAACAAGAACTACGCGCGGCAGCTTGGCGTGCAGTGGGGATTCACCGGCAAGGTGGATCCGTCCCTGGGGAACACGACGCCGCTGGCGTTCCCGAACAACGGCAGCATCGGCGGCCAGGCGGGCGGCGGCACGACTGCGCCCCCGGCGGGCACGGCAGTGAACTTTGCGGTCCCGGGCGCGCCGAGCGCCGTCGGTCTCGCGCTGGGTTCGATCAACGGCGCGTTCAATCTCGACGCGGCGTTGAGCGCGCTCGAAAGCAGCGGCAACGGCCGCCTGCTCTCGACGCCGAAGGTCTCCACGCTGAACAACGTTCCGGCGGAGATGACGCAGGGCGTCCAGATTCCGATTCAGACCGTCGCCAACAACACTGTGACGGTGCAGTTCAAGGACGCCGCGCTCACGCTGAAGGTGACGCCGCAGATCACATCCGCCAACACCGTGATCATGCAGATCTCGGTCGAGAACGCGACGCCCGACTTCAGCCGCAGCGTCAACAACATTCCGCCAATCAACACGCAGCGCGCCAATACCACCGTGCTGGTCAGCGACGGAATGACGACGGTCATCGGCGGGATTTACACGAGCACCACGACGAACAACACTGATCGGACGCCGGGGTTGGGCAGTCTGCCGCTGCTGAAATGGCTCTTCAAGCGCGATGCGACGAGCGATCAGAACACCGAGCTCCTGATCTTCATCACGCCGAAAATTCTCAAGGGATGAGCGGGCCGGGAATTATGTCCATGCGTCACATCATTCGCGTCTTCTGTCTCGCTGCGCTGGCCGCGGCCACCGTCTCGTGCGGCAACGCGCGCAACGGGCAATCGCCCGTGTTTCTGGGCATCGACGCGCTCACCGGCGCGCCCGGCAACAAACCGACGACGTTCGGCGCCTTCCTCCTGTCCGACGTCCAGAGCGACGTGACGAGCGGTGCCGGCTGCACGACGGACAAGCCTTGCGCCACGTTCTTCAACGATGTCGGGCAGGCGGTCATGCACATCGTGCCCAAGGACACGACGAACCCGACCGCGCCGACGTCGAACAACGACGTCACGATTACCCGGTACCACGTGTCATATCGCCGCGCCGACGGCCACAATACGCCGGGCGTAGACGTGCCGTTCGCCTTCGACGGCGCCGTCACGGCGACCATCGCGGGTACGACCTCGACGACGGTCGGCTTTGAGCTCGTGCGCGTGGTCGCCAAGCAGGAGTCACCGCTGGTTCAGCTCTTGACGAGCGACAACGTGATCACCACGTTCGCCGACGTGACGTTCTATGGGACGGATCGCGCGGGCAATGCCATCAGCGTGACGGGAACCATCCAGATTGATTTCGGCAGCTTCATAGGATAGCGAGACCATGATCAAGGGCTTCACTCTCACCGCGGTGCTTGCGGCGGCTCTCGCCGCCGTCGCGGCGTGCACGCACAAGGAAGATGCGCCGCCGCTCGCGGGGCCGTCTGGATTCGCGAACACGGTGACCGACGCGCCGTTCGCGACGTTCAAGATTGTGCCGAATCCCGTCGATCTGAGCAGCACGAGTGTCGTGACGTACGATGCGAGTGCCAGCTGCGGCGTCGCGCCATCGTCGTCCACTGGCGTGTGCCCGATGCCGGTCGGGAGCTTCCAGTTCGCGTTCAGCGACGGCACGACGGCGTCCGGGCCGGTGGTCGTGCGCAAAATCTCGGACGACAGCATCGGTACCATCAGCGCCGTCCTCGTGGTCACCAACGATCGCGGCGCAGCGGCGTCCACCTCGAGGAGCGCCCAGGTTCTGCGGTCGCCGCCGCCGAAGGCAGACTTCACGTTCGTGGCGCCCCCAGTGCTCTCAGCGCCGGGCAACGTGACCGTGTTCTTCACCGACACCAGCACGGTCGTGGCCCCGCGCGTGATCGTCAACTGGCAGTGGGATTTTCTCGACGGCAGACCGCCGTCGACGGGCCCCAGCGTGCCGCACACGTTTTCGGTGGACGGATCGACGTCATTCACCGTGGTGCTGACGGTCACGGACGACCTGGGCCAGAAATCTACATCGGCCAAGCCGGTCTCGGTGACGGTGACGCCTCCCATAAAGACGACCGCTGTTGTACATTAGAGAGCGCGCCACCGCCGGCATGAATGGCTGAAAGCTCCCGTATCGAAGATCTGCGACGCCGGATCCAGAAGGATCCGGCGTCCATTGCCTTTGCGCAGCTCGCCGAAGAACTGCGCCGCGCGGGGAATTTCGACGAGTCCGTCGAAATCTGCCGTTCCGGCCTCGCCATCCATCCGGGCTATCTGTCTGCACGCGTCACGCTCGGCCGCGCGCTCGTCGAGCTCAATCATCTCGACGATGCGCAGGCGGAGCTGGAGCACGTGCTGGCTTCCGCCCCGGAAAATCTGGCGGCCCTTCGCGGGCTCGCCGAGATCAACCACCGCAACGGCGACCTCGCCGCGGCTCTGGAGCACTACCGGGCGGCGCTCGCGCTCGCCAAGAACGATCCCGACCTCCAGGAAACCGTCAGCGATCTGTCGAAGAAGGTCGAACCGCCGAAGCCGCCCGCGTCGGCCGACGGCCTGACGCTCGAACAAGCGACGCGCGAGCTCTTGATTCACGTGCCGTCCCCGGTGGCCGCCCAGCCGCCGGCCACCGATCTTTTCGGGACGCCGGCGCCGGCCGCGGAGACGCCGGAGGCGTCGCCGGCTGTGCCCGCCGCGGTCGAGCCGTATGAGCCGGGCCGTTCTTCGTCCGGCCACTCCGTCGCACCGGCCGATTTTTTTGCGGCGCTGTCGCCGGCCATCCAATCCGCGACCCCGGCGGAGCCGGAACCCACTGCCTTGGTCGCGCCGGAAATCACCGCCTCGGAAGCGCCAGCGGTCGCTGCCTGGGAAGCTCCGCAAATCATTGCCTCGGAAGCTCCAGAAATTGTTGCCTTGGCCGAGGCGGAAGCCGCCGTTTCGGTAGAGCCGAAACCTTCCGCGCAGGACACCAACGGTGCGGACGATTCGTCAGCCGAACCACTGTCGTCGTCTGCTTCACACGAACCGCTCGAGGCCGCCCCCGCTGCGCCGCCCGAGCCCACCGACCCGCCCTCGACGCGCGTGATCGCCGCCCTCGAGCAGTGGCTCGAGGCCATCCATGTCACACGCGAGCAGCGCGGCGCTTAGCCGAAGACATCACGCCATCCGTGCGGCGATGGCGGAACGAGGGCTCGACGCGCTCGTCGTGACCTCGCTGCCCAACATCCTGTACCTCACCAATTTCACCGGCAGCTCCGCGATCGTCGTGCTCACACGCGAGCGCCTGCACTTCGTCACCGATTTTCGTTACGTCACGGTCGTCACCGAGGCGCAGGCCTCGCCGGCCGCGTGCCCCGGTCTCGAGCTGACGGTCACCGACGGGTCGTACGACGCGACGCTGGCAGCGCTCGTCGATTCGCAGCCCGGCCGCATCGGCATCGAATCGCCGCATCTCACGGTGAACCGGTACGATTGGCTCCAGAAGACGCTGGCGCCTGACGGCGGCGCGCCGCGCACGTTGGTTCTCACCGAAGGGATTGTCGAGCGCGCTCGCGCCCGCAAGGACGCCGGGGAGATCGCGACGCTCCGCGAGGCGGCGTCGATGCTGTCGCGGGTGGCGCGCAGCGTGCTCGGCAGCGTGGCCCGGGGGCAAAGCGAGCGAGAGGTGGCGCTGGCGATCGACACCCGCATCCGCCAGGAGGGGTTCGAACGCTCAGCCTTTGATACCATTGTGGCCAGCGGACCGAATGCCGCGCTCCCGCATGCGCATCCTGGCGGGCGAATATTGAGCGAAGGCGATCTGGTGGTGCTGGACTTCGGCGGCGTCTACGCCTCATACTGCGTCGACCTCACCCGAACGGTATCGGTGGGTCGGGCTGGCGCGCGGGCGCGCGAGGTCTACGGCGCGGTCCTCGCCGCGCGCAACCAGGCGGTCGCGGCTGTCGCCCCGGCCGTTTCGCGCTTCGACATCGACGCGGCGGCGCGCGACACCCTCGTCCGTCACGGCTTGGGAGAGGCCTTCGGGCACGGCACGGGGCACGGCCTCGGGCTGGAAGTGCACGAAGATCCGCGGATCACCCGCCGGCGTCCCGACGTGGACGTCAGCGACGAGCTGGTCGAGGCCGGGATGGTCTTCACGATCGAACCGGGCGCGTACCTGGCAGGCTGGGGCGGCGTCCGGATCGAAGACGACGTGCTCGTCACCGACACCGGGGTGGAGGTGCTGACCGACGTCCCGACGGAGCTTTTGGAAATCTGAGGATTTGAGGATTTGAGGATTTGACCGCAAATCCCCAAATTTTAGAGATTTCGATCGGACATTGATGGATTTGGACCAGTTGAAGCAGATTCTCGACCTCGTGCGCGAGCACGAGCTGTCGGAATTCGAAATCGAGCACGAGGGCCTGCGGCTGAAGATTCGCAAAGACGCGGTGACTGGCGCGATGGTCGCTGCGCCCGTGGCGGCGGCCGTCCCGGCGCCGGGGCCGACGCCGGCAGCGCCCGCCGGCCCTCTCGTTCAGGCATCCGTCGCCGTGCCTCCCTCGGCTGAAGCCGCCGACATCGACATCGAGCTCGCGGTCGTCAAGTCTCCCATCGTCGGCACGTTCTATCGCGCGCCGGAGCCGGGCGCGTCCGACTTCGTCGAGATTGGCGCATCGGTGAAAAAGGGACAGGTGCTCTGCATCATCGAGGCGATGAAGTTGATGAACGAGATCGATTCCGAGTACGACGGCGAAGTCGTCAACGTGTACGTCGAGAACGGCCAGCCCGTGCAGTACGGCGAGCGGCTGTTCGCGATCCGGACGAAGTCGTAGCAGGTTCGGTCCTGCTGGCCCATGTTCAAAAAGATCCTGATCGCTAACCGCGGAGAAGTGGCGCTCCGGGTGATCTTCGCGTGCCGGGAACTCGGCATCAAGACGGTCGCCGTGTACTCCGAGGCCGACGAGAACTCGCTGCACGTGCGCTTCGCCGACGAGGACGTCTGCATCGGACCGGCGCGCAGCGCCGACAGCTACCTGAACGTGCCGGCCGTGATCAGCGCGGCCGAGATCACCGGCGCCGATGCGATTCACCCGGGCTATGGGTTCCTGTCGGAGAGCGCGTATCTCGCGGAGGTGTGCGAGGCGTGCCACATCCGCTTCATCGGTCCCGATCCGCAGGTCATCCGGCTGATGGGCGACAAGGCGCGGGCGCGGCGGGTGATGAAGAAGGCGGGCGTCCCCATTCTGCCAGGCAGCGACGGCCCGATCGACAGCGAGGACAAGGCCCTCAAGCTCGCCAAGGACATCGGGTTTCCCGTCATCGTGAAGGCCACCGCCGGCGGCGGCGGACGCGGGATGCGCGTGGTGCGCGCGGCGGGCGAGCTGTCGCACGCGGTGAAGACCGCACAACGCGAAGCGGAAGCGGCGTTCGGCGTCGGCGACGTCTACATCGAGAAATATGTCGAGTCGCCGCGGCACGTCGAATTCCAGATCCTCGGCGACCACCACGGCAGCGTGATTCACCTGGGCGAGCGCGAGTGCTCGATTCAGCGCCGGCACCAGAAACTGATCGAGGAGTCGCCGTCTCCCGCGTTGAGCGACAAGATGCGCCGCAAGATGGGCGGCATCGTGATCGACGCGGCGAAGGCGGTTCAGTACACGAACGCAGGGACCTTCGAGTTCCTGATGGATCCAGACGGCCGCTTCTATTTCATGGAAGCGAACACGCGACTGCAGGTGGAGCATCCGGTCACCGAGATGGTCACCGGCGTGGACATCGTGAAAGAGCAGATTCGCATCGCGGCCGGCGAGCGGATGTCGCACAAGCAGAGCGAAATCACCTTCACGGGCCACTCGATCGAGTGCCGTATCAACGCCGAGGATCCGGACACCTTCGTGCCGTCGCCCGGCCTGATCCACGTGTTCAGCGTGCCGGGCGGACCCGGCGTCCGCGTCGAGACGTTCGCCCATTCCGACTGCACGATCTCGCCGTACTACGACTCGATGATTGCGAAGATCATCGTGCACGGACGCGATCGCGCCGAAGCGATCGCCCGCATGAAGCGCACGCTCGAGATGACCGTGATCGAAGGCATCAAGACGAATATTCCGATGCACCTGCGGATCCTCGTCGACGGAGACTTCATCGCGGGCAAGCTGAGCACGGCCTTCATGGACCGGTTCCTCTCGCGACCGAATCCGGGCCGCCTCGCCGAGGCGGTCTGACACCTGGAACCGCGCGCTTTCTGCGGGACAACACGGCGTCGATTTTTCCGCCGCTCATCGCCATTCTGGACGCCGACGTGGCCGCCCGCGCCGGGTGGACGCTCGCCGATCTGGCCTCGGCAGTGCTCGCCGGCGGCGCGCGCCTGCTGCAGATCCGGGCCAAGCACGCCTCTGGCGCGTCGCTGCTCGAGACCGCTGCGTCGATTGTCGCGCTCGCGCACGGCGCGGACGCCAAGGTGGTCGTGAACGACCGCGCGGATATCGCCCGGTTGGTCGACGCGGACGGCGTGCACATCGGCCAGGACGACCTCGCGCCTCCTCTCGTCCGGGCCATCGTGGGCGACACTGCCATCGTCGGGCTTTCGGCGCATACGCCCGCGCAGCTGACAGCCGCCCGGAACGCGCCGGTGACGTACGTCGCGATCGGACCCGTGTTTGCGACCGGCACGAAAGCCACGGGGCGCGAGGCTCTCGGCCTCGATGGGGTTCGCGCGGCGGCGGGCCAGACGCGGCCGCTCGTCGCGATCGGCGGGATCACCCTCGATCGTGCGCCCGATGTGCTGCGCGCGGGCGCCGCGTCGGTCGCGGTGATCAGCGACCTGCTGAGCACGGGCGATCCCGAAGCACGCGTGCGCGAGTACCTGCGGCGCCTCGCCGCCTAGACGGCTTTCGGCCGGAAGCGCTCGGCTGAAGCCTTCGCGCTACGTCTACGCTGACCGTGCGCGGACGGCTCCGCCCGCCGATCCGGGAAGCTCGCGGAGGACCGTCGCGATGCGCCGGGAAGGTCCCCTCGATTCCGCCCTCGCGCGGCGTCGGCGGTAAGCTCAGGACATGTATAATTCCGGCGCCGGCCCCTTTAACTGAGGACATCCTGAATGTCGATTTTCGCGACGAAATCGATCGAACAACTGAAGGCAGAAGCCGCCGACACCGGAGAGCACTCGCTCAAACGCGTCCTCGGCCCCGTCAACCTCATCACGCTCGGCATCGGGGCCATCATCGGCACCGGCATCTTCGTGCTGACGGGCCAGGCCGCTGCGCAGTACGCCGGCCCTGCCATCGTGCTGTCGATGATCCTCGCGGGCATCGCGTCCGGGCTCGCGGGCTTGTGCTACTCCGAGTTCGCGTCGACCGTGCCGATCGCGGGCTCGGCCTACACGTACGGCTACGCGACGCTCGGCGAGTTCGTCGCGTGGATCATCGGCTGGGACCTGATTCTCGAGTACGCGCTGGGCGCCGCGACGGTGGCCGTCGGCTGGTCGGGACATCTCACGGCGTTCCTCCACGACTTCGTCGGCGTCAGCTTTCCGGCATCGCTCGCCGCCGCGCCCTGCACGGTGATCGCCGCCGCCGGCTGCAGCCCCGACGCGATCATCAACCTGCCCGCCGTGCTCATCACGATCGCCGTCACGATCCTGATCATCATCGGCGTCAAGGAATCGGCGAACGTCAACTCGGCAATCGTGATCATCAAGGTCGCGGTCGTCCTGATCGTGATCCTCGGCGGCGCGGCGTACATCAACTCGGCGAACTGGCAGCCCTTCGTGCCGCCGAACGCAGGCTCCTTCGGTGAGTACGGCTGGAGCGGGGTGCTGCGCGGCGCCGGCGTCATCTTCTTCGCCTACATCGGGTTCGACGCCGTGTCGGTCGCGGCGCAGGAAGCGAAGAACCCCCAGAAGGACATGCCGGTCGGCATCCTCGGCTCGCTGGTCGTCTGCACGATTCTCTACGTGCTCGTCTCCGGTGTGACCGTCGGCCTGGTCCCGTACAAACAGATGCTCGGCTCGGCCGCGCCGCTGGTGGTGGCCGTGCGCGCCGCCGAAGCGGCGTCGGGCGGCAGCGCCCTTCTCCACATGATGACGATGCTCGTCGAGCTCGGGGCGATCGCGGGCCTCAGCTCCGTGATGGTCGTGATGATGATGGCGCAGCCGCGCATCTTCTATTCGATGGCGCACGACGGCCTGCTGCCGCCGTTTGCCAAGAAGATCCATCCGAAGTTCCGCACACCGCACATCACCAGCGTCATCACCGGCGTCGTCGTCGCCATTGCCTCCGGCTTCACACCGATCGGCGCGCTCGGCGAGCTCGTGAGCATCGGCACGTTGATGGCGTTCGTGATCGTGTCGCTCGGCGTGATTTTCCTGCGCTATCAGCGGCCTGAGCTCGAGCGGCCGTTCCGGACGCCCTGGGTGCCGTTCGTGCCGATCATGGCCGTCGTCGTCTGCCTCGGCCTGATGGCGGGTCTGCCGTGGGAGACGTGGGTCCGGCTGATCGTCTGGATGGCGATCGGCATCGTCCTGTACTTCTCGTACGGGTTCCGGCACAGCGAAGTGCGCAAGCGCGACGAAGCGCTCGCGGCGGCCGGCGGCACCAGGCGGCGGTAATCTCGGCTGCATGGCCGAGCGTGTCACGAAGACGAAGGGCGATCACTGGCTCCGGCCGAAGGGTCCGGGCTTCGCGGTCGCCCTTCTGCTGTTGGTGGTGGCCGGCGGGACGCTCGGCTATCACGTCATCGAGGGCTGGTCTCTCTGGCACGGCTTCTACGTCACGATCCTCGGGATCACCACCGTCGATCTGCCGCCGTTCTCGCACAACGGTGAGGTGTTCACCGTCCTGCTCCTGTGCGCCGGCGTGGGGTCGGCGCTGTACACCTTTACGCTGTTGGCGACCGTCGTGGTCGAAGGCGGCCTGCCGAAGCGGCTGCAGCGGCGGAAGTACGAGCGCATGCTGGATCAACTGAAGGATCACTTCATCGTCTGCGGCTACGGCCGGATCGGCAGCATCGTGTCGAATCAGCTGCAGCAGCAGCACGTGCCGTACGTCGTCGTCGAGCGCGATCCCATCCGACTGCAGGCGGCGATGGACGATGGCGCGCTGGCGGTGGAAGCGGATGCGAGCCGAGAGGAGGTGCTGAAGCGCGTCGGCATCGAGCGGGCGCGGGGACTGATCGCGGCCGTCGGCACGGATGCCGAGAACGTCTACGCCGTGTTGAGCGCGCGCGTACTGCGGCCCGACCTCTACATCGTCGGACGCGCCGAAACCGAGGATGCCACGGCAAAGCTGAAACGCGCCGGCGCGGATCGCGTGATCTCGCCGTATCAGATCGGCGCGATTCATATGGCACAGAGCGCGCTGCGGCCGGCCGTCGTCGATTTCATGGCGCTGGCCACCAGCTCCGAGAGCGAAGAGCTGGCGATGGAACAGATCACGGTTGCGGCGACGTCGACGCTCGCGGCGAAGTCCATTCTGGACGCGAACCTGCGCCAGCGGTTCGGCGTGATCGTCGTCGGGATTCAGCGGCAGGATCTGCGAATGGATTTCAATCCCGAACCGGACACGACGATCCGGGCGGGCGACAAGCTCGTGGTGCTGGGGCGGCCGGAGTCCCTCAAGCATCTCGAGCTGGAGGCGCAGGAGTAATGGCGGCTCGACTGCTCGACGGCGCGGCCGTCGCTCGACAACTTCGCGAGGAGCTGGCGCCACGGGTGCAGGCGTTCACAGCGCGGGCCGGGCGCCCGCCCGGCCTCGGGATCGTGCTCATCGGCGACGAT
>DATATJ010000166.1:0-9081 GCA_036268855.1 Vicinamibacterales bacterium
GATGTCGAATCCGCGTTAGACGCGATCCTCAGTGTCCTCTGGTGGAGAGGCTTTTCGTGCTCACCGAACACCTCCGCCTCGAACACGCGGATCGTCGCGCCGCGCTTCCAGGCGTCCTTGGGCAGGCCGGCCTTTCGACAGGCCTGCGCGAGAAACGTGTCGCGATCCCAACCCCACTCGGTGGCGACCTGCGGAAGCAGCAGGCCGCGATGCCATCCGCTCTCGATCGCCAGGCCGTGACGACCGACCTCGACCTCCTCCGCGCTCACGATCGGCGCGAAGGGGCCAAGCAGCGACAGCTCGAGAGCGAGCGCGTCGAGCTCGTGCCGCACGACCGGCAGAAATCGCGGATCGGCGCTGCACGCCGCCACGGCGCAGTGGGCGATGATGGCGCCGACCGGGGTGTCGGCTTCGGTCTGGCCGATGCAGCCGCGTAATTCGCCGCCGTGGTGAATCGTCACGAACGCGCCCCCGGGGCGTCCCGCCACGCCGGTGAGCAGAACCGCCGGGTCGGGCGCGCCGGTGACGTGCGCGACGATCGCACCGCGCGCGATCGCCAGGAGCGTTTGCCGATCTGTGTCAGCAGTCAATGTCAGCCGTCAATCGTCTGGTGACGGTTTTGCGGCGGCCGCGAGTTCGTCGTCGTGGCCGAAATTTCCGAACGCGGCCGCCATGTATCCGACGACGGACGATTTGTCGCCGGAGACGTCGCCTGAATCCGCGTAGTGCAGGAGGCGCGCATCGCGCGCGCCGAGCTGCCAGGCCGCCCGCATCACCGCAACGGTCGGTCCGCCGCCACACGCGTGTTCGGGCTGCCGCGCGAGGGCCTGCTCGAGCGTGTCGGCATCGAAGCGCTCGACGGCGTCCATGACCACCGCATCGAGTTGCGTGGCCGTCGTCGCATCGTGATAGTGCGACAGATCCGTGCTCGCAATCAGCAGCGCTCGAGGGCGATCGCGCAGGACAGCCGCGAGCGCGTCGCCGAGCGCGCGAATCGTGCCGGCGCTCTGAAAGCCCATCACCAGCGGCACGATGCGCGCCTCGGGCGCCAGTCGCCGCACGAACGGCAGCTGCATCTCCAGGGAGTGCTCGCGCGCGTGCGCGCCGGCGTGCTCGCGGACGACCGGTGTGGCCAGGAGCGCCGCGGCGATCGTGGCGTCGATGTCGGCCGGACCAAACGGCGTCTCGAAGCGGCCCGAGGACACGACGGCGACGCCCTCGAAGCCGACGAAATGGGATGGCCCGACCAGGACGACGAGATCGAACGCACGGTGGGACAGAAGATGGTAAGCGTGCGCGGCAACCGGGCCGGAGTAGAGCAGGCCGGCGTGCGGCGCGACGAGGGCAACGAGGCGGCCCGGCACGTCGCGGGTCGCCTGATCCAGATAGCCGTCCAGCGCCGCCGCGAGCGCGGACGCCGACGCCGGATACCATGTGCCGGCCACCGCGGGAGCTCTGACGGTTGTCATAGCGCGGGCTCGATGGCTGACGCGTTCGTCAGCGGGAATCGCGGCGCATCAGATCGGCAGAACCACCGGCAATCGGCCATCGACCCGATTCGCTCCTGTTCGATGTTAGCATTTGACATGCCGGCCGAGCTCTCCAGAGACGACGTTTTGAAGATCGCCGCGCTCGCAAATCTGCGCCTCGAGGCTGACGAGATCGATCGCTTCGCGCGCCAGCTCGCGGACATCCTCGCGTACGCGGACGAGGTGCGGCAGGTGGACACGACGGGCGTCGCGCCGACGGCCAGCGTGATGGCGCGGCCGGCCGCCGATCGAGCGGACGAGGTGCAGCCGTCGCTGACGATTGCCGACACGCTCGCGAACGCGCCAGACCCGGACGACTCGCGCGAAGAGGGCGGCTTCTTCAAGGTGCCGCGGGTCATCGGATGACCATCGCCTCACTCACCGGGCTGCGCGACGCGGTGCGCAGCGGCGCGCGCAGCGCCACGGAGATCTGCCGCGAGGCGCTGGACGCCATCCACGCGCTCAATCCGTCGCTCAACGCGTTCAACACCGTCGCCGCGGAGCGCGCGCTGGCCCACGCGGCGGTGATCGACGCCGACCGCGATCGCTGGCGCGAGGCGCCGCTGGCGGGCGTTCCGATCGCGGTGAAGGACAACCTCTGCACGAAAGGCCTTCGCACAACTGCCTCGTCACGCATGCTCGAAGCGTACGTGCCGCCGTACGATGCGACCGCCGTGTCGCGTCTCGAGGCCGCGGGCGCGGTGATCGTCGGCAAGACCAACTGCGACGAGTTCGCGATGGGCTCGTCGAACGAGAACTCCGCCTTCGGACCGGTCCACAATCCATGGGCGCTGGACCGGACGCCGGGCGGCACGAGCGGGGGATCGGCGGCTGCGGTCGCGGCGCGAATCGTGCCGCTGGCGCTCGGCTCCGACACCGGCGGCTCGATCCGTCAGCCGGCCGCACTGTGCGGCGTCGTCGGCGTGAAACCGACGTACGGCCGCGTCTCGCGGTACGGATTGATCGCCCATGCATCGTCGCTCGATCAGGTGGGACCGATCGCCGCGAGCGTCCGCGACGCGGCGCTGGGGCTCACCGTCCTCGCGGGCGCGGATCCGGCCGACGCCACGAGTGCGCCGGAGCCGGTGCCCGATTTCGCCGCGGCCCTCACCGGTGACGTGCGCGGCCTCCGGATCGGCGTGCCCCGCGCCCTGGTCGGCGCGGGCGTGGACGCGGATGTGTCGCGCGCGTTCCTGGCGGCGCTGGAGGTCCTCGCCGCGCGAGGAGCGGTGCTGGTCGACATCGATCTGCCGCATGCCCGCTACGCGATCCCGGTCTACTATCTCGTGTCCACCGCGGAGGCGAGCTCGAACCTGGCCCGTTACGACGGAGTGCGCTACGGACTACGCGTGAACGACGCGAATCTTCGGGCGATGTACGCGCGCACGCGCGACGCCGGATTCGGCCCGGAGGTCAAGCGCCGGATCATGCTGGGCACCTACGTGCTGAGCGCCGGCTACTACGACGCGTACTATCTGAAGGCGCAGCAGGTGCGCACGCTGATCCTCGACGACTACGATCGCGCCTTCGAGCGCGCCGACCTCGTCGCGATGCCCACGAGTCCGACGGGCGCGTTCCCGCTCGGCGAGCGCGTCGCCGATCCGCTGCAGATGTACCTCGCGGACGTCTTCACCGTGAGCGCCAGCCTGGCGGGGCTGCCCGCCGTGAGCGTTCCGTGCGGCTTCACGCGGGGGCACGGCGCGGCGAAGCCCGGCGATTCGTGCCCGGGCGAAGGCGGGCTGCCGATCGGGCTGCAGTTGACCGGCCGCCGGTTCGACGAATCGACGATGCTGCGGGCAGCGGATGCGTACGAGCGGGACACCGGATGGTCGAGCCAACGCCCCCCGATCGCGAACCGCTGACCCCGGCGCCGCCGCCCGACTGGTGGGCGGCGCTCGCCGACGACAAGCTGCTCGAGATCCGCATGTGCGATCTGCACCTGTCGATCGCGGGCGCGGAGGTCGAGCAGCGGATCGCCGACGTCAACGCGGAGCTGGATGCGCGCGGCCTCGTGTTCCGCCCACACTACTGGCTCTCGGATGAATGGTTCACGCCCGACGGCGTGCCGGGCGTCGCGATTCCGTTTTACCTGGCGCATCCGCGGCTGGCGCGCCTCGAGCTGGCGCAGATGCTGGAAGTGGAAGGGGGCGACGCCGCGTCGTGCCTGAAGATCCTGCGCCACGAGGTCGGCCACGCGATCGACAATGCGTACCGGCTGCAGCGGCGGCCGACGCGGCGGCGGCTCTTCGGCAACCCATCCACGGAGTATCCGGAGTACTACACGCCGAAGCCGTACAGCAAGAGCTTCGTCCAGCATCTCGATCACTGGTACGCGCAGAGCCATCCGGACGAGGACTTCGCAGAAACGTTCGCGGTGTGGGTGGATCCCAACTCCATGTGGGCGACGCGCTACGCGGGCTGGCCGGCGCAGCGGAAGGTCGAGTACATGGATCGCCTCATGCGCAGTCTCGCGCGGACGCGGCCGACGGTGGTGAGCCGCCGAGAGGTGGATCCGCTCCGGCGCCTGCGCAAGACGCTCGGCGAGCACTATCGCCGCAAGCGCGAGCACTACGGGCTCGATCACCCCGACTTCTACGACAGCGATCTCCGCAACTTGTTTTCCGATGCGCCGGCGTACGCCAAGAACCAGTCGGCTGCACGGTTCGTCCGCAAGATCCGAAAAGAAGTGCGCAGCACCGTGGCGAGCTTCACCGACAGCTACCAGTACACGATCGATCAGCTGATCGAACAGATCGTCTCGCGCTGCCGCGAGCAGAATCTGCGGCTCACCGATTCCGAAGAGGCCACCAAGAATGAATTCTTCGTGTTTCTCACGGTGCAGACCATGAATTACCTCCATAGCGGCCGGCATCGGGTGGCGCTGTGACGGTGACGCGGCTGCGCGTGCTCGCACTCGTCCACCGGCACCTCATCCCGCCCGACGCCGTCGAGGAGGGCACCGACATCACGGCCGCGCCATGGCGCACGGAGTACGACGTCATTTCGACGCTGCGCACGATGGGGCACGAGGTGCAGACGCTCGGCGTCCACGACGACCTCGGCGAGATCCGGCGCGTGGCGACCGAATGGAAGCCGCACATCGCCTTCAACCTGCTCGAGGGCTTCGACGACATCTCGATCTTCGACCAGAACGTCGTCTCGCATCTGGAGCTGCTGAAGCTGCCGTACACCGGCTGCAATCCGCGGGGGCTGCTGCTGGCACGCGACAAGTCGCTCTCGAAGAAACTGCTCGCGTACCACCGCATCGCGGTCCCGGAGTTCGAAGTGTTTCGCGCCGGACGGCCGATCCGGCGGCCCAAGCGGCTGCCGTTCCCGCTCATCGTGAAGTCGCTCACCCAGGAAGCCTCCATCGGCATCTCGCAGGCGTCGGTGGTGGAGAGCGACGACAAGCTGAAGGAGCGCGTGACCTTCATTCATGAGAGCATCGGCACGGCGGCAATTGCCGAGCGGTACATCGAAGGGCGCGAGCTCTACGTCGGCATCCTCGGCAACCAGACGCTACAGGCGCTGCCGGTGTGGGAGCTGTTCTTCTCGAACATGCCGCCGGAGGTCAAGCGCATTGCCACTGATCGCGTGAAATGGAGCGTGAAATATCAGCAGAAGTACGGGATCGAGAGCGGCGCCGCAAAGGATCTGCCGGAGGCCATTTGCGGCGAGATTCAGCACGTCTGCAAACGGGCGTTCCGCGCACTCGAGCTGAGCGGGTTCGCGCGCATCGATCTGCGGCTCGACGAAGCGGGCCACGTCTGGGTGCTCGAGGCGAACCCGAATCCGCAGATCGCCAAAGGCGAAGACTTCGCCGCCTCGGCCGAAAAAGTGGGACTGAGCTACGACACGGTGCTGCAGCGCATCATCAACCTGGGGATGCGTTGGCAGCCGGAAAGCGTCGCCTAGCCGCTACGCGCCGTGCAAGGTCGGTCGCGATGTCGCCCGGACGACCGCCCAGATGCAAAACGCGATAAATGCGAACGGCAGGAGCGGCAGCACCAGTGCAAACGACGCCGCCAGGACGGCGAACGCCAGGACGCCCAGCACAAAGAGGAAGACGAACGGCAGGAGGACCAGCGCCAGCGCGGCCTTGATCGCCATGCGCAGCAGCACGAAGGGCAGCAGCAGGAGCCCGAACGTGAGGGCGAAGGCGAGCTTGATCGGAAGCAGCAGCAACCACAACATTGTGAGCTCCTCGGACCGGCGGCCTGCGGCCGGCAGCATGGCAGACCGCATGCGGTCCGCCCCTAGGATCACTTACGTGCGGCGGCTTCGATGAGTTCCGGCGAGCGCAGCTGATCCGAGGGTCCGTTCGGGGCGCCGGGCAGGATGTACTCCATGGGCCGGTGCGAAATACGCTCGTCGAGGCTCTTGACGACCCTCGCGCCACCGCCCGCCGTCTTCTTCAGCTTCGTGAAGCCGAAGAGCACGCAGAACCCGATGAACAGGGCGAGCACGAAGATGGTGCTCGACGCGAGCCCCTGAACGGCCCCGCCGATGAGCGGCCACAACGCGCTCACAGCCCCTCCTCGAGCGGTGCTGCCGGCCTCGGCGGCGGCACGTCGTACTGCACGAGTCCGCGGCGAACCTCTTCCATCGCCAGCCGCTCGGCTTTTTTGGGGAGGTGCACGATGTCGGACTCGGCGAAGCGGAGCCGCGCGCCGCGGCGCAGTTGCTTGGCGCGCAGCGCCGCGACGTCCACGAACAGAAAACGGCTGTGAATCGGCGGTGCCGGCTCCGCATCCGGATTCGGTATGGGTGTCGAAATGTCGTCGTTGACAACGGGATGTTCGGCTGCGTCACTCATGTCGAGGATAGAGCCTAGCACGAGGGTTGATGTGACGAAAGGGCGGGCCGCACCGATCGGGCGGGTCGGCGTTCGCGCGACCTCACCACCCGGCCGGATCGGCCCGCACGGGTCTTACGCGGCGACGTCCACCTTGATCTGACGCGGCCGCGCGTCCTCACGCAGCGGGAGCCGCACCGTCAGCACGCCGTTCTTGTATTCGGCGGCCACTTTCGCGACGTCCACGGTCTGCGGCAGCGAAAAGGATCGGCTGAACGCGCCGTAGCGCCGCTCGACGTGATGGAACTGCTCGTCCTTCACTTCGTTGGCGATCTTCTTCTCGCCCTTGAGCGTGAGCGTGCCGTTCTCCACGGTGATGTCGATGTCCTCGCGCGACATCTCGGGCAGCTCCGCCTTCAATACCAGCTCCTGGTCGCTGGCCTGATAGATGTCCACCGCCGGCACCCAGGCATTCGCCGTCGTCAAGCCGAAGTCACGAAATGGATCCCAACGTACGATCGTCATGTTTCCGCTCCTCACGATGATGGCCGGAGAGCCGGGATGAGCCAGCCCTCCTGCCTGGTGTTTATTTCGCTTCTGCGTACTCCGCGTCCACGACTTCCCCGTCTTTCACGTTCGCGTCGGCACCTTGCGGACCTGCCGAACGCGAACCTTGCGAGCTTTGCGAGCCTTGCGAGGCTTGCGGCTTGTAGAGCACGTCCGCGATCGCATGCGACGCCTGCGCGAGCGCGTCGGTCGCCTGCTTGATGGCCGCGAGATCCTCGCCACCGGACACCTTGCGCACCTGCGCGATGGCGGCATCCGCTCGGGAGAGATCGCCGACCGGCAGCTTCTCGCGGTTCTCGTTCACGGTCTTTTCGACCTGATACGCCAGCGAGTCGGCCTGGTTGCGCGCGTCGATCAGGTCGCGCCGCGCCTGATCCTCCGACGCGTGGCTCTGCGCTTCCTTCACCATCCGCTCCACGTCGTCCTTCGACAGACCGCTCGCGCCGCTGATGGTGATCTTCTGCTCCTTGCCGGTCGCCAGATCCTTCGCCGCGACGTTGACGATGCCGTTCGCGTCGATGTCGAAGGCCACTTCGACCTGCGGCACGCCGCGCGGCGCCGGCGGCAACCCGATCAGATGGAACTTTCCGAGCGTGCGGTTGTCACGGGCCAGCGGGCGTTCGCCCTGCAGCACGTGCACCTCGACGCTCGTCTGGTTGTCGGTTGCCGTCGAGAAAATCTCGCTCTTCCGCGACGGAATCGTGGTGTTGCGGGTGATGAGCGTGGTCATCACGCCGCCGAGCGTCTCGATCCCGAGCGAGAGCGGGGTGACGTCGAGCAGCAGCATGTCCTTGACGTCGCCGGTGAGGACGCCGCCCTGGATGGCCGCGCCGATCGCGACGACTTCGTCCGGATTCACGCCTTTGTGCGGCTCCTTGCCGAAGAACTCACGCACCAGCTGCTGCACTTTCGGCATGCGGGTCGATCCGCCGACCAGCACGACCTCGTCGATCTGCTTCGCGCTGACGCCGGCGTCCGCCAGCGCCTGCGCCAGCGGCGCGAGCGTCCGCTGCAGCAGGTCGTCGACGAGCTGCTCGAGCTTCGCGCGCGACAGCTTCAGCTGCAGGTGCTTCGGTCCGGTCGCGTCCGCGGTGATGAACGGAAGGTTGATGTCCGTTTCCATCGCCGTCGACAGCTCGATCTTGGCCTTCTCCGCCGCTTCCTTCAGCCGCTGAAGCGCCATGCGGTCCTTGCCGAGGTCCACGCCGTCGGTCTTCTTGAACTCCGCGACCAGCCACTCGATGACGCGGTCGTCGAGATCGTCGCCGCCCAAGTGCGTGTCGCCGTTGGTCGCCTTCACCTCGACGACGCCCTCGCCGACTTCGAGTACGGAAATGTCGAACGTGCCGCCGCCGAAGTCGTACACGGCAATGGTCTCGTCTTTCTTCTTGTCGAGCCCGTAGGCCAACGCCGCCGCCGTCGGCTCGTTGACGATGCGGAGCACGTTGAGGCCGGCAATCTGGCCGGCGTCCTTCGTCGCTTGCCGCTGCGCGTCATTGAAGTAGGCAGGCACGGTAATCACCGCGTCGCTGATCTTCTCGCCGAGGTAATCCTCAGCAGCCTGCTTCAGTTTCTGGAGCACCATGGCCGAGATCTCCGGCGGCGATTGCTTCGTGCCGCGGGTCTCGACCCAGGCGTCACCGTTGTCCGCGCGGACGACCGTGTACGGCACGCGCGACGATTCGCTGGATACTTCGCCGAACTTGCGGCCCATGAACCGCTTGATCGAGAACACGGTGTTCTCCGGGTTCGTGACGGCCTGACGCTTGGCGACCTGACCGACGAGCCGCTCGCCGTCCTTCGCGAAGCCGACCACCGACGGCGTCGTGCGGGCGCCTTCCTGGTTCACGATGACCGCGGGCTGCCCTCCTTCCATCACGGCGACGACCGAGTTGGTCGTGCCGAGGTCGATTCCAATCACTTTGCCTGGCATCGGTTCTGTCCCCCAATCCTGTTGATGGAAGGAGTATAGGCACATAATGAGTGCATGTCAAGCAGTTTATATGAGTGTTAACAACTAATATACTGCCCGTCTTGGTAGATCTGAGCAGCGTTACTCGTCAGCGAACGGAGACCCGTCCCCCGGGACGGGTCTCTCGTGTGCGATCATCAGGAATGCGTTCCCGCATTCACGCAGTCGCCTTGCCCTCCGAAGTCGGGGATTTTGCCGACGAGGTTCGGAGGGTGTTT
>DATATJ010000167.1:0-2998 GCA_036268855.1 Vicinamibacterales bacterium
CGTTGTGGCGCATCGGCATCGCATGGAATCGGAGCTCGGAGAAACTGCAACTGATCGCGCGTTTCGTCAAAGTCGTGCAGGCCGTCGTCGGCGACCAGGAAATGTAGCGACGGCGTAATATTGAATCTTTTCACGGAGGCCGGATGTCGAAGCCCGCACTTCTAGCCGTCGCAGTGATGCTGATCACGCCGGTCGTGGCGACCAATCAGAACGCGTCCAATCCACAGCCGGCGCCGCTGCGACGCGCGCTGCCCGAGGACACGCCGGCCTTTATCTCTGTCGACGCGCCCGTCGTGGTCCTCCAGCACGTGCGCGTGATCGACGGCACTGGCGCCCCAGCCGTCAACGATCAGAGCGTCGTCATCGAAAAGGGCGTGATTCGCGCGATCGGGCCGAGCGCCTCGACCACCGCGCCGGCCGGCGCGCGCGCGATGGACCTGACCGGCAGAACGGTGATGCCCGGCTGGGTGGGCATGCACGAGCACCTGTTTTACACGGGGTCCACAGGACGCGGCCGCGTTCCGGGCGTGCCCGAGTACTACCCGACGATGGTCTACAGCTTTCCGCGCCTGTATCTGGCGGCTGGCGTGACGAGCCTTCGCACGGCCGGCAGCATGGAGCCGTACGCCGACCTGGAGGTGAAGCGCTATATCGACGCCGGCCGCATTCCCGGCCCGAAAATGCACCTGACGGGCCCGTATCTGCAAGGGCCGGGCGCTTACCTGCTCCAGCTCCATACGCTCAGCGATCCCGAAGACGCCGTGCACCTCGTGAACTACTGGGCGGATCTCGGCTTCACGTCATTCAAGGCGTACACCAACATCACGCACGCCGAGCTCGGCGCGGCGATCAAAGCGGCGCACGCCCGCGGCCTCAAGGTGACCGGACACCTCTGCTCCGTCACGTTTCGCGAAGCGGCCGACCTTGGCATCGACAGCCTGGAGCACGGGTTGAGCGCCAGCACCGACTTCGTCCCGGGCAAGCAGTTGGATCGATGTCCGCCGGCCGAGGGCGACAGCGCGGCGAACCCGGCGATTGATTCGGCGCCGATGCAGGAGCTGATCGGGTACCTCGTCGCGCACAAGGTCGCGATCGACTCTACGCTGCCGGTGGCGGAGGCCGGCGTGGCGAATCGTCCGCCGCTGCAGCAGCGCATGCTCGACGTGCTGTCTCCGCTGGCGAAGACGGACTATCTGCTCGCGCGCGCCAGGGCGAGCGAGACGGGACTCGCCCGGCTCCAGCGCGAAATGGCCTTCGAGCGCGCGTTCGTGAAGGCGGGCGGCACGCTGATGGCCGGGCTCGATCCGACGGGCAACGGCGGTGCCGTCGCCGGGTTCGGAGATCAGCGCGGCGTCGAATTGCTGGTCGAGGCCGGATTCACACCCCTCGAGGCGATTCACATCCAGACGCAGAACGGCGCCGAGTTCATGGGCGAAGGCGCGCGAATCGGCACGTTGCAACCCGGCAAGCAGGCCGACCTCATCGTCGTCGACGGCGACCCCAGCCAGCGGATCGCGGACATCGAGCGCGTCGAAGTCGTCTTCAAGGACGGCAAGGGCTACGACTCGAAAAAGCTGATCGATTCCGTTCAAGGCTTCGTGGGCCTGCGCTAGGAAATCGGACGCTCGCACGCCGCCGCGGTGCTGGCACGCCGCCGCGGTGCTCGCACGCCCGCCGCGGTGTAGCGCGAAGGCTTCAGCCGAGCGATCGCGCGCGGGACCGCCGTCAGCGTCCGCCGCCGCCGACGAGAAACAATCGGTCCTGCCGCTGGAGCGCCCATCGCGCCTTCCCGTCGGCGCCGATGATCATGTCTTCTTCCTGCGCCATCCGCACGGGCTGGCCTCCCCACTCGGGAACGGGCGTCGTCGCCTGCAGTTCGATCGAGAACCACATCGACGGAATGACGCTGGCCTGGCCGCGATCGGGCACGCCGTCCTGGTAGTCCCACAAGCCGATCAACGGGCCCGCGCCATGTCCATTCATCCCGATGGGGTGCGTGTACATCGTGCCGTCGATGCCCAGCGCCTTCATGCGCTGCAGAGTCGACGCCAGCACCTCGTTGCCCGTGCGCCCGGGCCGCGCCTCTTCCATCGCGATGTCCTGCATGGCGTTGCCATTGGCCAACGCCTTCTTCAATCCAGCGGGCGCGTCCGCCTCTCCGGGACGGAGCACGTAGGCATCGTGCTGCGTGTCGGTGTTCAGACGGCCCACCGTGATGCCGACGTCGCAGTGCAGCACGTCGCCCGGCTCGATCACCGGGTCGTCGCCGAGCTTCTCCGGCGTCGCGCCGCGACGCTGAATCTCAATGCTCGGCTGGAACCAGGTGCCGAGCCCTTGGTCGTTCGTTCGCTGACGCCACCACCAGACGAGATCGCTGGTGTGCGTCGTCCCGGGCACGATCACCTTCGACGAGAACATCGTCTGCGTCATCTGCCAGACGAGCGTCGTCATCCTGCGGAAGAACGCTTCCTCTTCCGGCAGACGGGAGGCGATCAGCTCCAGCGGCAGCCGCTCCGCGTCACGAAACTTCGACGTCCACGCCTCGCCCAGCGCCGCGCTCATGCCTTTCAACTCGCCGCTCGACAACCCGTCGCTGAACGCGAACGTGGTCGACCGATCGATTCCGATGACGCGCGGCTTGCGTTCCTCGACCACCTGCTTCAGCGCCTGCCACTGCTCGTCGCCCCAGAGCTCCGCCTGCCGTCCACCGACGGCCGCCACGACCGCCTTCATCGAGTTGCGGGCGTCGAAGACGCCGCCCTGCGACGTTCCGCCCAGGGCGATGCGCTCCACGCACGCCGCGGCCGCCGGAGCGTTCGTCGCGGCGCACTTGTCGAAGAAGACGTAGATCGTCCGGCGGCGCGCGAAGAACGTCTCGGGCGCGACGATCGACGAGAAGACGGGATCTTCGTTGTACTCGCGCATCGGCACGACCCAGAAGTCGATGCCGTGCTTGCGCATCAGCGCGGGCAGAAACGTGTCGAGGCGCTTCTTCAAC
>DATATJ010000168.1:0-3397 GCA_036268855.1 Vicinamibacterales bacterium
GCCAGCGCGATCGTCAGCAGCAGCGCGTTCTGCGTCCCCTTCCACGAATCGGTCGTGTCGAACGATTCGGAGAGCGCGTGCGCGCCCGACCCGCGTCCGCCGCCGCCGATCGTGATCGACGGGATGCCGAGGCTCATCGGCACATTTGAATCGGTCGATCCTTCCCCGCTGCCCGCCGGAAACCCGAGCGCTTTCGCCACCGCCAGCGCCGTCTTGACGATCGGCGCGTCCGCCGGCGTATTGCCCGCCGGGCGATCGCCGACGAGATCCTTCACCACCGTCACCATGCGCGGATGCCCCCAGCGCTCGTTCTCTTCCTCGACGGACGTGTCCACCGCCGTGTGAAAGCTCGCGTCCACCGACGCGAGCGACGCGCGATCGGACGAGCGCATATCCACTTCCATCCATCCTTCGAACGGGATCGAGTTCACCGACGTGCCGCCGCCGACCCGGCCGACGTTGAACGTCGTCTTCGGTTCCTTCGGCACCTGGAGCTCGGCGATCTTCGCGATGGCGCGCCCCATCGCGTCGATCGGGTTCGACAGGCCGAAGGCGCCGAAGCTGTGCCCGCCGGGGCCTTTGAACGTCACGCGATACCGGTGGCTGCCCACGGCGACGTTGGTGACATGAATCCCGGTGCCGTCGATCGACACGAAGCGATCGATCTCGCCCTTCATCGTGTCGTTGAACAGCTGCTTCATGCCGCGCAGATCGCCGAGCCCTTCCTCGCCCACGTCGGCGACGAACGTCACCGTCCCGACCGTCTGCACGTTCGCCTTCTTGAGCGATCGGATGATGCTGACCAGCACCGCCAGACCGCGGCAGTCGTCGCCGATGCCGGGCCCGTGCAGCACGGCACCCTCGCGCTTCACGTGCACGTCGGTGCCTTCGGGAAACACCGTGTCGAGGTGCGCGGCGATCACGAAATGCGGGTGCTGCGTCAGGCCCGGACGATCGCCCAGGACGTTGCCCGCCTTGTCCACGCGGACGTTCTGGAGCCCGAGCTGCTGGAAGACATTCCGCAGCTCGACACCGCGCGCCGTCTCCTTGAAGGAAGGGGCAGGTATCTCGCAGAACCGGATCTCGTCTTCGATGGTCTGCGGCTCGCTCTCCTTCGCAGCGTCGAGCGCCGCCTTCACCGCCGGATCCTTCATGAGGTCGGCCGCGGCGTCGGGGTGCTCCTGCGCTCGCGCACCGGCCGTGGCGGCGATCGTGGCCGCCAGCGTGAACATCATCAGTCGTCGCATCATCATCGTCCCTCGTCGTGTGAGTGGGGCGCAGGCTCCGCTGCGCTCTCGAGAATCGGGTTGAACAGAAACTTGAACGTGCCGTGCGGCTGCCCGCGGAACTGGACGCCAAAGCCGGTGAGCACGACATGCCCTCGGCCGATCGACACGTCCACCGCGGCGGCTTTCCCCGCGATGCGGCCAGCGCCGTTGATCCACCCGGACATCAGCACATCGTCGGCTCGTTCGGCGTACCGGGCGAGCACGCGCACGCCCGGCGAGCCGGCGCCAGGCTCCGCACCGTCGTCGGACGAACCGCCCCGGCCTCCCGATCGCGCACCGACATCGAACGCGCGGCCGTTCACGAAAAATGCCGCCTGCTCGGCCGGCATGCCCGCCATCAGCGGCTGCGTTGTGTCGATGGTCATCCGGAGCAGCGAGCCCTGGCAATAGAACTCGGTATTGCGGACGCCGTCCAGCGCATCGCGGATCGGGATGTTGAAGTACCGGATCGGCAGCGTGCTCGCCCCGTCGATGGCGATGAGCGTGCCGCCATTCTCGACGAAGGTCCGCAGCGCCGCCACTCCCTCGAAGCCGATGCCGCCGACGTACTCGGGCGGCATCGTCCCCGCCGCGTGACCGTTGACGATGGCGTCGACGTCCTGGCTGGAGAGGATGATGCTGTCGAAGCGGCTCTCGAGGTGACCGGCGCGCACGTCCTTGTTCTCGATCGATGTGTAAGGCAGATCGAACTCCTCCAGCACGTAGCGCGTCCAGCCTTCGTCGATCGGCGCCAGATACGACTTGTAGATGCCGACGCGCGGCTTGTGCAACGGGCGGGCCTCGGCGGGCACCGCAGACGGGTGCACGTCGGGTATCTGCGCCATGGCCGCCGCGACGTTCGCACGATCGTCAGATCCGTCGATGAAGAAATGGGTCGGCGTCATCCACACGCGACTGCCGCGCCTCAGCGCCGCTGCTGCCACGCTCACGGCGTCGTTTGCAGCCCTGCCGAACGACACCGCGGACTGATTCGGCGTCGCCGAGCCGAGAACGCTGCCTGTAATTCCCCATGCGCCGTTCACGGGCGTGAGATCGGCGTCGAACGGCGTCTGGATCTCGTCCGCCTCCACGCCCATCTGATACGGCAGCGTCCAGCCGGCCATGTCGTACGGACGCTTCGGCGGACCACCTGGACCATTCGTGCGGTTGGGATGATGCTGCGCTTCCAGCAGATCCTTGGCGTAGCCGCGATTGGGCTGTGCCATGAGAATCACGAACGATCCTTCTCGATACTGTTTACCGCCGGCCGTAAAGGTCGCAGGCGCGACGTGCACTTCGACGTCGCCCATCGCGAGAATGTGCGCCAGCTTGAACGCCGTCGGCCAGTCGTGCTGGTCGCGCGGGATCACGAACGCGTACGGGTCGCCTTTCTTGCCTGCGGCCACCTGATCGCGCGCCATCTGATAGCGGTTGTACAACCAGTCTTCGCGGCCATCCGCGCCCATGCGCAGCACCGCCATCGTCGCGCTGAAGACATAGTCGGTCTGATCCTTCAGCGTCCACGTGCCGCCCGGCCACGGGCTGGCATTCCACGTGGACGGCTCGCGCGCGCTCTCGCCGCTCGCCAGCAGGCGCGGCAGTTGCGCCGGCGCGATCGTCACCGGCGTCGCGAGGCGGCTGCTCGCCGTCTCCGTGAGAATCGACACGATGTTGTGGAAGCACGGCGTGGAACGCATGCCGCCGTTCCACCAGTTGGAGTACTGCGAGAACCCTTCGGCGCCAGGCTTCCCCTCTTCCTCGAGTCGCTGTTGAATGCCAACGCCGAGCATCGTGATGCCGCGGTTGATGAGCGGGTGCATGTTGGGATTGACCGGATCGTCCATCGGCGGCGTCCAGATGCGGGGCGACGTCTGGCCGGACTGGTGCTGGTTGTAGAGCACCTGCGGATACCACTCGTGATAGAGCTGCGCGGTGATGACGCGCGTCTCCGCGAGATTCTGCATGTACCAGTCGCGGTTGTTGTCGTGCCCGGCGTACTTCTGATACAGGAACGGCGGCGTGGTGCCCTCGTAGGGTGTGCCGAGCTGATCGCGATACCAGTGCGACACGATGTCGAGGCCGTCCGGGTTCATCACCGGGACCGTGACGAAAATTACGTTATCGCGGAT
>DATATJ010000169.1:0-3157 GCA_036268855.1 Vicinamibacterales bacterium
ACCGTCGTCCAGCGCGATCTCGAGCAGTGGTTCTTCAGGATCACCGCGTACGCCGACGAACTGCTCGCGGGACTCGACACGCTGACGGCGTGGCCCGAGAAGGTCGTCGTGATGCAGCGCAACTGGATCGGCCGATCAGAGGGCGCTCGCGTCACGTTCCCGCTGGTCGGCGCTGCCGGCGGCGTTGACGTGTTCACGACGCGCATCGACACGATCTACGGCGCCAACTTCATCATGCTCGCCCCGGAGCACCCGCTGGTCGAGTCGTTCGCGGCCGCGTCGGCCGATCCGGCGGCGTTCCGCGCGCGTGCACAGGCGTTCCGGTCGCAGGACCGGGAAGCGCGCATGGGCGGCAAGGAAGGCTTCGAGACCGGCCGCCAGGCGACCAACCCGTTCACCGGCCAGCCGGTGCCGATCTGGGTGACGAACTTCGTGCTGGGCGAGTACGGAACGGGCGCGGTGATGGGCGTGCCGGGTCACGACCAGCGCGATTTCGAGTTCGCGAGGGCCTACCACCTGCCGATCACCATCGTGGTGCAGACCGACGCGGCGCCGCTGTCGGCCGAGACGATGATCGAAGCGCACGCGGGCGCCGGGCGGCTCGTCAACTCGGGCGACTACAACGGCCTGCCGTGGGAGGAAGCGAACCGCCGGCTCACCGCGGAGGCGAAGGCGCGCGGCATCGGCGAGGGCACGGTCCAGTACCGGTTGAAGGACTGGGGCATCTCGCGGCAGCGGTACTGGGGCACGCCGATTCCGGTGATCTACTGCCCGAAGGACGGCGTTGTCGGCGTGCCGTACGAGCAGCTGCCGGTCGAGCTGCCAAAGGTCACGACGTTCACCGGCCGGGGCGACTCGCCGCTGGCGCAAGAGCCGGAGTTCGTCAACGTCACCTGCCCGAAGTGCGGCGGTCCGGCGAAGCGCGAGACCGACACGATGGACACGTTCGTCGACTCGTCGTGGTACTTCCTGCGCTTCACCGATCCGGCGAACACCGAGGCGCCGTTCGACAGGGTGCCGGCGGCGTACTGGATGCCAGTCGATTTTTACAGCGGCGGCGTCGAGCACGCGATTCTGCACCTGCTGTATTCGCGGTTCTTCACGCGCTTCCTGCGGGACATCGGCCTGGTCGGCTTCGACGAGCCGTTCAAGCGGCTGCTGACGCAGGGCATGGTGCTGCGCAATGGCGCGGTGATGTCGAAGTCGAAAGGCAACGTCGTCGATCCGGATGACATGCTGCAGAAGTACGGGGCGGACGCGCTGCGCCTGTACGTGATGTTCGTGGCCCCGCCGGAAAAGGAAGTCGAGTGGAACGACGACGGGCTCGAGGGGAGCTTCCGTTTCCTCGCGCGGGTGTGGCGCATCGCGGACCACTGGTGTGAAACGGTCGGCGGCGAGGGGATCCCGGCGTGCGGCCCTGACTGCACCGAGAGCGAGCGCGCGCTGCGGCGCAGGACGCACGAGACGATTCGCCGCGTCACGGGCGATATCGAAGAGCGCATGCACCTGAACACCGCGGTGTCCTCACTGATGGAGCTGGTCAACGAGCTGTACGCGTTCAGCGAGGCCACCGTGCACGGCGGCCCCACGCGCAACGCATCGGCCGTGGAGGGACAGACGGAGCGGCCGCAAACGCTCGCGGTGCTCCGCGAAGCGCTGGACGCGCTGGTCGTAATGATTGCGCCGTTCGCGCCGCACACCGCTGAAGAGTTGTGGCAGATGCTCGGCCATGCCGAGGATCTGGCGAGCGCAACCTGGCCGTCCTTCGACGCCGACGTGGCGAAGGCCGACGAAATCGTCGTGCCCGTGCAGGTGAACGGCAAGCTGCGCGCGCGCCTGACGGTGCCCGCAAGCGTGTCCGAAGAGGAGTTGCGCGCGGCGGCGCTGGCCGACAGCGCGATCAAAAGCTACACGCAGGGCCGTACCGTCCGGAAGGTGCTTGTCGCGAAGGGGCCGCTGGTGAGCGTGGTAGTGTCGTAGCATGGTTGTTCGCGGACGAAGCGGAGCGCGTGTGGTCGCCTGTGTCCTGGGTGTCCTTGGTCTGCTCGCCGAAGGCGGGTGCGGCTACGCGCTTGCGGGCCGCGGTTCGTTCCTCCCGGCGTACATCAGGACGATCGGCATCCCGACGTTCACGAACCGCACCACCGTCTTCAACGTCGAGACGCTACTGTCGCAGAAGGTCCGATCGGAGTTCATCGGGCGGGGCCGCTACACCGTCCTGCCGCAGTCGGGCGACGTGGACGCACTGCTGAACGGCGAGGTGACGGCCATCACCATTCAGCCCGCGAGCTTCACGACGACCCAGCTGGCCTCGCGCTATGTCATCACCATGACGGCGCGCGTGGAGCTGCGCGACGTGCGCGCCAATACGGTTCTGTGGGAGAACCCCGGCCTGGTGTTCCGGCAGGAGTACGAAGCCACGAGCGGCCAGAACTCGCTGGACGCGGCCGCGTTCTTCGGGCACGATGCGAACGCGCTCGATCGCCTGAGCAGCGAGTTCGCGCGCACGATTGTGAGCGCCATTCTCGAGGCCTTCTAACCACCGCGTGCATCTCCAGGACTGCGACGTATGCCCGTAGCGACCGCCTCCGCTGTCCGTGCCCAGATCGCGGCCGGCACGCCGGACGCCGTTTACCTGCTCCTGGGCGAGGACGATGTCGACAAGTCGGCGCTCGCGGCCGACTTCGCCGATCTGGTCGAAGACGGCCTGCGCGCGTTCAACACGGAGCGGATTCACGCCGGCGACCTGACGACCGGCGAGCGCCTCGTGGACGGCGTCGCCTCCCTCGTGGCCGCGGCGCGGACGCTTCCGATGATGTCGCCGCGTCGCGTCGTCGTCGTCCTGCAGGCGGAGGCGCTGATCGCACCCAAGCGCGAGAGCGATGCGGCCACTCGCGCGCTGGAGCAGTTCGAGCAGCTGATCAAACAGCCCGATCCGCAGACGACGCTCGTCCTGGTGGCCGGCGCGGTGGACAAGCGCGGCCGCATGTACAAGCTGATCGCCAGGCACGCGACGATCGTGGAGTGCGGCGTCATCGAGGATGCGGCGGCGGCGGAGCGCTGGGTGCGTGCACGCGTCGCGGCGCAGGGCGCCGACATCGAGCCGGCGGCGGCGCGGCTGAGCGCGCAGCGCGCCGGGACGGACGTCAAGCGGCTG
>DATATJ010000170.1:0-23080 GCA_036268855.1 Vicinamibacterales bacterium
ACAGAACTCGCAGTGGCTCGACCCGATGACTCCGCTGCGACAAGTGGACCACGAGGCCGATCAGTCGGTACTCCAGGTGTCGGCGCTCGAAGGCTACGGCGCGCCGATCATCGACCTCGCGCATCTGTTCGTCGGCGCCGATCTCACGCAGGTCGTCGGCACGATGCGCAACTTCATCCCGGATCGCATGGTGCGCGCCACCAATCGCATGATGCGCATGAACATCGACGACGGGGACATTTTCCTGGGCGAGTTCACCAACGGCGCGCTGTGCTCGATCCAGACGAGCTTCGTCACCGTGGGGAACTATCCCGGCATCGAGGCGCGCGCGTACGGCAGCGAAGGCGCGCTGATCTGCCGGCTGGTGGAAGAGGCCGGCATCTGCGAAACGCTCCGCGCGGCCAAGGCCGATCAGGTCGAGTTTCGCGAGCTCGAGATTCCGTCGCGCTGCTATCCGCCGGGCGGCAGCCGGACGGAGTCGTGGCGGACGTTGTTCTACGCCAATCTGGTGAGCAGCTTCATCTCTGAAATCCTCAGCGACGATCCCGCCAACGAAGGCGACTTCGGCGACGGCGCGTGGATTCAGGAAGTGATCAACGCGGTGGAGCGTTCGTACCGGGAACGGCGCTGGATCCCGCTTCCCCTGGCGTAGATGACGGCCCTGGACGCATTCTTCGCCAGCTACTACCGCCGGCGTCCGGTGAACGCGACGTTCACCGGCGTGCACGACTACGATGATCGGCTGCCCGACTGGTCGCCGGACGGCCTCGCGGCCATGGCCGACGAGATGCGATCGATTCACGCCGCGCTGGGCGACGCTCCGGCCGACCGATCGGCGCTGCGAGACGTCGCGGTCCGCGATCGCGCCCTCGCCGCGTCGTTTCTCAATCTTCAGATCGCCGAGATCGACGGTCGCCACTTCCAGCGCGGGAATCCGTCGCTGGCGCTCGGCGAAGCGGCTTTCGGTGTCATCTCGCTGATCACGCGGCCGTTCGCACCGGCCGTGCAGCGATCGCGAGCGCTGACCGCGCGGCTCGAGGTGTGGCCGACCTTTCTCACGGGCGCGCGCCAGTCGATCGCTGACGGCGTCCCGAACGAGTGGCGCGCAAAGACTCTGCGCGAATGCGACGGCGCGGAGCGCCTGCTGCGCGACGGTCTTCCTCAGTGGCTCGCCGCCGAATCGCTCGCCGACGATGCAGCACTCGGTCGCGCGCGCAGCCGCGCTCGCGGTGCGCTCGAGGACTTCAGACGATGGCTCGAGCACGACGCCCCGGCCGCGCCGGCGGACCGCTATGCGTCCGGTCCGGACCTCTTCGGCCGTCTGCTGAAAGACGGGCACTACTGTTCGACCAGCGCGGCTGATCTGGAGGCCGCTGCAAACGACGCGCTCGACCGCGCGCTCGCAACGCTCGACGATCGCGCGCGCGGCGCTGGCGGTTGGCCGGCCGTCCAGGCACGCCTCGCCGCGAGGCATCCGACGGCGAACGGCTACCTTTCCACCTATCAGCAGATCTGGAACGACTGCCGTGCGACAGCGATCGCGCACGACCTCGTCACGTGGCCCACATATCCGATCCGCTACGTGCCCATTCCGGTCCACACCCGCGATGCCGCACCGCTGCTCTATTACCTCTTCTACCGATCGCCTGCACCGTTCGACCACGCCCCGATGCACGATTACGTCGTGACGCCGATCGACGCGGAAATGGCGCCGGACGAACAGGAGCGCCGCCTGCGCGCCGCCAACACGAGCGTCATCACGCTGAATCACGTCGTGCACCACGGCGCAATCGGCCATCACGTCCAGAACTACTACGCCTACACAGGCGACTCCGAGATCGGCCGCGTGGCGGCGGTGGACTGCGCCAGTCGCATTGGCATGTTCCTCGGCGGCACGATGGCCGAGGGTTGGGCCTGCTACGCCACCGATCTGATGGACGAGGTCGGCTTCCTCAGCGCCGATGAGTCGCTCGCGCAGCAGCACACGCGCGCCCGGCTGCTCGCCCGCGCCGTGGCGGATCTCGGTCTTCATCTCGGGGCGATGTCGTTCGACGCCGCGGTGGCGCTCTATCGGGATCGCCTCGGGATGTCGCCAGAGGCCGCGCGCGGCGAGGCCTGCAAGAACTCGATGTTTCCCGGCACGGCGATCATGTACTGGCTCGGCACCGACGGTCTCCACCGCCTGCGCGAGGCGCGGGCGCGCTCCGACGGTTCGGCGTTCTCACTCCGGCAGTTCCATGATCGCGTCCTCTCGTTCGGCTCCATTCCAGTCCTGCTGCTCGAGCACATCTGGTGATGCGCTGATGACCCTGCGGTCGGCCGGCCTGGCGTTCCTCCTCGCGGCGACAGCCGTGGCCGCCGGATGCGGTGGACACGCCGGCGTCACCGCGCCGTCCAACGATCTGCTGATCGTCGGCTACGATCGCGAGCCGGACACGCTGAACCGCTTCAGCACGCACATCCTCGAGGACATCCAGACCTGCATCGTCGAGGGGCTGACGACGACCGACGAGCAGATGCGCGTCGTGCCGCTTCTGGCGAGGGACGTGCCGACACTCGAGAACGGCGGAGTGCGGCTGCGGGCCGACGGCGGCATGGACGTCACGTGGAGGCTCCGTCCCGGTGTGAAATGGCACGACGGCACGCCGTTCACGTCGGCCGACATCCGGTTCACTGTCGATGCGATCAACGGCCCGAATTACAACCCGGAGAGCACGGACGGCTTCGACCGCATCTCGTCAGTGGACACGCCGGACCCACTCACGGCCGTCGTCCACTACAAGGAAATCTACGCGCCGTACGACATCCAATTCATTCGCGGTGCGCTGCCCCAGCACATTCTGGAGGGGCGCGACATCGATCGCGCGCAGGACTACAACCGCAACCCGCTGGGCACCGGCCCGTACCGCGTCGTCGAGTGGAAAGCCGGCGAATACATCCTGCTCGAGCGCGTTCCGCACTACTGGCGCGGAGATGAATACCCGAAGATTCGCCAGATTCTGTTCAAGTTCATTCCGAACACGAACACGCGCATCAACCAGCTGAAGAGCGGCGAAGTGCACGTCGTCGCGCTCGTGCCGTGGGACAAATACCGCGAGATCGCCGATCTGAAATCGATCGTCGTCAAGAAGACTCCCGGCAATGCCTACGAGCACGTCACGCTGAACGAACGGCACTTTCCGCCCTTCGCCGACATTCGCGTACGCCAGGCGCTGATCTCGGCGCTCGACCGCGATCAGTACGCGCGGACGATCCTCGACGGCCTGGCGCCGGTCGCCCATGGTCCGATCCAGCCGATCTCGTGGGCCTACTCCGATCGGATCACGAAGTACCCGTTCGATCCGGCGAAGGCCCGCGCGCTGCTCGATGCGGCCGGTTGGCGGCCAGGTGCGGACGGCATACGGGTCCGCGAGGGCACCCGCCTGGCATTCACCCTGATGACGCAGGCGGGCTACGCCATCCGGGAGAACATCGCGCAGGCGATCGAGCGGCAGCTTCGCGACGTCGGCGTGGACGTGCAGGTGGCGCTTCAGGACGGCACGGCCATCAGCTCGATCTGGTTCGAAGGACGGTTCGACGCGATGCTGCACTGGTGGCAGATGCCGTCGGATCCCGAGCTGACGACCTTCTTCGCCGCGGATCGGACGCCGCCGGCGGGCCGCAACATCGACTACTTTCGAGACGACGAGCTGACGCGGCTGCTCTACGCGTCGGATCGGACCGTCGATCGGCCGGCGCGCGGTGCCCTGCTCGCACGCGCGCAGGCGCTCATCACGGCGGCGGTCCCCGAGATTCCGCTCTACACCGTCACGCGCCTGGATGCGCTGCCCGCCTCGCTCGTCAACTTCAAGGGCAATCCGACGAACACAGGCATTTTCTGGAACGTCCACGAGTGGGAAATCAAATAAGCTGACGCCGTGGCCCGGTTCCTCGTCCGTCGTCTCGCGCACGCCGTTCCGCTCCTCCTCATCGTTTCCGCGCTCGTGTTTCTTCTGATTCATGCCGCGCCGGGCGGACCACTCGCGATCTATCTCTCCAACCCGAACGTGCGGCCTGCCGACATCGAGCGTCTGCGTCATGCACTCGGGCTCGACCGTCCTCTGTGGGATCAGTACTGGTCGTGGCTCGCGGCGTTCATGAAGGGCGACTGGGGCTACAGCTTCAGCGACGGCCGCCCGGTGGCCGATCGGATCCTCGAGCGCGTACCGGCGACGATCGAGCTCGTCAGCACATCGCTCGTATGCGCGCTCGCGCTGACCATTCCCGTCGGCGTCTGGTCGGCGGTCCGGCGCGGCCGCTGGTTCGATCGCCTGACGACGATGACGTCGATGGTCGGCCTGTCGCTGCCGGGATTCTGGTTCGGCCTGCTGCTGCAGATGATCTTTGCGCTCGCACTCGGCTGGCTGCCGTCGTCCGGCCGCGCCACGCCGGGCGTCGGCGGCGCGGTCGATCACCTGCAGCACCTCGTGATGCCGACCGCGGTCCTCGCGCTGGTGCTCGCGTCGAGCTGGTCGCGTTACCTGCGCGGGTCGATGATCGAAACGGTCGGCCAGCCGTTTGTCGTCGCAGCCGAGGCTCGAGGCCTGCCGGCGATGCGCGTGGTCCTGCGGCATGCCCTGCGCAACGCGCTCGGCCCGCTGGTCGCGATCATCACGGTGGATGCCGCGCTGCTCGTGTCGGGCGCGGTCGTCACCGAGAGCGTCTTCGCGTGGCCGGGGATCGGCAGCCTCTTCACCGAAGCGCTGGCGCGCCGCGATTACTCGGTGCTCATGGCGCTGCTGATGCTGTCGTCGGCCGCGGTCATCCTGTTCAACGTGGCGGCGGACGCGATGCACGCCGTCATCGATCCACGTGTGACCGGGTGACGCGGCTCCCCGCGATCATGCTGGTGTGCCTGATCGGCGCGGCGGCCGCGGCGCCGCGGCTGGCCCCGTATGCGCCGGATCAGATCGATTTATCGGCTCGACGATCGGCGCCGTCGGCGGCGCACTGGTTCGGGACCGACGAGCTCGGACGCGACGTCCTCGCGCGCGTGCTGTTTGGCGCGCGCGTCTCGCTCGCCGTCGGCCTGCTCTCGGCCGTCGTGGCTGGCGCAATCGGCGTGGCGGTCGGGGGAGTGGCTGGCTATGCGGGGGGAATGGCCGATGCGGCGCTGATGCGGACGACCGACGGCGTGCTCTCGATTCCGCGACTGCCGTTGCTGATGATCGCCGCGGTCGTCCTGCAGCCGTCGGTGCCGCTGCTCATCCTGCTCATCGGCGGCGCCGGATGGATGGAAACCGCGCGGGTGGTGCGTGCCGAGTTCGGGGCCCTGCGCGGGTTGGGATTCGTCGAAAGCGCGCGAGCGGCCGGCGCGGGGCACCTGCGCGTGCTGGCCCGCCATCTGCTGCCGAACGCGGCGCAGGCCGTGGCGGTCTCGCTCACGCTGGCGGTGGCGCGCGGCATCCTGATCGAGTCGGCACTCAGCTTCTTCGGCGTCGGCGTCAGGCCGCCGCAGGCCAGCTGGGGCAACATGCTGTACCAGGCGCAGGCCTCGCTCAGCACGGAGCCGTGGCTCGCGGTGGCGCCCGGGATGTTCATCCTGTTGACGACGGTCGCGGTGAACCTCGCCGGCGATCAACTGGCGAGACGCACCTAGCGGAGTTTTCGATTCGATGTAGCGCGAAGCCGAGCGTCTTCGCTACTCGATCACCGGTCCACGATCGCCGGGCAGCAGCAGCTGACGGTGCGCCCACCACGGCGCGATGCCATTGGTCATCACGCGCTCGTGGAACTCGCGCAGGTTGAAAGCGGCGCCGCGCGCGGCCTGGTAATCGTGCCGCAGCTTGAGCGCCGCCATCTTGCCGAGAAAGTAGCCGCCGTAGGTCGGGTCGTACGTGCCGCGCACGGCTTCCTGGCGCGCCGCCTGGGCCGGCAGGTGCGCCTCCTGCTCGAACAGCTGCGTCGCACGATCGATCGACCACTCGCGGCTGTGCAGGCGCAGGCCCACGATGAGCCGGCAGACCCGCGTGAGCGCTTCGCTCGTCTGCGCGAGCCGATATCGCGGATCCTCCTGCTTGAACCCCTCGTCGGAGACGAGTTGCTCCGCATAGTGCGCCCAGCCGTCCTGGCCGGACGAGGGCTGCGGGAACGGGTTGAGCCCGATCCAGATGCGCCGGATCTTTCCCGGCGTGCGGCGCATGAACAGGCTGTGCACGTAGTGCCCGGGCGCCACTTCATGCGCCGTGATATCGGCGAGCGTGGCGTAGTTGAACTTCTGCAGCCACACGTCCTGACGGTCGGCCGGCCAGTCGGCCTGGGCGTCGGTGATGTAGTAGAAGCTCTTCACCGGATGCGGCTCGAGCGGCGGCGACGAGTGCATCGACGCGAGCCCGAGGTCGTACGCCGGCGCGGCGGCAACGACGACGCGCTCGCCGGCCGGGAGATCGACGAGGCGGCGCTCGCGAATGAAGGCGAAGAGCTCGTCCACGATCTTCTGCGCGGCGGGCGCGACCTCGCCGCGCTTCGGGTGATCGTTCAGCACGTCGCGCCAGACGGCGAGCGCGGGTCGCTTCGGGTCCACCTTGGCCGCGGCATCGGTGAACTGATGCTGCAGGTTCTTCAGCTCGCGGCCGCCGATCGCCAGCAGCGTGGCGACGGGAACGTCAATCAGCTCCTCGGCGCGGTATCTGGCTTCGACGTTGGCGGTGCCAATCGCGTAGTCGTCCGTCGCCGTCTTCAGCGTCGTCGTCTCGAGCTCGGTGGCGTACCGGTCGATCGCCTGCCGGGCAGCGTCCGCGGAGGCGTGCAGCTCGCGTTGCAGCGACGGGTCGGCGACGCTGGCAAACGCCAGCGGCAGATCGTGGCCGAGCAGATCGGCGACGCCGCGAAACATGACCGCCGCCCGCTCGACGAACACGCGCGGCGGCGTGTGCACATTCGCCCGGGCGGACGCCAGCAGCGTCGGCACGGCGCGCAGCTTCGTGATCACTTCCTTCATCCGCGCCGGCGCCGGCGACGACTCCATCGTCATCAGGTTGTGTACGCCGTCGGAGACGGCGGTGGCATAGATCATCGGGTTGCGCGTCCACGTCTTCAGCGTGTCCAGATCCAGGAGCCAGCCGTCGACGATGCCCTGCAGGATGCGATGGTCCACCCGCTCGTCGGGCGTCAGCCTCGAGTCGTCCATCGCGGCGAGGCGGCCGCGTGTGGCCCGCAGCCACTTCACCTCCGCGGCAATCGACGCCGGGGAGAAATCCTCGAGCTGGCCGTCGTGGCCGTGAATTCCGTTGCCGGCGGCAATCGAGGGATGAAACTGCGCGAACTGGTCCAGATACTCGTCCACGAACGCGGCGAAGGATGTCGGCTGCGCGCTGCCGCGCAATCCGATCACCGAGAGACATAGGACGGCAGACATCACGATCATGCGGCGCATCACGCACGCTCCTTCGCTTCCTTCGAACGCCAATACCAGAACGCGGGGACGCCGAGGGCGACGATGCCCGTGCCGATCAGCGATTCGGTCGGCTTCTCGACGATCGTGTTGATCACGAGCGCGCCAAGGCCGAGCACGAACAGGGCGGGGACAGCCGGATAGCCCCAGGCGCGATATGGCCGTTCGGCATCCGGCTTCAAGCGGCGGAGGCGGAAGATCGCGACGCCGCCGAGCACACCGAACGCGACCGACGCGAACGTCACCCAGGTGAATAACTGCTCGTACGTCCCGGTGAGGGTCAGCAGCGCGGCCCACACGCACGTCATCGCGATCGCCACGTGCGGGGTGTGATGCACGGGATGAACGGCGGCGGCCGACTCGAAGAACAGTCCGTCGCACGCCATGGCATAGCAGGCGCGCGACGTGGCGATCACGGCGGCCGCGTTGCAGCCGAGCGTCGAGACGACCACCGTCGCGGCGACGATCGCGGCGCCGCCGTGGCCCACGAGCGCCGTCACCGCCTTCTCGGCGATCCGCTCGACGCCGACGATGCCGGAGAGCGGCAGCGCGAGCATGTAAGCGACGTTCACGGCCATGTAGATCGCGATCAGCGACAGGATGCCGAGGACGAGTGCGGTTGGCACGGCACGCCGCGCGTCGGCGATTTCACCGCCGCAGAACGGCAGGTAATACCATCCTTCGTACGCCCACATCACCGCGATCATCACGATGCCGAACGCCGCCGCCGGCCGTTCGATAGACGGGATCAGCGGCGCGAACGACGGCGTCACCGGGTGCAGCGCGAGGGCGACGATTGGCAGCGCGGCAAGGGCCGCCACTTTCAGGGTGGTCAGCACGACCTGCAGCCGGTTGCCGCTGCGCACGCCAAAATAATTCACGCCGCCAAGCGCGAGAATCGACACGGCCGCGACGATCTGTCCGGCGGAGATCGACCATGAGCCCCACGGCATCGATATGGCGACGATGGTGTTCGTCGTGGACAACGCGGGAACGAAGTAGCTGAAGTACTTCGCGAAGCCGACCGCCACCGTCGCGAGGCTGCCCGTGAGAATGACGAGCATGGACGTCCACCCGAACAGAAATGCGACGAGCGATCCGTAGGCCTCTTCGAGAAAGACGTAGAGCCCGCCCGATCGCGGGTACATCGCGCCCATTTCCGCGTACGTGAGGCCGCCGCAGAGCGCGATGATGCCGCCGGCAGCCCACGCGACGAGCAGGAGCGACTCGGATGGCAGCGTCGCCGCCATCGTTCCGGGCGTGAGGAAGATCGCCGAGCCGATCACGTTGGTGATCACCAGCAGCGTGGCGCTGCGGACGCCGATGCCGCGAATCAACGGGACGTCGCATTCGGCCTGCACGGTGGTGTGCGGAGCGTACAGCACGATGGCTCGCCGTGTCATGGGCAGAACATGCGGAACGCGGCAGGCGGGCGCGCGTCAGACACCGTAAGACGCTGGCGCAAACGGCACCAGCATCGGCACGCGCCGGGCGTAGGCCGAGTACGCTTCAGCGCCGAGCTGCTCGCGCAGGAACTGCTCCTCGATGCGTGCCTTCAGGTAGAAGCCGGCGGCCATCAGCGCGAACCCCAGGAGCGCCGTGATCGTGCCCGTCAGCGCCGCCGTCGCAAGCGCCGCCAGGATGACACCCGTGTAGATCGGGTGGCGGACGATCGCGTACGGGCCCGTGTCCACGACGTGGTGGTGTTCCTTGCGGGTGATGTGCCCCGACCACAGTTGTCCCAGATGGATCCGCGCCCACCAGGTGGATGCGAGAGCGAGAAGGCCGACGCCCGCGAGCGTCCACGCCGTCGCCGGGCCCACGCGCCACAGCGTGTTGGGACTCGACGGGTGACGGGAAAACAGCCAAAAGAGCAGGAACGCGCCGGCGGTGATGAGCAGGCGATAACCGACCTCGCGCGCCAGGCCCGGCCGCGCGACCGTGCGGCCGCTCCAGACCGCCGCGGCGTACCACGTGACGATCCACGCCAGCCAGCCTATTCGCAGAACGAACGCAGGGGTCATGAGCGGACCGATGCCCTATGGAGGAGTGATGATCTCCCTGCCGTCCATATACGGACGAAGCGCCGGCGGGATGACGATCGATTTATCCCGCTGCTGATAGTTCTCGAGAATCGCGATCAGCGTGCGGCCCACGGCGAGACCCGAGCCGTTCAGCGTGTGGACGTGCTCGGCTTTGCCGCCGCCGCGGTACTTGATGTTGGCGCGCCGCGCCTGGAACGCCTCGGTGTTGCTGCACGATGAAATCTCGCGATAGGTCTTCTGGCTCGGCAGCCACACCTCGATATCGTAGGTCTTCGCCGAGGCGAAGCCCATGTCGCCCGTGCACAACAGCATCGTGCGGTACGGGAGGTCGAGGCGCTTCAGCACGTCTTCGGCGTTCGCCGTCAAGGCTTCGAGCTCGTCGTACGACTGCTCGGGCGTCGTGAATTTCACGAGCTCGACCTTGTCGAACTGATGCTGGCGGATCAGCCCGCGCACGTCCTGGCCGTAAGAGCCCGCTTCGCTCCGGAAACACGGCGTGTAAGCGGTGTAGCGGATCGGCAGATCGCGCCCGTCGAGAATCTCTCCACGGTGCAGGTTGGTCAGCGGCACTTCCGCCGTCGGCACGAGATACAGGTCCCACTCGCCGGCGATCTTGAAGAGATCGCCCTCGAACTTCGGCAGGTTCCCCGTGCCGGTGAGCGACGCGGTGTTGGCGAGAAAGGGCGGCTCGACCTCGCGGTAGTGGTGCTCGCGCGTGTGGAGGTCGAGCATGAAGTTGATCAACGCTCGCGACAACCGCGCGCCCGCGCCAGACAGGACGGAGAAGCGTGCGCCGGCGATCCGCGCCGCTCGCTCGAAATCGAGGATGCCGAGCGCGGCGCCGAGATCCCAATGCGGCTGCGGCTCGAAATCGAACACACGCGGCTCGCCGACGCGACGGACTTCGAGGTTGTCGTCGGCGCCCTTGCCGATGGGCACGCTCGCGTGCGGGAGGTTCGGGAGGACGAGCAGCGCGTGATTGCGCTTCAGTTCCACCCCATCGAGCTGGACGCTCAGCTGCTTGATCTGCTGGGCGCGTGCGCGATTCGCCTCCTGGACCGGCGTCGTATCGTGCCCGTGGCGCCTGGCGCGCGCGATTTCGTCGGCCGACGTGTTCTGCTGGCGCTTGAGGCCTTCGAGCTCCGGAATCATCCGGCGGCGCGCCGTTTCGAGCGTGGCGATCTCCTCGAGCGCCTTGTCCGGATCGAGCCCGCGGTTCTTCAGCCCGGTGCGAACCTCCTCCACGCGATCGCGAACGAATGCAGAATCGAGCATGCTACCTCAACCATCCATTCTATATTCGCGCAGCGCTCGGGACCTCTGCTACGATTCGGACGTGCCATCGCCGGTTCGCAAAGCCGTCTTCCCCGCTGCCGGCCTCGGCACGCGATTCCTTCCCGCAACCAAGGCGCAGCCCAAAGAGATGCTGCCGCTGGTGGACAAGCCGATCATCCAGTACGGCGTGGAAGAAGCGGTGGCCTCCGGCATCGCCAACATCATCCTCGTCACCGGACGCGGCAAGAACGCGATCGAGGATCATTTCGACGTCTCGGTGGAGCTCGAGTCGTTTCTCGAAGCGCGCGGCAAGCGCAGCCAGCTCGACGAGGTTCGCAAGATCTCGAACCTGATCAACTTCGCCTACGTGCGCCAGGGCGAGCCGCTCGGGCTTGGTCACGCCGTGCTCGTGGCGCGCGAGCTGGTCGGCGACGAACCGTTCGCCGTCATCCTCGGCGACGATGTGATCGACGCCGAGCCGCCCGCGATGAAGCAGCTCATCGACGTCTTCCAGCGCGTGGACGGTCCCGTCCTCGCCGTCGAGCGCGTGCCGCACGATGAGATCTCGAGCTACGGCGTCATCGACATCGTGCCTGGGGCGCGGCTCGACGAAGGCATTTACCAGGTGCGCGATCTCGTCGAAAAGCCGCCGCGCGACGAAGCACCGTCGGACCTCGCCATCATCGGCCGCTACGTGCTCACGCCCGATATCTTCCCCGCGCTCGCGGCGACAAAGAGCGACCGGACCGGCGAAATCCAGCTGACCAACGGGCTGCGCGCGCTGCTCAAGTCGCGACCGATTTACGCGTGCGAAGTGAAGGGCGTCCGGCACGATACCGGGAACAAGCTGGGGTTCCTCAAAGCGGTCGTCTACTTCGCGCTGCGCCGGCCCGATATCGCCGAGAAGTTCTCGGCCTACCTGAACTCGCTCGACATTCGCACACCGGCTGGAAAAATCTGAGCTGCGGTGTCAGTCGCCTGAGGTTTTCGCGGGGGCCGCGGGCGCCGGCGACGACGAACCGGGCGACGCCTCGCCCGACGAACTGGATTTGTCGCTCTTCGGCGACGATTCCGCCTTGTCGCCCTTCGCCGACTGTCCCTCGCCTTTGCGGCTGTCGCCGTCCGCCTTCGACGCGCTGACGTAATCCTTCTTCGCGTAGTCGGTGATGTAGAAGCCGCTGCCCTTGAACTGAATGGCCGGCGACGACATCAGCTTGTGCACCACGCCTCCGCACTTCGGGCACGTCGTCTCCAGCGGGTCCGAAAATTTCTGGATCTTCTCGAAGCGATGTCCGCAGGCATCGCACTGATATTCATACAACGGCATTACTGGTCCTTCTGATCCGATCCCTGAGCCCCAAGCGCTTGAGCCCTGAGCCGTGGCACGCTCGCCTATTCGAGGAGATCGCCTTCCTCTCCCAGCATCAAGTGCCGGTGCAGCCAGAACGGCGCCGTGCCCTGCGCGAGCAGCGTATCGTGAAACCCGCGCAGCGAGAACGCCTTGCCCTGCTGCGCCTTGTAATCCTGCCGCAGCTTGAGCAGCATCAGCTTGCCGACGCTGTAGACGAGATATGTGGGATCGAACGTCCCGCGCTCCGCTTCGCGCCTCGCGCTCGTCTCTTCCATGAACGCTTCCTCGCGGAAGAAGCGCACGCCCTGCTCCACCGACATGTCTTCGGTGTGCAGCTTGATGCAGACGACGAACCGCGCGAGGCGGATCAGCGATTCAGCAAGCTGGCCGAGCTTGATGCCGTAGTCCTGGCGGCCGAAGCCCGCCTCGAGCATCATCTCTTCGCAATAGTGGGCCCATCCTTCGACGAACGACGCCGGCGCGAAGAGAATCGACTTGCGCGCCGTCGATTCGACCCGCCGCAGGTGCTGGTAGTGCAGGAAGTGGCCCGGATAGACCTCGTGGATCGAGATCGACCAGAGCGTCGGAAAATTGTAGTCGCGGAGATACTCGTTTTGACGATCGGCGGGCCACGAGGGATCCGCGTCGGTCAGGTAATAGTAGGCGCGCGTCGGCTTCGTTTCGAACGGGCCGGGCGTCCACATGCTCGCGAACGACCATCGATAGAAATCGGGCGTCTGCGCCACCGTCACCGGCTCGCCCGGCGGCAGCGAGATGATCGCCTGGCGCTCGAGGAACGTCGCCAGCTCTTCGAGCTGCTGGCGGCCGATGCCGACCAGCTCGCCCGGCGCCGGGTGCTGCGACTTCTGGTGCGTCCAAGCCGCAAGCGGATCGCCGCCGTTCATCTTGCCGGCAAGCGCCCGGAATGCGTCCTGCGTCGCCGCGAGCTCGCGCAGCGCGATCGCCAGCAGGCGATCGACCGGCATCGACAGCCCCTCGTCGAGCTTCAGCTTCTTCTCGAAGCTGTCGCGCCCCAGCCGGAACGAGCCGCGCGCGCGCGGCGCGAGATCTGTTTCGAGATAGTCGATGTACGACCGCACGGCCTGCGAGGCTTCCGCCTGTGCGTCCGCGAGGTCGCCGAGGAGGTGCAGATCGTCCACGCTCGTGAAGGCGCGCGGCAGATCGTCGTCGATGAACTTCAGCGCGCCCCGCATCGTCTCGATGCCGACCTTGACGAAGATGCCGGGCGGCTCCTTGATGTTGTCGCGCGCGGACTGAATGAGGCGCGGCGTCTGACGAAGCTTCGAGAGAACGCGCCGGGCGCGCTCGGAGGCGGGCGCGTGAGAGAAGAGCGCCTGGCCCGCGAGGCTCGACGCGAGGATGTCGGAGTAGTACTGCGGGTTCTTTTCCCACGTCCGGACCTCCTCGATCTCGAACATGCGCGCCTTGACGTGCGACGTCATCATGCGATGCTCGAGCCGCTCGGTGCTCGTGAGCCCGTCGCGGTGGATCTCGTCGAGCCGGCGAAGGTAGCCGGCGAGCGCGCGCGCTTCGCCCTCCATGCCCTGGCGACTGAGATCCTCGAGCAGATCGTCGTGCGTGTGCACGCCGTCCAGCGTGGCGTGGGTCGGGTGGATCTCGTGGAGATACCCGAGCAGGTCGTCGACGAAATGGGGAAGTGGTTCGGAAGCGATCATGAGTTCGTAAGCGCTGCAGGGGCCGGACTCAGCCGGACGAGCTGACGTTGACTAGATCCGCCAATGGTACAATAAACGCGCCCCTCCAATGCCCGGCACGCTGTTCGTGGTCGCCACACCCATTGGAAATCTCGAAGACATTACGATGCGCGCCCTTCGCGTTTTGCGCGATGCGACGGTCATCGCCGCGGAAGACACGCGCCGCACCAGCCATTTGCTGGCGCGATACGCCATTGCCACGCCGACCACGAGCTTGCACGAGCACAACGAGGGGCGGAAGGCGGCGGCCATCGTCCAGCGCCTGATCGCGGGCGAATCGGTGGCGCTGGTATCCGACGCGGGAACGCCGACGATCTCCGACCCCGGCCAGCAGCTCATCCATGATGCCATTGCGGCGGGTATCCGGATCGAGCCCGTGCCCGGGCCAAACGCAGCTATCGCCACGTTGGCGGTGTCAGGCTTCAATACCGAGGTATTCACGTTTCTCGGATTTCCACCAGTTCGGTCGAAAGACCGACGTGAATGGTTCAAGCGAATCAGTAGTTTAGGCCCTATCGTCGTCTTTTACGAGGCTCCTCATCGCATTCGTAGAACCCTGGCCGACCTTCAGGCCGCAATCGGTGATTGCAACGTCACCGTTGGGCGCGAGCTGACGAAGATCCACGAAGAATTGGTTAGAGGACCTATTTCTACTGTGCTTGACCGCTTGCCAGAGCCCAAGGGTGAGTTTACGGTCGTTGCAGATGTTGGTCAAACGACAGATAATGTCGCCTTGGCGGCCCCGCCAGACGCCGACATATTCGCTGAATTTGGTGAATCGACCAATAACAGGGGTGCTTCAAGACGTCAGGCCCTCGCTTTCCTTGCCGAAAAATACCGGATGGCCCCCAACGATATCTACGCAGCAATCGAGCGCGCCAAGAAATCGGTCGAATGACCATCTTCATAACGTTGGGCTTTTTGTGCAATTTCGAGCCCGGCTTGACCAGCTTTCGACCTTCTGTTACCTTACCGCCCGCTTTCGGCGCGAAACACTCGCTCCGCGTTCCTCGCGCGTAGGAGTTTCATGGCGAAGCAGCGGCGGCCGCAGCCCAAACTAAGTAAGGCGCAAGCCAAACCATCGTCGACCAGCGCTGCGCCTCTGCTGCGCGCCCCGTCGGGCGGCAGCGCGAGGCTTCCAGACACTGCTCCGCCGAGCCCGCCTCATCGGCCCGGCTATTCCGATGCTGTTGCGCTTTACGAGCGGGGGCTCGAGGCGCTCCAGCGGCACGATTACCAGGGCGCGGCTGAGCTCCTGAAGGCCGTGCTCCAGCAGCACCCCGACGAAAAAGAGCTCCACGAGCGTGTGCGCCTGTACCTGAACATCTGCGAGCGGCATGCGCCGGCCCGCGAGGCAGGCCCGCAGACGATCGACGAACGTCTATACGCCTCCACGCTCGCCATCAACGGCGGGAAGTACGACCAGGCGATCGTTCACCTGCGGCTGGTCCGCGACGAAGACCCCGACAACGACCACGCGCTCTACATGCTGGCCGTCGCGCACGCGCAGCGTGGCGAACATGCCGAGGCGCTCGCTCACCTCGAACGGGCTATCGCGCTCAACGCGGAGAACCGCGGCCTCGCCAAGCGCGATCCCGACCTCGAGCCGCTGCGCGGCCACGAATCGTTCCGAAGCGCGCTCGACGCCACCCCCCTTCCCCGCAGCGCCGCGCGCCGACCGCCGATCCGGACCAGAACAGCGCGATAATCAACGACGTCATGTCCGACGTCCACATCGTCGTCCTCGCCGCCGGCAAGGGCACGCGCATGAAGTCTGCGCTGCCGAAGGTGGTCCATCGGGTCGCGGGCGCCCCGATGATCGATTTCGTGCTGCAGACCGCGGCGGTCCTGCGTCCCCGCAGCACGGTTATCGTCGTCGGGCACCAGGCCGACGTGCTGAAGCAGGCGCTCGACGGGCGCCCAGGCCTCACGTTCGTGGTTCAGGAGCCGCAGCTCGGCACGGCGCATGCGCTGTTGACGACGGAGCCTGCGCTGAAGGGATCGGTGGGGACGGTCGTGTTGCTCTCAGGCGACGTGCCGATGCTGTCGGCGCAGACGCTCCAGGAGCTGGTCGATCGCCACGAGCGCACCGGCGCGGCGGCGACCGTGGTGACCGCGGTCGTCGAGAACCCGCACGGATATGGACGGATCGTCCGTTCCGGCGAGGGTATTGCACGTATTGTCGAGGAGCGAGACGCCAGCCCGGCCGAGCGCGAGATCCGTGAGATCAACTCCGGCATCTACGCGTTTGCGCTCGACGGGCTGTTCGACGCGCTCCGGAGCATCGCGGCGGAGAATGCGCAGCGCGAGTATTACCTGCCGGACCTCGTCGGCATCTACCGACGCCGCGGCCTTGGAGTGGAACCCTTGACGGTCGCCAACCCTGATGAAATTCGCGGCATCAACAGCCGGGCGGAGCTCGCCGAGGCCAGCCGGCTCGTTCGCGAGCGCACGAACGCTGCGCTGATGGCCTCGGGGGTCACGCTCGAAGATCCGGCGACGACGTATGTCGGGCCCGAGGTGACGGTGGGCGCGGACTCCGTGCTTCACCCGAACGTGTCGCTGGAGGGACGCACGTCGATTGGCGCGGGCTGCGAGATTCACAGCGGCTCGCGCATCGTGGACACGCGGATCGGCGATCGCGTGACGGTGTTGAGCCACTGCGTCATCGCGCAATCGGTCCTCGACGACGGCGCAACGGTCGGACCGTTCGCGCATCTGCGCGCGCACTCGCACATCCGGGAGCGCGCCAAGGCGGGCAACTTCGTCGAGTTGAAGAACACGACGCTCGGCGCCGGATCGAAGGCGATGCACCTCGCCTATCTCGGCGACGCGACGATCGGCGAGCGTGTGAACATCGGCGCCGGCACGATCACGTGCAACTACGACGGCGTGAAAAAGAACCCGACGATCATCGAGGATGGCGCGTTCGTCGGCAGCGATTCGCAGCTGATCGCGCCGGTGACGATCGGCCAGGGCGCGTATGTCGGCAGCGGGACGACGGTTCGCACCGACGTGCCCGCCGGAGCCCTCGCCGTCAGCGCCGGCAAGCAGCGGACGCTCGAAGGCTGGGTCGAGCGGAGGAAGAAGAAGTGAAATTTACGATTAGGAAGTAGGAATTCGTATGTGCGGAATCATCGGATACATCGGACCGAAAGACGTCGTGCCCGTGCTCATCGACGGGCTGCGGCGGCTTGAATATCGGGGCTACGACTCGGCGGGCGTGGCGGTCGTGCACGACGGCGCGATGGACCTGCGCCGGAGCGCCGGCAAGCTGTCGCGGCTCGAGGACGTCATCAAGCTGAACCCGATCAAGGGCGACTACGGCGTGGGCCACACGCGCTGGGCCACGCACGGGCGCCCCACCGAGGAGAACGCCCACCCGCATCGCGACTGCACCGGCAAGATCGTCGTCGTGCACAACGGGATCATCGAGAACTATCTCGATCTCAAGCTCGAGCTCCAGGCCCAAGGGCACGCGTTCGTCACCGAAACGGACACCGAGATCGTCGCGCACCTGGTCGAACGCGAGATGCGGGACGACGGGTTGGAGAACGCCGTCCGCCGCGCGTTGATGTTCATGCGCGGCCTCTTCGCGCTCGTGCTGATCTCCGCCGACGATCCGGAGAAGATCGTCACCGTTCGCAACGGGCCGCCGATCGTCGTCGGCCTCGGCGACGGCGAGTTCTTCGTCGCGTCCGACATCCCGGCGATCCTGAGCCACACGCGCGACGTCGTGTTCCTCGGCGACGAGGAAATGGCGGTCGTCACGCGGACGGGCGTCGCGTTCACGGACTTCTTCGGCCGCCCGGTTTCCAAGGCGACGCAGCGCGTGCTCTGGGACCCGATCATGGCCGAGAAGGCCGGCTACAAGCATTTCATGCTGAAGGAGATCTTCGAGCAGCCGACCGCGGCGCGCGAGACGATCCTGGGGCGTGTCTCGCAGGACACCGGGAAGGTGTTCCTCGAAGAGATGAAGATCACCGACGCCGAGCTCGCGGCGGTCGATCACGTCACGATTCTCGCGTGCGGTACGTCGTGGCACGCCGGCCTCGTCGGGAAGTACTTGCTCGAGCGGCTGGCGCGGGTGCCGGTCGAAGTGGATTACGGGTCGGAGTACCGCTACCGGCAGCCGATCGTGCCGAAGAACACGCTGGCCGTCGTCATCACCCAGTCGGGCGAAACGGCCGACACGCTGGCCGCGCTGCGCGAGGCGAAGCATGGCGGCGCCCGCAGCGTGTCGATCTGCAACGTGGTCGGCAGCATGGCGACGCGCGAGGCCGACGGCACGATCTACACGCACGCGGGGCCCGAGATCGGCGTGGCGTCCACCAAGGCCTTCACGTCGCAGCTCGTCGCGCTGTACCTGCTGGGCCTGCGCCTCGGCCAGGCGCGCGGCACGCTGTCGGCCGAAGACGCCAGGCCGCATGTCGATGCGCTGCTGATGCTGCCGCAGCTGCTCGAGCACACGTTGAAGCTCGCGCCCGAGATCGAAGAGATCGCGGGCCGGTTCCAGGCGCGCACCGATTTCCTGTACCTGGGGCGCGGCATCAACTATCCGATCGCCCTCGAAGGCGCGCTGAAGATGAAGGAAATTTCCTACATCCACGCCGAAGGCTACCCGGCGGGCGAGATGAAGCACGGCCCGATCGCGCTCATCGACGAACGGATGCCGGTGGTGACGCTGGCGCCGCAGGACGCCGTGTTCGAGAAGATGATCGGAAACATGCAGGAGGTGAAGGCGCGCGGCGGGTCCGTCATCGCGCTGACGACGCGCGGGGACAAGAAGCTGGCGTCGATCCTCGATCGCGACCGCGATTTCGTGCTCGAGGTGCCGGTCGCGCCCGCGCTGCTCATGCCGATCGTGATGGTGGTGCCGCTTCAGCTGCTGGCGTACGACATCGCCGTCCGGCGCGGCTGCGACGTCGATCAGCCGAGGAATCTCGCCAAGAGTGTGACGGTGGAATAGAGGCTAGGGGCTGGGGGCTAGGGACTGATCGACGACGATGTTAAGCTGGATCGTTCTAGCCTCGAGTCCTAGTCCCTAGCCTCTAGCTTCTACATGCACTTCCTCGAGACGCTCAATCCCGAACAGCGCGAAGCCGTTCTGCACACGAGCGGGCCGCTGCTGATTCTCGCGGGCGCCGGCTCTGGGAAGACGCGCGTCATCACGAGCCGCATCGCGTACCTCGTCGGCGATGGCCACGCCAAGCCGCACGAGGTGCTCGCGGTCACCTTCACGAACAAGGCCGCCGAAGAGATGCGGGCCCGGGTCGAGTCGCTGCTCGGCTCCGACGTCACCGGCATGTGGGTCTCCACGTTCCATGCGCTGTGCGCACGCCTGCTGCGGCGTGAGGCGCCGGCGATCGGGCTGTCGCGCGACTTCGTCATCTACGACTCGTCGGATCAGCTGACGGTCGTCAAGCAGGCGCTGAAGTCGCTGCAGATCGACGACAGCTTCATCCAGCCGCGTGCCGCGCTGTCGCGGATCAGCAGCGCGAAGAACCGGATGGAGGGTCCGGACGCGATCGCCAACGCGGCGGGCTGGAACCGTCGCGACGAGCAGATTGCCAAGGTCTACGCCTACTACCTCAACGCCCTCAAGGACTGCAACGCGCTCGATTTCGACGACCTGCTGCTGAAGACGGTCGAGATCTTCGAGCAGTCCGAGCGCGTGCGCCAGAAGTACGCCGAACAGTTCCGCTTCGTCATGGTCGACGAATACCAGGACACCAACCGCCCGCAGTACCTGCTGATCCGCCGTCTCGCCGAAATCCACCGCAATCTCTGCGTGGTCGGCGATCCAGACCAGTCGATTTACAAATGGCGCGGCGCCGACCTGCGCAACATCCTCGATTTCGAGCACGACTTCGGCGAGGCCACGGTCGTCAAGCTCGAACGGAACTATCGCTCGACGCAGGTGATCCTCGACGCGGCGTCAGCCGTGATCAGCCAGAACCGCAACCGCAAGGACAAGCGGCTGTGGACCGACCGCAAGGGGGGCGCCCGCATCCAGTACTTCCGCGGCGGCGACGAGCTGGAAGAGGCCGACTTCATCACGCGCACCGCCCGCACGGCGCTCGCCGACGACGTGGAGGCGATGGTCGCGGTGCTGTATCGCACGAACGCCCAGTCGAGGGCGATTGAAGACGCGCTCATGCGCGAGGGAGTCGCCTACAAGGTCATCGGCGGCGTGCGGTTCTACGAACGCAAGGAAGTGAAGGACGCGCTCGCCTACATGCGTCTCGTCATCAATCCGCACGACGACGTCAGCCTGCGCCGCGTGATCAACGTTCCGTCACGCGGGATCGGCAAGGGCGTGATGGACGCGATCGAGAAGGTCTCGCCCGACGTCACCCACGAAGATCTTCCGTTGCTGGCCGCCGGGCTGGCGCCGGCGGTGTCCGCGAACTCCCTGTGGACGCGCCTCGTGCGCGGCCTCGAGGAGCGCGCGTTCACGGGCCGGGCGGCGGCGTCCCTCGCGACCTTCCGGGATCTGATCGTCCGCCTCACCGACGTCGCGCGCCAGGAGCCGGTGTCGATCGCGATCGGCAAGATGCTCGACCAGAGCGGCTACCTGCAGGACCTGCGCGACGAGCGCAGCGAGGAGGCCGACGGGCGCGTCGAGAATCTCGCCGAGCTCGTGTCGGCGGCGCGCGAGTACGAGAGCCGCGAGACGGAGCCGTCGTTGAACGGCTTCGTGGATCGCCTGTCGCTCCTCTCTGACGCCGACGAAGAAGCCGGCACCCGCGACGCCCGCGTCTGGATGATGACGCTGCACAGTGCGAAGGGGCTGGAGTTCCCCGTCGTGATTCTCGCGGGCCTCGAGGAAGGCCTCTTCCCGCACTCGCGATCGCGAGACGACGAAGAAGAGCTCGAAGAGGAGCGCCGCCTGTGTTACGTGGGGATGACGCGCGCGCGGGCGCAGCTGGTGCTGACAGGCGCGGCGCGGCGGCGCATCTTCGGAGAATACCAGTCGAGCGAGCCGTCGCGGTTCATCGACGAAGTGCCCGCCGAACTGGTCGATCGCGTCGCACCGGCATATTCGACGACGGGACGCCAGGGCACGTTCGCGCACTACGAGTTCCGCACCAACCCGTACGGCCACGGCGGCCGGCGGGGTCCGCGGGCGCGCGAGGAGCCGGCGCCTTATGCGTACGAGGACGAGGACCAGTCCACGGGGCTCGCTCTTCGCCCGGGGATGCGCGTACGACACCTGCAGTTCGGCGTCGGCACGGTCATCAGCGTCGAAGCGCTTGATGACGACACGAAGCTGGTTGTGCGGTTCGCGAATGTCGGCCAGAAAACACTGCGCGCGAAGTTCGCGCGGCTCGAAATGGCCTGACGCGCATCGCGCTACCTCCATCTCTAACGCGTCCTCGCAACGCCGGTGATGATCCATCGCGACGTCGCCGCCGTGTCCACCGCCGGATCGGTTCGCCGCATCGTCACGATCAGATTTTCTTGAACCGTATCGCCGTCGGGGCGGCGCACGCGGGCGGAGATGGTGGCGCGCTTCTGGTAGCTGTTCTCCGGCGAAATCCGGTTGAGGTCGAACTGGAGCACGGTACCGTCTGTGCTCGGATCGAACATCACCGTCGACACGGTCTGCAGCGCCGTACCATCGCGCAGGCGCGACGCGGCGAAGAACTGCGCGATCAGCGCGCGCTCGTAGCCGTTCGCGCAGGCCGCCGCGCTCAACGCCAGAGCGATTACCGCGGCCGCCCCGCGCCTAGGCACCCTCGCTACTCGCCGGCCGCCGGGATGCCGGGCTCCTCGTCTTCTTTTTCCACGAGGCGCGCGATCGAGACGACCTGATCTTCGGCTTCGATGTCGATCATCTTCACGCCCTGCGTCGCGCGCCCGATCGCGCGGACGTCGTCGGTCTGCATCCGCAGAATCATGCCCTGCTGGGTGATGACCAGCAGCTCGTCGCCCGCCTGCACGTAGGCGACCCCCACGACCTGCCCGTTCCGGTCGGATGTCTGAATGTTGATGACGCCGACGCCGCCGCGCGACTGCACGCGGTATTCCTCGATCTCGGTGCGCTTGCCGTAGCCGCGCTCCGTCACGGTGAGCAGCGTTCCGCCCGGCCTCACGACCTCGATCGCCACCACGTAGTCGGCGTCTCGCAGCGTGATCCCGCGGACGCCGAAGGCCGCGCGTCCCATCGGGCGGACGTCGCCCTCCTGGAAGCGGATCGCCATGCCGTTCCTGGTGCCGATGAAGATCTCGCCCGAGCCGTCGGTCACCTGCACGGTGATGACGGCGTCGCCCTCTTCGACGCCCATCGCGATGATGCCGCCGGCGCGCGGGTTGCTGAACGCGGAGAGCGGCGTCTTCTTGATGACGCCCTTGCGCGAGCCCATCACGACGAACTTGTCGTCCTCGAACTCTTTCACCGTGAGCATCGCGGCGATGTGCTCGCCTTCTTCCATCGAGACGAGGTTCGCGATCGCCTTCCCCTTGCCGTCGGGGCCGACGTCGGGAATCTCGTGGACCTTCAGCCAGTACGCCCGGCCGCGATCCGAGAAGATCATGATGTAGGCGTGCGTGGACGCCACGAACAGGTGGCTGACGAAATCCTCGGCGCGCGTGCGCATCCCGATGCGCCCCTTGCCGCCGCGGCGCTGGTTGCGATACGTCGAGATCGCCGTCCGCTTGATGTAGCCGGTGTTGCTGACCGTGATCGCCATGTCTTCCTCGGCGATCAACTCCTCGATGCTCAGCTCGCCGGACTCGCCGTCGATGATCTCGGTGCGTCGATCGTCGCCGTACTTCTCGCGGACGGTCTTCAGCTCGTCGACGATGATCTGCATCAGCAGGCGCTCGCTGGCCAGGATTGCGCGCAGCCGCTCGATCGTCTTCAGCAACTCGGCCAGCTCGTCGAGAATCTTCTGCCGCTCCAGGCCGGTCAGGCGCTGCAGCTGCATGTCGAGGATCGCCTGCGCCTGGATCAACGACAGGCTGAACTCGGCCGTCAGCCCCTCGCGCGCCTCAGGCACCGTCTTCGATCCGCGGATCAGTGTGATCACCGCGTCGAGGTGATCGAGCGCGATCTTGAGCCCTTCCAGGATGTGGTAGCGCGCCTCCGCCTTGCGCAGCTCGAACTCGGTGCGGCGCCGCACGAGGTCACGGCGGAATTCGACGAAGGTCTCGATCAGCTCGAGCAGCGTCATCACTTTCGGCCGGCCGCCGACGATGGCCAGCATGATGACACCGAAGCTCATTTGCAGCTGAG
>DATATJ010000171.1:0-10061 GCA_036268855.1 Vicinamibacterales bacterium
GAGCTTCAAACCTGGAAGGGACGCATCAGCGACAGCATCTGCGGCGTCAGGCACGAGCAGGTCGAGGGGATGCCGATGACCGACAAGGAGTGCACGCTGGCGACCGTGCGCGGCGGCTCCAAGTTCGTCTTCGTGCTCGACGAGCAGGTGTATCAGATCCTCAATCAAGATCAGCCGGATCTGGTGACCTTCGCCGGCGATACCGTGAAGCTGACGGGCCGGATGAAGGACAAGGTGATCACGGTCACGAAGATCGTCGCCGCGGACAAAGAGCCGCGCTGACGCTCGGCTAAGGAGCTGCGCTGACGCTCGGCTAAAGCCTTCGCGCTACACCGATCGGTGGCGCATCGCGCGACAGCTCACCGTAGCGCGAAGGCTTTAGCGTAGCGCGAAGGCTTCATCGTAGCGCGAAGGCTTCAGCGTAGCGCGAAGGCTTTAGCCGAGCGAAAGTCCTTTCGCCGAGCGCGTACCTATCCAACCGTGAACGGAATGCTCGCGCCGGTCGTGCCCCACTGAACGCGCAGCGTGCCGCCGGACGGTGTGGTGTCGACGCCGATCGTCAGCTGTTCGACGGGCGCCGTCAGCGTTCCGGCTTTCATCGGCGCCCGTCCGAGATCCTGTCCGGCCGGATACGGAATACCCCACTGACCGGTCTTCTTGCTGATCACCAGCTGCCACTCTTGCTCCCCCGGCACCGTATAGACCGTGTAGGTCCCCGCTGGCACTGCGAGCGAGCCGAACTTCAGCGGCTTGTCGGTCGTGAGCGTGGTCGCCTGATCCGAGCCGGTCCGCCACTCGGTACCGTACGGCGCCACTTCTTTCAGCGGCCGTCCCTTCACGAACGGCCGGCCGTACTCGATCGACAGGCTGGCGCCGTGAATCGTCCAGTCCGAGCGCACGTGCGGCGAGCCGCCGCCGCCAGTGGCCAGCGGCGTCGTCTTCTGCGCGCCGAGGGTGGTGCCGAACATGGCGGCCGTGAGGGCCGCGGCCAGAACGAACGTCGAACGTCTCATGGGTCTCCTCGTCAGTGAATGGTGGCGTTCATCCGGTTGAAGATCGCATCGAGCTCGGCACGCGACGCCCGGCTCGATTGGGCCGCGCCACCATACGCAATCTCCACGTCGCCCGCTCCGAGGCGCGCGAACACCGCGTCGGCGAACTCGTCGAGCGGCGCCCCGAACGTATGCAGACCGGCGCCGCCGAGGTCGGTGTTGACGGCCGGCGGGATGACTTCGACGACCGACACCGGCGTGTGCGACAGCTGATGCCGCAGCGACAACGTCAGCGAGTGCAGCGCGGCCTTCGTCGCGGAGTACACCGGCGCGGCGGTCAGCGGCGCGAACGACAGGCCGGACGTGATGTTGACGATCGCCGGCCGCGGCTGCCGCATCAGCTGCGGGAGCAGCATCAGCGACAGGTGCAAAGGCGCCTCGAGATTGATCGCCAGCTCCTCGCGCACGTCGTCCCAGTCGGTGGGCGCCGTCAGCTGAAAACGGCGCTGGATGCCGGCATTGTTCACGAGCACGTCGAGCGCGGGGTACGCCTGCATCACCCAGTCGCACAGGGTGCGTCGCCCGGCGGCGGTCGCGACGTCGGCGCGGTGGGTGATCAGGCCCGGATGCGCGGCGGCCGCCTCGCGTAGTTTCTCTTCGCGGCGGCCGCACACGATCACGCGGCTGCCCGCGCGAAGGAAGCGCGCCGCCAGCGCGAGGCCGATGCCGGACGCGCCGCCGGTAATCAGGATCGTATGTTCGCCAAGGTCCATCCCGAGAGAATACCTTGGGTCGGCGCGTCGGGTACAATTGCGCGGTGTTCCGACGACAGCTGAAGCGGTTCCTGCAGGCGGCGCTGGCGCTGTCTGTCGCTGCCGCCGCTGCGCATTGTGCGGGCGGCGGAAAGGCGACCAAGCCGCTGCGCCGATCGGCGCAGCGCGTATTCGTCATCGGGTTCGACGGGATGGATCCGACGCTGGCGCGCAAGTGGATGGACGAAGGCAAGCTGCCGAACCTGAAGGCGCTCGCGGACGAAGGCACGTTCCGGACGCTTGGTTCGACGCAGCCCTCGGAATCGCCGACCGCATGGTCCAGCTTCGCGACCGGTGTGAACCCGGGCAAGCACAACATCTACGATTTCCTGATTCGCGATCTGCAGACGTACTTTCCGGACTTCAACATGGTTCGCAAGGAGCCTCCGGAATTCCTGTGGGGCCTGATTCCGATCAAGCGGCCGAAGGTCGTCTCGACGCGCGGCGGCACGTCCTTCTGGGTCACCGCGGGACGGGACGGCATCAAGAGCACCGTGCTGACGGTTCCGGTGACTTTTCCGCCGGAAGAGATCGAGCACGGCGCGATGCTGGCCGGGCTGCCGCTGCCCGACATCCGCGGCACGCTCGGGACCTACTACTACTGGGCCACTGATTTGAGCCGCTACGAGGAAGGCAACACGGAGTTCGGGGGCATCCTGAAGCGCCTCGTCTTCGATGGCGACGAGGCGCACACCGAGCTCGTGGGCCCGCCGAACCCGATCGTCCGGCAGCAGCTGCGCGACGCGCGGGCGCGGTCGCCGCTCACCGACGCGGATCGCACACACATCGCCGAGCTCGAAGCGCGCGAGGACATCCGGCTGCCGGTAGACGTCCGCTGGGACCAGGGCGGCAAGGCGGTGACCGTCGGCGTCGGCGGCCACTCCGTGCACCTGCGGGAAGGCGAGTGGAGCGGCTGGGTGGATCTCGACTTCAAAATCAACTTCATGCTGGGGATCCACGGCATGACGCAGTTCTATCTGATTCGATCGGGCCCCGAGCTGCAGCTGTATGCGTCGCCGGTGAACATGGATCCCCGCGACCCGCCGACTCCGATTTCCAAGCCGGACGGATTTGCCGCCCAGCTGGCCTCCGAACTCGGCGTCTATCGGACGCTCGGCTGGGCAGAGTCGACCGACAAGCCGCTCAACGACGATCGCGTGGACGAGCAGGCGTTCCTGGACGACTCGAACCGGGCCATGGACGACCGCGAGCGCGTGATCGTCAAAAACCTCGAGCGCGACGACTGGGACCTTTTCGTGGCGGCGATCGAGACGACGGATCGGATCTCGCACATGATGTGGCGGCTGATCGATCCGTCGCATCCGATGTACGACGCCGCGCTGGCCGCCAAGTACGGCGACTCGATCGAGAAGATTTACCGGCGCGCAGACGACTTCGTCGGCCGGCTGCGGGCGAAAGTGCCGAAGGACGCCGTGTTCATGGTGATGTCCGACCACGGGTTTCACTCGTTCCGCCGCGGCGTCAATCTCAACACGTGGCTCGTGCAGAACGGCTACATGGCGTTCGAGGGCCAGAGCGAGAAGAAGACGCTGGCGGATCTGTTCGGCCGCGGCAAGTTCTTCCAGGGCGTGGACTGGTCGCGCACGAAGGCGTACGCGGTCGGGCTCGGGCAGATCTACTTCAACCTGAAGGGGCGCGAAAGCCATGGCATCGTGTCCGAGGGCGCCGAGTACACGGCGCTCCAGAACGAGATGCGCGCGAAGCTGGTGACGCTCGTCGATCCGAAGGACGGCCAGCGCGTCTTCCGCGACATCTATCGCCGCGACGACATCTATCATGGCGAGTACCTGCGGAATGCGCCGGACCTGCAGATCGGCTTCAACGACGGGTACCGCGTCGGCTGGCAGGACACGCTCGGCGGTGTCAGCCAGGCCGTCATCGAGGACAACAACCGCAAGTGGAGCGGCGATCACTGCGCGACCGCGACGGAGATCAGCGGCGGCGTGCTGTTCATGAATCGGAAGATCGCCAGCGACACGCCAAACATCATGGACCTGTCGCCGACGATCCTGAAGCTGCTCGGGGTGCCGCTGCCGGCCGACCTGGACGGCAAGCCGCTGATGTAAGCGACATGCTGGCTCCTCGATCTGGCGAATCGTATCCGGCCGCGCGCACCGTGGCCCCACGTCTGCACGCGCACTTCTCGCGCCACCTCGCGGCGGCGCGCCTGCACCCATCCGGGCGCATCGCCGCGTTGCCGGCGTTCGAAGCGATCGAGACGATTATCGACGCGGCGTTTTGGGCGAGCCTGCGGCGTGAAGAGGGCTTCGTGCCGCGGATCTCGCTGGCCTACGTCGCGCCGGAGGAGACCGAGCGGCCGCTGATTTTCGAGCGCTCGCTGTCGCTGAGCGCGGCTGGACTGGCGCGCCTGGCCCCGGCCGTCGAGCGCGCGGGCATCCATCTCGGGGTCTGGCCCGAGGGCGATGCGCTTCGCGTCTGGGGCACGACCCGCACCGTGCCGAACTTCTGCTTCGTGCTCGAAGTGGCCGCGCCGGGACTGCTCGTCGTCAAACATCATCGCGGCGAGGAGAGCGGCAAGTTCGTCAACGTGGCCGTGCTCGAGGGCGATCAGATCAAGGTCGTGGACGAGCACGCCTCCAGCCTGCCCGACTGCCCGGAACTGCTGACGTCGCTGCTCGGCTTCGATTCGCCCGCGTCGTGGGTGGGCTCGGTCAACGTCCTCGTGCAGCTGGCGGTGTCGATGCGCGCGCACGCGCGCGGCGGGGCGCTGCTCGTCGTGCCCGGCGACTCGCAGACCTGGCGCGAATCGATCGTGCACCCGATCACCTACGCCGTATCGCCGGCCTACTCGGTGCTCGTGGATCTGATCCGCGAGCCGGAGGATCAGCGGCGGCAGCGCTGGTGGCAGGAAGCCTGGGGGCGAGCCGTGGACGCGATCGCGGGGCTCACGGCGGTGGACGGCGCGACGATGATCACCAACACGTACGAGCTGGTCGGCTTCGGCGCGAAGATCGCGCGGCGAAAGGGATCGCCGCAGGTCGAGCAGGTCACCGTCACCGAGCCGATCGAAGGCGGCGTGCCAGCCGTCGTCCATCCGACGCAGCTCGGAGGCACGCGTCATTTGTCCGCCGCGCAGTTCGTCCAGGATCAGCGCGATGCCGTCGCGCTCGTCGCCTCGCAGGACGGGCACTTCACGGTGTTCGCGTGGTCGCCGTGCGAGGACATGGTGCACGCACATCGCGTCGAGACGCTTCTGCTCTGAAAAACGGGGGGCTGGATGCTAGAGGCTGGAGGCTAGAGGCTAGGGCCTAGAGGCGAGGTCCGAGACAGCCTCCAGCGTCCAACACCCAGCCTCCAGCCTCGCGCCCCCAGCGTCCAGCCCCTTTCAGAAGCTGAAGAACATCAGCAGATCGATGCCCGCGCGCTCGATGCGCCTGAACGGCGAGAGCGCGTTCAGTGACTGCGCGTCGGAGAACGTCGCCCGCAGACGCAGCAGGCGCGACAGCGCATACTCCAGCGCCACCTCGTCATACGGATCCGACCCGAATTGGCGGCTGAAGCGCGCGACGAGCCCCGGCGCGATCTCGTTGCCGACCGTGATGCGCGGCCCCTGTTCGAGCTCGCCTGACGTCTCGAGCTGCAGGATATCGAGCCCCAGTTCGTTCTGCAGCGCGGTGACGATTGGCGCGGCGAGGAACCCGGCCGCCAGCGTGCCGGCCCGCACGGCGAGGTTCTGCTGCTGCGACGCCGACAGCTCGTTGGCGGGCGTCCCGAACACGATCATCGCCAGGATGTCGGACGACTCCAGCGGCGGCGTGCTCGTCAAGTGCAGCTCGGGCTGGCGCATCGGCCCGGTGATGCTGACGCGCGCCACGACGCCGGCGATGGTTTGCGTCACCGCGACGTCGAGATCGGGATTCAAGTCGCCCAGAAAGTTGATCGAGCTGGTGGGATCGACGTCGAACTGGCGTCCCTGAAAGCTGTAGCGTCCGCTCACCGAGTCGAACGATCCGGTGACCGACAGCGGTTGGCCTGCCTCCTTGTACAGATACAGGTCGCCGGCCACCTTCAGGTTGATGTTGCCGAGGCCGATCGGCGTCCCGCTGGCCACCTGGACGGCGTCGCCCGTCAGCTTGAGCGTGTCGGGAACGTGCAGGGCGATGCCGAGCCCGAGGCGCTCCCACGGGTTCAGCGCCGCGACGGCGTCCATCTCCGGCGGACCGGCGGGCTGCGTGGAGTACGGCTGGAACAGCGCCCGCTCGAGAATCTGATCGACTTTCACCTCGCCGCTGCTGATCGTGAGGTCGCCGCCGACGCGCGGCGAATCGAACCGGCCGCGCAGCTGCAGCTTCGCGTCGATCTTCACTTTGCCGAACTCGTTTCGGACCACTTCGAAGTGGCGCGCGCTCCCGTCGATCTCCAGATCGCCGACCTTGAGGTCGTGCGTACCGAGGTTGCCGTGCACGTCCAGGGGGTCGCCGTCGGAGTCCTCTACGTGCAGCGCGCTGACGGTAATCCGCTCGGGCGTCAGCAGCAGAGACGCGCGCGCGTTCTTGTAGCGCGCGCCGCTCGCGGTGGCCAGGAAGCCGCCGTCGGCGATCTCCACGGTTCCCTGGGCGTGCGGATCGCGGCTGGTGCCCATCGCGGTGACGTCCAGCTTCACCGTCCCCGTCACGTTGCGGACGACGCCGGTGAGCCCTTCGATGATCCCGAGGTTGATGGCGCTCGACTTCAATGCCAGGTTGATCGGCCGAACGGGCGAGGCCGGGCGGAACAGGCCGACCGGGACCGTGCCATCGGCCGTGAGCCAGACGTTCGGCGCCTGATCCAGACGGACGGCGACGGTGAACAGGCCGTCGCTGTAGTCCACGCGGCCCGCGAGCCGCTGATACGCGACGCGCTGCACGCGCCCGTTCGCAATCGTGACCTGCCCGGTGACGATCGGCGCCTCCGCCGTGCCGCGAATCGTGGCGTCGATGTCGAGCATCCCGCCATAGCGCGCCGGCCGCCCGAACGCGCCCGCAAACGTTTCGAGCTGCACGCGGCTGCCGGTGACCCGAAGCGCGCCCGTGCCGTCGCGGCGCCACGTGCCGGCGATGTCGATCCGCTCATCGCCCGCGGTGCCGCCCAGCATCGCGAGCGGTTGAATGTCCACGCCGCGATCGGTCCACGCGATCGCCGGCAGCTCCGCACCGTGGGACAGCCGCCACGGCGCGGTCCCGAACGAAAGCGCCAGCGTCGACAGATCGGCTTCGCGGCGATCGGCATGCAGGATGATGTCGCCCTTCACCGAGCCGTTGCGCCCCTGGGCCTCCGCGAGCGCGACGTCGAATCCCACGCGCTCGCCCGACATCGTGACCGAGCCGGACGCCTGCTCGAGCGCCTGGCCCAGGACAACCGGGAACGACGCCCGCGCGGTCACGCGCGCATCGGATTTCGCGAGGCCGCCAGAACGAATCGTGATGTCGTAGTGGCCGTTGACCGACAGCGCGTCGAACCGGGCCGCCTTCACATCGCTGATGGTCGCGTCGCCTGCCAGGCGCATGGCGGAGGTCGGACCGCTCAGCCGCCCCTTTGTGATCGCCATGCCTTGAAGGCCGCTTCCGATTTCAAGCCCCGACAAGACAGCGCCGTCGTCCGACGCCCCGGTCGTCGTCGGCGATGCCGCGCGAAGTGTATCCAGTTGGGCGAGGTCCAGGCGCGCGACATCGTAGTCGAGAGCCGTTTCGCCGATGCCGCCGAACGCGACTGCGCCCGTGGCCGTGCCGGCGACCGCCGAGCCTTGCACGTCCGCACGCGCCACCTGCAGGACGCCGTTGTGCAGGCCGCCACGAAAGGACGCGCGGTCCACGGGCACGCCGCGCAGTACCGAGGCGCTCAGCGCCGTCGTGCCGGTGATGTCGTAGTCGGCCAGTCCCGGCGTGCCGGTCAGGAGATCGCGCACGGTGGTCTGCATCGTTGCCGTTCCAGTGAGCCTCGACGCGAATCGAGGGTCGTCCAGCGCCACGCCGGGATCGATCCGCGCGAAGTGGCCGTCGTACGAGCCTTTCAGCGTGCCGCCGGCAATGTCGATGCTGAGGTCGGCGTCGGCCAGCGTGCCGCCGAACAGCTGCGCGCGCGTCAGATGGCCGCCGCCACTCAGGACGAGCGTGTCGCGATCGCTGCCGGCGCCCTCGACATGGAAGTGCCCCGAGACGGTGCCCGCATAGCGCGGCGCCCGCATCCACGCGATGTCCAGGCCGTCGCCGAAGCGGTGCAGGCTGATGCCGTTCACGTCGCCTTCGCCGGCGTAGGTCAGCGGCGTCGGCCGCGTGTCGATCGAGCCGACGGTGCCGGCGCCGATGCTGGCGCCCAGAAAGCCCGATGGTTGAAATTCGGCGCGGCCGACGAGGTACGGCCCGCTGAAGGTGCCGGCCACGTCGTAGCTGAACGTGAGCGCGCTCTCGACGTGCGGCACCGGCACGGACGCCGGAACCCGGCGCAGATCGATCCCCGCGACGGTGCCCTGAAAGCGATAGGGGAAAGGCGCGTCGAGGCCGATCGTGCTGCCGGCCTGCGCCGTGACGTGGGCGCCGTACGCGACGGCTGTCGCCTCGGCGATCTGCACCTGGGTCGCCGTGAGCTGACCGTGCGCCCGCACGAGGTCGCCCGCATATCCCGCGAACGCCGCATGCGGTCCGTCGAAGGCATACGTGCCGCGCGGAAAGTGATGCCCGAGATCGAGATCGAGGTCGAACGTCACGCGCCCCGAGATGTCGGACGCTTTCTCGGCGCGATCGAGCCATCGCGCGAGATCGATCCCGCCGACGGCGAGATGACCGTTGCCGTGCCAGCCAGGGACGGTCGTGTCGAGCACGAGATGGCCGTTCACCGAGCCGCCGGTGCCCTGCAGTTCGAGATCGGTGCCCAGACGCGCAAGCGGACCTTGCAGCCGCGTGTCGAACGACGCATCCACAGCGATGTGCTCGAGGCCGTGGAGAATGCCCGACCATTCCTGGAACGCGAAGCGCGGCGCGCGTACGCGCAAGTCGAGCACGGTCGGCTGGTCGCTCTTCACCACCCGCCCATCCAATGTGAACGTCGTCCTCGGCGTCTCGACGTAGAGGCTGTCGAAGTGCCAGCCGCCGTCGCCGTTCCCAAGGCCGCCGGTCAGCTGCGTCACGGTGAGGTCGGGAGCCGTCCCGACGAACGCCGCGTTCGTGAACTGCAGCGTCCAGTTGACGGGTCGGTAGCTGAACGCGAGCGTGGTATCGAGATGCTGGAAGTCGGACGGCACGTGGGCGGCGCCGAACTGCAGCGGGTCGCGCACCAGCACGGTCCCGTCCACGACCTCGATCGCGAGGATCTCGATCGGGCGGCCGGGGCCGGTGCGCTCCTCGCGCTTCGCCTCTCGCCTGACGAGGGCGCCAAGATTCCACCGTCCGTCTTCCTGCTTCGCCACCACGACGCGCGGCCGCACGAGACGAATGCGCCGGATGACGGTACCGTTCTCCCACAGCTCACGCAGGCTGTAACGGAGATCGATTTCGTCGATGCTGATGATCGTCTCGTTGTTGCGCGACAGCCGGACGTCGCCGAGCCGCAGTCCGCGCAGCAGCGAGCCCTCGAGCCGGCCGATCTCGAGCGTGGCCGTGAGGTACTCGTTGGCCTGCCGGACGATGAGCGTGCGGAGCTCGTTCTTCGCCCACGCCGTCTCCAGGACGCCGATGCCTGCGCCGACGATCGCCAGCACGACCGCAACGAGGTAGACGAGACTTTTCCCGGCGATTCGGGCGACAGATCGAAGACGTGGGCGCGGCACTCCTCTCACACCATATCAATGCGCGTGCCGGATGAGTCGCAGCGCGGGCAGACGACCAGTCGAGGTGTCTTGACTGAGGATTTGGGGATTTGGGGAACTGAGGATTTACTTTCTCAAATCCTCACATCCTCAAATCCTCACATTCTCAAGCGTTCAGTTGTTATGCACCGTGACCTCGATAAGGGCGTTCGTCCAGCAGCACTGAAAACCGCCGCCGCCGACGCCTGAGGCATCGATCCCCTCGACGCGCAGCACGTACGCGCCCGGCGCGCTGAACGTCGCCGTCGTCGTCGTCCGGCCGCCGTGCGCGCGATCGATCGCGGGTTCGGCGGTGTCGAATGTCACGGCGCCGGGGCCGCGAAACTTCGTCCACGTCATCGCGAGCGGAGGCAGCGCGTCGGAGCGGCCGCGGTCGCTCGGCGGCGGGACGTTCACCTTGGCGCCCCCGTCCGTCACCCAGGCGCTCAAGACGAG